>CAYMAR010000454.1:0-2642 GCA_964388465.1 uncultured Desulfobacteraceae bacterium
CCCTGGCCATGCCCACGATCCTGGCCGGCCTGAACCAGACCATCATGATGGCCCTTTCGATGGTCGTGATCGCCGCCCTGATCGGCGCCGGCGGTTTGGGCAGTCCGGTGATCCTGGGGCTGAACACCCTCGACATCGGCCGGGCCGTAATCGGCGGTCTGGGCATCGTCCTGATGGCCATCGTGCTCGACCGGATCACCCAGTCGATGGCCGCAAAAAAATAATTCTCATTGTTTCACGCAAACATTCCAACAACGACCAAACATGGGAGGCGTTATGAAAAGAATTCAACTGATGACGATCGTGATGGCAGCCATACTGGCCCTGGCGGTCACCCCGGTGACGGCCATGGATATGCAACCCGGCAAGGGCGTTACGGTCCAGCCGGCCCGCGCCACCTGGAACACCGGTTTTTTCCAGGAAGCCCTCGTGCGCAAAGGCCTGGAGGAGCTGGGCTATACCGTCAAGAAACCCAAAGACCTGCAGAACCCGATCTTCTACAAATCTGTGGCCCTGGGCGATGTGGACTACTGGACCAACGGCTGGTTCCCGATGCATAATGCCCAGTTGCCGAAAGGTTTTTACGACGATGCCGAAAAGGCGGGCTACGTGGTCAAGGCCGGCGGCCTGCAAGGCTATCTGGTGTCCAAAAAGGACGCCGAGAAATACAACATCAAATCCCTGGACGATTTCAAACGCGACGAGGTCAAAAAAGCCTTTGACGAAAACGGCGACGGCAAGGCCGACCTGACCGCCTGCCCGCCGGGCTGGGGCTGTGAGAAGGTGATCGGCCATCACATGGAAGTCTACGGTCTCGCGGATCACATCAACCCGGTCAAGGCCGCTTACGAGGCCGGCATGGCGTCGGCCCTGGGCAAGTACAAGAGCGGCGGGCCGATCTTTTTCTACACCTGGACTCCCAACTGGACGGTCTACAAGCTGAAGCCGGGCGAAGATGTCGTCTGGATCAACGTGCCCGAAATCAAGCCCACCGATGCCCAGGCCGAAGCCGAGGATCGCATGACGGTCAGCGGTGTCGAGGGCGCGGTCAGTGACCCGGTCAAGCTGGGTTTCGTGGTTTCCGATATCCAGGTCGTGGCCAACAAGAAATTTTTGGCCGAAAATCCGGCCATCAATAAATTCTTCGACGTGTTTTCCCTGCCGCTGGCGGACATCAACGCGCAGAACACCCGCATGAACGAGGGCGAGAAGTCCCAGAAAGACATCGAGCGCCACGTGGCCGAGTGGATCAGCAATAACGAAGCCACATGGAACGGTTGGCTGGAAGCGGCCCGCAAAGCCGCCCAATAGTCGCCAACCGGTTCGTCGTATCCGATACAGCCCGGCGCTGCCCTGCAGCGTCGGGTTTTTTCGTGAGTGAGGTCTGGCCCAAGCGAGAGGAAAACCAGATGAAAATCCCTGAAACGATGACCGCCGCCGTCCTCAGCGGCCACGGCGGATTCGATAAGCTCGAAATCCGGGATGATGTCCCTGTGCCCCGCGCCGGCCAGGACGAAGTGCTGATCCAGGTCGGCGCCTGCGGGATGAACAATACGGACATCAACACCCGTATCGGCTGGTATTCACAGACGGTGTCAACGGGTACGACCGCCCGTGGCGCGACCGAGGGCATCACCGACGTTGCGGAGCGGCAGGCCACCTGGGGATTTGGCGCCCTGGTTTTTCCCCGGATTCAGGGCGCGGACGTGGCCGGCCGCATCGTGGCCGTCGGCCGCCATGTATCGCCCCGGCGAGTGGGCCAGCGGGTGCTTGTCGACCCCTGGCTGCGGGATCCGGCCGATCCCACCAACCGCGACCGGGCCGGTTATCTGGGAAGCGAACGGGACGGCGGCTTCGCCCAGTTCGTCACCGTGCCCGGGGAGAACGCCTTTGCGATTCAATCCAACTATTCGGATGCGGAGTTGGCCAGCTTTCCCTGCGCCTATTCCACGGCCGAGCACATGCTGACCCGGGTCGACCTGCAAGCCGATGAGAAGATCCTGATCACCGGCGCTTCGGGCGGCGTGGGCTCCGCCCTGGTGCAGCTGGCCAAGCGCAGAGGTGGATGGGTGCTGGCGCTGTCCCGCGCGTCCAAGAAGAAAACCCTTGAAAACCTGGGCGCGGACGCCGTAATCGACCGTGGATCGGACAATTTGGCAGAGCGGCTTAAATCGATCCTGCCCGGCCACGCATGCGATGTGGTGGCCGATGTGGTCGGGGGCGACGCGTTTCCGGGCCTTTTGACCCTCCTGTGCCGGGGGGGGCGCTATGTCACCTCGGGCGCCATCGCCGGCCCCATCGTCAAACTGGACCTGCGCGCCCTGTACCTTAAAGACCTGGTGATGCACGGCGCCACCGTCATGCCTGTGGGGATTTTCGCGCGCCTGGTTGAATCCATCGAAAAAGAAGAGGTCCGCCCTTTGCTGGCCCGGCAGTATGTCTTGCAGGACATTCAGGCCGCCCAGCGGGAATTCCTCAAGAAGAACTATGTCGGCAACATCGTGCTGCAGCCGCCGGGCATTTCCTAGCCGATAAACAATTCAGATCGTATCGGCCATACCAAAACCCACTCTGGGGATGGGCCTATTATCCGTGGCCATGGCCATTTCACTTGAGATGGTTCCTGGTCTGAATATCAAAAT
>CAYMAR010000455.1:0-2639 GCA_964388465.1 uncultured Desulfobacteraceae bacterium
GGACGTGTTCCTGCGTCAGATAGGGCGCCGCCGCCCTGGCGTCGCCCAACCGGACGCAAGCAGCGCTTTCGGCGGCGCGCCCCACCGGCCGGATGGCCTCATTCGCGATCGGACGCGCAAAAATAAACCCTCCGGTTGCGACCCCATCGATCAGGGACGGGCGGGACGACAGGCCACACGGTCCTTGATGCGCTTGACATGGCCCCGACCGAGCCCCTTGACTTCGCAGCCCAATTCGAAATAGCGCTCGATCTGGTCGTCGTCCAACAGATTGAAACAGTCGATCACGGCAATCGGCCGGCCGGTCATCCCCACCACCGCATCGGGATCGAGATTCTGGTAAGGTGCGTGCCCGACGGCCAAAACAACCGCGTCCACGCCCTCCAGCGCTTCCTCGAGACGATGATGGACGGCGATATCGCGCAGGGCTTCCTGATTGCGGAAAAACCGGGCCATCGAATAGCCGGGCCGAGGATAACTGTCCTGTTTTTCAAGCTCCCACCAGCGTTTGACATAGGGGTCGTGGACCACGGTTTCGGCCCCCATTTCGGCCAGTTTGCGCACGATCAGCTCGGAACCGCTGTATCGTGTATCCCCCACGTCCTGGCGGTAGGAGGCCCCCAGCAGGGCCACCCGCGAGGCGGCCACGATTTTGCCCATGTTGCGCAGGGCGTCGCGCACGAGTTGGACCGCCCGCAGCGCCCGCGTGTCGTTGATGTCGATCGCCAGGGGCGTCATCCGGAAAATATCGTCCTCGAACCCCATCAGGGTGTTGTAGGCCCAGACGCCCAAACCGCCGTCCTTGGGCAGACAGTAACCGCCGATGCCCGGACCGGGAAAAATCATGTTGGAATGGGTCGGACGCACTTTGATGGCTTGAATCACCTTGTGCAGATCCACGCCGTTGCGCTCGGAAAAGACGCTCCACTCGTCCAGGAATGCCAGAATCGTCGCCCGGTAGGAATTTTCGACGATCTTGCAGGTTTCGCTTTCGATGGGGCGATCCAGCACGGTCAACGGATAGTTCTTGACGTCGATGATCGCCGTAAGAAAGGCCACCACCTTTTCCCGGGCGACCGCATTGATGCCGCTGCACACCCGCCAGAATTCGCGGATCGAGGCCACATAGTCGCGCCCCGGCATCACGCGCTCGAAGCTGTGGGCCAAACAGGGCTCGGCGGATTGAAGCCCCCGCTGTTCGAAGGCTTTCTTGACGATCGGATAGGCCACGTACTCGGTGGTCCCGGGCGGTACGGTCGTTTCGATCAGAACCAGGCACGCCGGGGAAATATTGCGGCCAATCACCTTGAGGCTCTCCTCCAGAGCCTTGATATCGGCATGGCCGTTGCGGACATCCCCCAAGTTGGCCTTCAGGTAGTCGCACTGCACGTCCACCACCACGATATCGGCCAATTTCAAGGCATCATAGGTGAAGGTCGCCGTAAGGGTCTGCCGCGTCTTGACACCGCGTTCGATCAGCGGCGCCACTTCGGGGTCCTCGGCCTCGACCGGGGCCTGGCCGCGGTTGAGGTAGGGAATTTTCCAGTAGGACCGTGTCGAGGGCCTTTGCATGCCGATGACGAAATAAGGGGCTTCACCCGCTTCGTTCGGGGGGGCGTCCGCCACCACGCCGGCCATTACGGCCCCCACGAACCCCACCCCCATGACCACCACGATTTCGCGGCCGGCTGCGCGATGGCGGTCGGCCAGATCCTTCAGCCGTGTGAATTCACGCTCATAATCCTCCTCACGCGGCAACCCGAAGGCTTCTCCCGTGGGAGACAGAGAGACCCTACGCGCGCTGTCGGTCTTTTCCATAATGAGTCCTTTCGGGACGGATGGTGTAAAAATGACCCGACCACCGCTGAGCGGCCGCCGCGGCCCGGCACGTCGCGTGCGGGGGGCGACGACGATCGGTCGGTCAGCCTGCAAATAGTCCTGGTAGGTTCGAAGGATCCCGTCATCCAGGCCGATTTGGGGATGCCAGCCGAGCCGCGAACTGCGACGGACATCCAGCCGCTTGCGGGGCGTCCCGTCGGGTTTGTCCGCATCCCAGACGATATCGCCGGTGTAGCCCACCACCGCGGCCACCGTTTCCGCCAGCTCCCGGATGGTCAGGTCACGACCGGTGCCGATGTTCAGCAAACAGGTTTCGCGGCGCAGGTTGTGCGCCCGGGCGCTGGCATCCGCATCGCCGGCCAAGGGTGTCGCGGGCATGAACGCCTCGGCCAGGGCATCCGCCGATAGCTGCATCACAAACAGGCAGGCATCGGCCAGATCGTCCACATGGAGAAATTCGCGGTACGGCCGGCCGCTGCCCCACAGGACCACCTTTACCGGGGAAGGCCCGGAACGCCCCAGGGCCTCGCGGATATCCGCGGGAATCGGCCCGAAGCGGGCCTCGTCGGCGGCGATTGCATCCCAGTCGTTGTTTTGCGCCAGCTTCCCCAGGTGAAACTTCCGGATCAGGGCCGGCAGGACGTGGGAGGTTTCCAGGTCGTAGTTGTCACCGGGCCCGTACAGGTTGGTCGGCATGACCGACCGGTAGTCCGTGCCGTACTGGCGGTTATAGGATTCGCACAGCTTGATGCCCGCAATCTTGGCCACCGCATACGGCTCGTTGGTGGGCTCCAGCCAAA
>CAYMAR010000456.1:0-2614 GCA_964388465.1 uncultured Desulfobacteraceae bacterium
ATGGTTGTCTAGCGGACAATGTCGTCTTGCCTCCGTTCGGTTTTTTCCGCCGGTCGGATTGCATGCTCCGGCGGATCGGGCCAGACTGAGTTGGCGTAATAGGCGATAACGTCGGCCACTTCGGTATTCATCCGATAGCGGCCGTCTTCCTCCGCGATGAAATGGCGCATGTGCATGAGGCTGAGGGCGCCGGCCACGTAATGCGGCATGCGGTTGCGGCCGGGGCGGTAGATCTTGACCCCACGGTGCTCGATTTTTTCAAGCAGTTCAACGGCCTCGCGTTCGATCTCGCCCGCCGTCAGCCATTCGCCGGCATGGGCCTTGAAGACGGCCGCCAGCACCGGTACGGGCAAAACCGGTACTTCGCGCCTAATCCGGTCCATCAGCATGCGGGCCAGTTGCGCCACCACCGGAAAACGCTCCGGGCGCGAGAGTCGCTTGAAATCGATGGCATGCCTTTCGCAGTAGTCCCTGACCGATACCGGTGGGCCGAAACTCACGCAGGCGTAACCGAAGCGTTCCCAGCGGCTGACAATCATCAGCCGGATACTTTTGAAGATGAACCCTGCGGTGGTGCGGACGACGAACCAGAGGCTGCGCTTGGCCGCTTCGGGATCGAGACTGTAAAGCACGCTGCGGTCTTCGATCACACGGTCGTAATTGATGCCCACCGGGATGAAGACCACATCTCGGTCTTTAGCCCGGTCGAAACGGCGCAGCATGTAATCCAGAAAACCCAGCTTAGGGTTCCGCAGACGGCCGTCGCGGCTTAGCCCGCCCTCAAGGAATACGGCCTGGCAAACCCCCTCGTGGGTGGCCATGTGCACGTAGCGCTCGAGCACCAGACGGTAGAGCGGGTTGCCTGATTGGCGACGCACGAAGAAGGCGCCCATGGCCCGAATCAGCGTCTGGAGCGGCCAGATCCGGGCCCATTCGCCCACCGCGTAGGAGAGCGTGGTGCGTTCGGCGGCCAGAAAGGCCACCAGGATGTAGTCCATGTTGCTGCGGTGGTTCATCACGAAGACCACGGTGGCATCCCGGGGGATGGCCGCCAGTTCTTCGTTGGACGGCAGCGCGATCCGCACATGGTAGAGCAGGTGGGCCACGCGCTTGGCAATCCAGTATCCGATGCGGAAATACAGGTAGGCGTTGAAGGCTGGAACGATTTCACGGGCATACGTCACGACCCGGGCCTGAATCAGCTCAAGCGGTTCATTCTCCTCTTTGGCCAGCGTTTGAGCGGCCTCGAGCACGAGGGGGTCGTAGATCAGACGGTCGATCAGGACCTGGCGTTTGGTCAACTGAAAGGGGCGGATCTCGATGGCCAGCCGCTGGCCGATCTCGTCCACCACCCGATTGATCCGCCGACGCCAGAACCAGCGGACACTGGGGATGAATAGCCGATCGAGCAGGGCCAGCCCGGCCAGCCCGGCCAACAGCGCAAACAGCCACCACGGCATAGAAATCTCGTAAACCATGGGTGTCAAGCATCCTCCCGAGAAACAAGTGACAGAGATCGGGATATCCCTGACCCTGCGGTCAACCGGCGGCCTCCCCAGGTCGGGACGGGCGGCGCTGGATCGCCCGGACGACGACGGGCCGCACCGATTCGGCCGATACGAGGTCGTTGAAACGGATGTGAGCGAGTTCCGGAAATGAGGCCCCGTTATAAAGCACAACCAACCCGTCCGCCAATGGCGGACTCAGCTGAGGTTGCATCAGGGTGGCGGCCAGCAAGTAGTAGGTGGTCTGCCCCCCGCTGGAGCCCTGAAAGAAATGGCGCCAGGCCACCTGTCGGACGTCCCGCAGGTTGACGACCACCACCCGCAACGGTCGGTGGGGCAGCCGGATGGTGTGCACGTCGAGCACTTCGATGTCGATGCCCGCGTCCGGTTCCGGTCCATCCTTGAAGTAGTTCCGGGTCAATTGATCGGCGAGGTCCTGAAGGGCATCTTGAAGGGAGGCGGCCGGTTCGACCGGATAGCGATGCCCCGGCGTCAGAAAATGGTCTTCGTCCGGCAGGAAGGTCAGCAGCTCGACCGGGCCGATGGCGGTCGCATCCGGAGACGGTGCCGCGTCATCCGGGTCTGTCGCCAGGCACCCGCCCAGGCCGACGGCCAAGGCGAGCAGAATCAAGACACGAAGCGGTCTCAGACCGGACATGGAAAGGGCCCGTCCAACCCGCCGGCATGGCCAGGGGTGATGTCCGACTCAGTCCCTGAATTCCAGAAAAAGCTTTTCGTTGGCGCCGTCGATCTCAGGCTCATTGTTCTTCCAGTCGTAAATCCGGCAGGCGTTGGTCTGGTCGGATGGGATCGAGCAGCCGATAAACGGCATGAGCGGATCACCGGCCGTGGATTTGAGATTGAGCATCAGGGCCTGGGTGCGCGGAAAACGGTCGAATTCGAGGAGCTGGATAAAAAAAATGCTGGTGTGACCCTCGAAAAAATCGCCTTTGGCACGCAGCTCTTCGATGCGTGCCTTGAACTTGCGGAAAGCCACATCGCCGTTCTGCGCCTCGATAATCAGATCGAACTCGCCGTGCCGGCGCTCTTTCTCCTCGATCTCCTGCTGGTTGGTGAGATAGTAGAATTTACCGATAAAGATCATCTGC
>CAYMAR010000457.1:0-2613 GCA_964388465.1 uncultured Desulfobacteraceae bacterium
TGTGCTACTGTAAGACCGAATGCCTGCGCACGGCCGTGCAGGGGCAGGCGGGCGCTCAGGTCAGGGAAGAGAAGATCGATCGGGCGTATGCCGCCGGCATGATGGGCTTTTTCGAGCGCTGGTCGCGCAAGAAGGCCCTTCAGCAACAGCGGGATGCTGCGGACGCGGACGAGAACAAGTCCTGAGCCGCCGGAAATCCGCCGCCGGGTCTTTGCGGCACCCCGCTGTCAGGGGCGGCCGCCCGGGAGGATGGACGGGCGCTATTCCCTCGATGGTCGGCCGGATTGACGATGCCGAAAGAACTATCCGCATTTTGGCGCTACGGGGCGGTGGCCCTGGTCCTGACCTTGCTGGTCCTGGCCCTGCTGTATTTCTCCGAATCCCTCGCGGACGGTATCCGCCGACTCTACGCGCTGTTGCTCGATCGCGAGCGCACCCAGGCATTCATTCAATCCTTCGGGCCGTGGGCGCCGCTCGCCTTCATGGCCGTGCAGGTCGGGCAAGTGATTCTGGCGCCGGTTCCCGGGGAAGCCACCGGCTTTATCGGCGGTTATCTGTTCGGTGCCTGGAAAGGGTTCTTCTTCTCGACCCTGAGCCTGAGCCTGGGCTCCTGGATCAACTTTAAGCTCGGCCGTTTGCTGGGGGCGCGGTTTGTCCGCCGCCTGATACCCGCCGCCCAACTGGCGCGGTTTGATCAGAACGTGCGCCATCGGGGCACCCTGGTGGTTTTTCTCCTTTTCGTCTTCCCTGGATTTCCCAAAGATTACCTTTGCTTGTTTCTGGGCGTCACGCGCCTGCCCACCCAACTCTTCCTGATCATGGCCATCGTCGGCCGCATGCCGGGGACGTTGATGCTCAGCCTGCAGGGCGCCATGCTGTTTGAACGCATGTACGGTGTGTTCGCGGCCCTGCTGGGCATCTGCGGGCTGCTGATGGTTCTGGTGTACCGCTACCGGGCGCACGTCTACACCTGGGCGGAAAAATTCGATCGCCCCGACCGCGGGCCCCGTTGACGCTCCTGGAAATAAATGCTATCAATATCGGTAGGTTCTAGCTTGCAGGCGGATTACTTCCTTATACGATCGATGACGGCCCGGCAGTCCAACGGGCGACCGGTGTCAGCGGGCGGCGGCAACGCATGCCGCCGGGCCGGACACCTATCCGAAGGTGAACGCCCGCGTGCGGCGGCGCGGCGGCCGACGCCGAGGGTGCGTGCATCCTGGTGGCCCGGCGTTCATCGGCTACCACACACAGGAGCCTCCATTGACTTTCTGGAAGGTCAGAGAAGAACTCAGCGGCGAAAACCGATTGCGACGCTCGTACTACGAACTGCTGCGGGACGAACTCGACAATCTCATGGTCGATTACGCGCTCATCAATTCCTACGAAAAATTTCAGTCACGGCGCACGCCTTTTCCCTTCGTGGCGCGGCGTGAACTCAAACCCCGCGCCCGGATACCCGATGTCGAATACGAATGCCAGAATGCATTCCTGGTCCTCTTCGTGGAAGACACGATCCTTCCCGAGCACCGCAAATATATCCGTTTTTTCGAACTCAACAAGACGACCAAATCGAATCTGCTGACCTCCAAATCCCTGCCCCTGTCCAACAAGTTCGATCGCCATCAAAAGTATCTGGATTCGGCCACGTTCCCTAACTTTCTCAAAACGCTGCTGCCGGTGGATTATGCCCTCCTGATTCAGCAGGACCCCGCCAGCCGGGCCCGCAACCGCTACTGCATGACCCATTTCCACGTCCGGGTCGACTGGCCGATCATCGACGCGGCCGAAGCGCTGGCGCGCGACCTGCGCTATATTTCCAAAGATATTTTCGAACGGGGCGACAAGTATGCCGAAGATTTGCAGAAAAAGTTCTTCGAGTTCTACGGCCTGCCTGTGATGGCGGGAGGACGCCGCACGGCCGCCATCGTGGCCGCGCAGTACCTGCGCCAAATGCCCTGCATCTCCACCGTCTATGCCGGCAGCAGTGAAACCCGGGGGTTGATCCGCATATCCGAGCGCGGCGTCTCCAAGTATGTGCTGATGCGCCTGGCGCCCGATGAGATCGAAGCGCTGGCGAACGCCAACCAACTCTCCAAGCAGACGTTTACCAAGAACTATGTGGTTTTCCGTGAAAAGAAAAAGAGCATCTGCATCTTCCAAGCCACCTATCTGCCCACCGACCAGGCCCGCCCCCCGGATGACGGCAAGATGCGGGAAATGAAATCGGATCTCTCCTGGCTCACGGTGGGCGGGCAGCACATCATTCCCCGGCCCGGTGTTTGGAAATACCCACCGTTGACCTATAACATCATCTACTCCTGAACGCCGGCCATGCGGTCCGCGAGCGGGACGCCTCAGCCCGGAAATTGCACGCGTTCGAGCTGTTCCTTGGCCCGCCGTGATGATGATGCGGTTGACCGCGCCGGGCGCCAGCGCTGCACGCCGGGCGGTCGGGTTGCGCGGAACGAGAGGCGGGGGGCCGCGGCCGCCGTTTCAAACCGGTCGGCCATCGGCAACATGTTCGTTCGCCCCGATATCGCCGGGTCAAATGCTGGTGGGGTTATGTGCGGCCGGCGGCCTGACACGGCGCAGCAGATCGCCGCGGCGGCA
>CAYMAR010000458.1:0-2608 GCA_964388465.1 uncultured Desulfobacteraceae bacterium
GTGCCGACGTCATCGATCTGGAGGGCACCGTGGCGGTGCACTGCGATGCGGTTCAACCAGTGGCTCAGGCCTATTACGACCTGCACTGCTTCGAAACCCGACCGCCGACCGGTATCCGCTATTACAGCTGCGTCAGCGGCGGGGCCATTCGCCTCACCCGTGAGTCCGCGGCCCAGTCCCTTCTGGATCAAGCCTTAGCGGGGTTCGACTTCACGCGCACGATCAGGCAGGCCTATCGCGACGGCGTGCGCCTATTTCTCGAAATGGGCCCCCGGGATTCCTGCAGCCGCATGATCGGCCGGATTCTGGGCGACCGGCCGCACCTGTC
Organism: uncultured Desulfobacteraceae bacterium; assembly: GCA_964388465.1. Lineage (GTDB taxonomy): Bacteria > Desulfobacterota > Desulfobacteria > Desulfobacterales > UBA5852 > JABZFP01. The sequence goes on from CAYMAR010000458.1 coordinate 329, forward strand.
CCTCTCGTCCTCGCATTGGGAGGATGAAGACGGGTTTGAAATCGTCCGAACCGTCGCCGCACTGGCGGCCGAAGGGCTTGTTTTCGACTTGGACGCCTATTTCCGGCAGCCTGCCGGGGAAGAGAAAGCGGTTCTCTCGCCCCGCCAGATGGCCGTCAAACGCATTCCCAGCGGCCGGCGCCCCCTTGCACCGACGCCGCCGCCTGCCGGTGGCACCATCGCCCTCGATGAAAAGCGCCTGCCGTCCGGGACCACTCCGTCCGACCGGGCCGCCATAGCGCGAAAGCCTGCAGCGCCAGAAACCGGCCCGACTCGCGGCGCTGACGCCCTGGCACGGTCCCGGGCGATGCTGGACCGGATGAACACCCAAATGGCGGAAACCACCCGGGCGCACCGGCAATACCTGGAGATGAGCCGTCAACTGTCGCGTGACTATGCCGCCGCCTTCGATCTGCGCAACCGCTTGCTGGCGGGCATGAACGATGCCGAGCGCCTCGTTGCGGCCGGGCCGGAGGCAGACCCCGCCGTTATGCCCGCCGCACCGAATCGACAGGCCGATCCACCGGCCTTTCCGCGGGAGATGTGCATGGAGTTCGCAGTGGGCTCGGCCGCCCGGGTGCTCGGCCCCGAGTTCGCCGATCTGGACCGCTATCCCGCCAGGGTGCGCCTGCCGGACGAACCGCTGATGTTGGTGGATCGTATTATCAGCATCGAAGGCCAAAAGGGACAACTCGGCCCGGGCCGCATCGTCACCGAACACGACGTGTCGCCCGGCGCCTGGTACCTGGACGCCGACCGGGCGCCGGTCTGCATCTCGGTGGAAGCGGGACAGGCCGACCTCTTTTTATGCAGCTATCTGGGCATCGATCTCAAGGTCCGGGGCGAGCGCACCTATCGCCTGCTGGACGCCGCGGTCACCTTCCACCGCGGCCTCCCCCGCCCCGGCGACGTCATCCGCTACGAAATCGCCATCGAGAAGTTCATCCGCCAGGGCGAAACCTGGCTGTTCTTCTTTCATTTCGACGGCTATATCGGCGAAGAGCACCTGATCACCATGCGCGACGGCTGCGCCGGGTTCTTCACGGCCGAAGAAGTCCGTCAGTCCGGCGGTATCCTGCTCAAAGAGGAGGAAACCGCCCGGGGCGAAGGTCGCCGGCCGACCGACTGGCGCCCGCCGGTGCCCCTGGTGAAGGAATCCTACGATGATGCGGCGGTTGACGCCTTGCGCCGGGGCGAAGCGGCAGCCTGCTTCGGAGAGGTATTCGCGGGTGTCGCCGTCCCGCCGGCCCTGCGTCTCCCCGGGGGCCGCATGCGTCTGCTGGAGCGGGTGCTGGCCGTCGAGCCCGAAGGCGGCCGCTACGGCCTGGGCAGCATCCGTGCCGAGGCCGACATTCATCCGGACGACTGGTTTCTGACCTGCCATTTCGTGGACGACAGGGTCATGCCGGGAACCCTGATGTACGAGTGCTGCGCCCACACCCTGCGCATCCTGCTCCAGCGGATGGGCTGGATCAGCGACGGCGCAGACGTCTGCTACGAACCGGTGATCGGCAAGCGCAGCGTGCTCAGATGCCGCGGCCCGGTCACGCCGCAAACCCGTCATGTGGTCTATGCGGTCGAGATCAGCGAGATCGGCTTCAACCCCGCACCCTACGTTCGGGCGGACGCCCATATGTATGCCGACGGCCACCACATCGTCATGTTCCGCGGCATGTCCATGCAGATGAGCGGAATGACGCGCGAGCGCCTGGATACCTTCTGGCAGACCCGGCGCCCGCCGGTCCCTACGGTATCCCTGCAGGCGGACGCCTTCAGTCGCGAGCAGATTCTGGCCTTCGCCCGCGGCAAGCCGTCGGATGCCTTCGGGGCGCCCTACCGGCCCTTTGACCGCGAGCGCTTCATCGCCCGCCTGCCGGCGCCCCCGTACGCGTTCATCTCGCGGGTGACGCGAGTCGATGCCCCCCCCTGGGAACTCAAGCCGAACGGCTGGGCCCATATCGCCTGGGACATGCAACCGGACGACTGGTATTTTCGCGCCCACCGCGGTGACGGCATGCCGCTTTGCATCCTCATGGAAATCGGTCTGCAGGCCTGCGGGTTCCTGGCCGCTTATATGGGCTCGGCTCTCAAGAGCGAAAAAGATCTGCGCTTCCGCAACCTCGACGGCAGGGCCACGCTCGAGGCCAACGTCAGGCGCGATCGCGGACCGGTGACCGCCCGCTCGCGCCTGCTGTCCTCGTCCATGGCCGGCGACATGCTGATCGAGCAGTTCGCCTTCGA
>CAYMAR010000459.1:0-2578 GCA_964388465.1 uncultured Desulfobacteraceae bacterium
CTCCCCCCTTGACAGGGACCCGCAGGTCCCACACCGGCTCAATGTGCGCCTCGGCACCCGTGCCGATCCACAGGGAGTTTTTGTCATCAACCCGCTTAGCGCCCCAGAATACCTGGTCCTTGACGGCCGGATCCAGCTCGTGGGCATTGGCCAGGTGCCAGCCGGGAACCGTACTCTTGCTTCTGGCGTCCGCGGCCAAAAGCTCCGCCTTGCTGAATGTGCCATCTTTAATCAGGTTGGCTTGTATGGATTCGTCGCTGAGGATGTAGCGCCCGTAGTTGCTCGTTTCAACATGATTGTTCGCCGTGCCGTGCAGCGCCATCTGAATGCGTCGGCCCAGCTTGACCTCCTGATCGGGCTGGTCGTCGTTGTCGTCGACCGAAACATCCAGATTGATCTGCATGCCGTCCTTCAGCATCAATGGGCTGGCCGCGACCGGCGTGATCGTACCTTCGACGAGGTAGCCGGACTTGGTCTTGCGGCTGACGCAGCGTACCGTGACCGGCAATGGTTCCTTGCCAAAGATACGCACCGGACAGTCGGCGATGGCCTCATCCATGCGCGGGGCGACAACAGCCTGAACCGCCCCCGCTGTCAGCGCCGTCTGGCGTTCGCTTCGTGGCCTCGCGTCGACAAACAGCTCCAGTCCGTCATACGCCCAGGGACTCTTATCTTCATTCGCATTCATCGGCGGGCGCAAAACGTCATCGGTGACTTCAACCAGGAAATGGATGGCATCGTCGCTCCAGGCGGTTTTGAAGGTGTAGGAGAGATCCTCCGTGCCGCTCCAGAACATGGGGTTGGGGGCCCCCTCGACCGGGCGGCCGATGACGGCCTGATCCCGCGAGTCAGCGTTCTCTGCCGGGATATCCACCCACTTCTCAGAGTTGCCATCGAGTGTGAACGTCCCCGGGAAACGGTGCACCCGGGTCATCTTGCCATGGCTGAAAAACGCGCCGTTCTCGATCACCGAGAAGAATTCACCATCCAGGCGAAGTTGGCCGCGCATCCAGTGCCGCCCTTTCTCCATATTCCCGGTCTGCCAGACAACCGCGATATTCCGGCTTTCACCAGGGGCCAATTCGAATTCCTTCGTTGCGACCGTGGCAACTCCGGCCGAGACTGTGGGTTCAAGCATTGCCTTGACCGCGCGGTCAAAGGGATTGCGCACCTCTGCGGTGACCTCAACCCGGCTCATCGGCTCCAGTTGATTGATGTCACAGGTGAGGGTCACGCCTTCGGCGTTGACCGCAAAGGCCTGCGGCACGTCGAGCAGGTAGATGGGCTCGGCAGTCAACGTCAACGTGAGCAAGCCATTGGCACCAGTCTGAAATGTGCGCAGATTGCCCAGAAAATCCATTCCCTTGATCGGTGAATCGGCGCCCAAACCGGTCTTGAAGACCAGTGAAACGGGTTGGTCGGCAAACAGAGCGACCGTGCTCTTGCCCTCATTATCAACCAGCCCGATGCATGTTGCACCCGTGACATTGGTGGGAATGAAGCGCGCGTCGACCGCTTTTATCAGTAGCGATTGCGCCGCCACCAGGGCCACGCCCTTCTCGGTCACAAACTCATCGCCCGGCGAGAATTGTGGATAAGGTTGCGAGGGTCGCATCAGCATGAAGTATTTTCGAATGCCCTCGGCCCGTTCCACCAGCATCGACTGCGCCTGCCAGCAGGCGGAAAGATGTTCATTGACCATCATGATGGCATCGACGCCGACTTTCACCCCGTCAGCATCGCGGCGGGCCCGGCCGCCGTAGATCTTCAGCAGCTCCTCGTCCGTGGCGGGGCGTCCGTCGATTCGCTCGGGCTGGTGAAGGCCGCACTCGCTGTTCCACATGGGCAGTTCACGGCCGATATGTTCACGCATGCTTTTCTTGACCGCTGTCACCCGGCCCAGCTCGTGATTCTTCAATGGCGACATGCTGATGTAGTTGTGGAAGCTGAGAATGTCGAAGTACGGGCCGCCGCCGGCCGCCAGCACCGCCTCGGTCCAATCGTGATAACTCGAGGTGCCGCAGGGGCCGACAATCTTCGCCTCCGAATCGATCTCTTTGAAGATGGCGTGCGCCTGTTTGAGCAGTTCCACGTAATCCTCCGGCTTAAAGCCGTGGGCATTGGGTTCGTTGAAGATCTCCCAATACTTGACCTTGCCCTTGTAGCGGGTCGCCAGGTTGCGGATATGATCGGTGTGGATGGTCGGATCCGCCTTCCAGTCCGCGACGGTCTTGTACTTGCCGTCTTCCCAGAAGCCGAGTTTGATGCAGTAGAGCACGTCGAGGCCCATGCTGATGCACGTGTCCACAAAGGCATCGCTGGCGGCAAAGTTTGCACCGCCGTCGGCGGCGCGGCCGTAGATGGGCTGGATAATGCGCTCAACCTTGGTGCCGAAGGTCGGCAGTTCATGGCGAAACCCCCCATAGCAGGCGAGCATCGAGGCATCGGAAATCTGCTCCCGCAGCGGCAGCGGCAGACGCCGGGCGAAGTCGACGCGGAGCGTTTTGAGAATCTGCCCGGCATTGTCGCGCACAGCCATGTCCAGCACGTACAAGCCGCAACGGTCGGGCTTGATGGC
>CAYMAR010000460.1:0-2578 GCA_964388465.1 uncultured Desulfobacteraceae bacterium
ATATTGTACCGCGCCCGAAGCGCTTTGCGCAGATGCCTCGAACTCAACTGGTTTGGTCGCGGTCTGTAAGGATGGAATGTAATCCCTATGTTTATGATGCCTAATTGCCGAGAGACCTCCCGCCTGGTATCCGCTTCGATGGACCGTAGACTGCCTGTTTTCAAGCGGCTCCTGGTCCGTCTGCATCTTTTCATGTGCAAATACTGCCGTCGCTTCGAACAGCAGCTATTGAGAATGCGCGAGATCAGCCGCCATCTCGATTCCCCCATCGAAACCCTCGATTCCGCCATCGCACTTTCCGAGGAAGCCCGCGAACGCATGCGCAACGCTCTGCGTTCCCAATCAGGCAGCCTTTAGCGCCAAAGCGTCACGCGAAGACGTCCCGGTGACACCAGCCGACGTATCCTCGGCATCATTTCACGACATGGCCCCAGGGGTATGGTCCGCGGACGCGAACCAGCCCGTAAAGCCGCGCCGCCTGCAGGGGCATGACCGCCGATAATCTCAGCCGGGGCCGGACCGACCGCTCGCGCGCCGGTATTTGCGTTCGATTTCGTTGCGTAGCCGCTGAATCGTCTCGATCCCCAAGTGGCTGGCACGATTGGCGCGAACCGCGCTGACGATACGCGTGGGGTCAACCGCGACGATTTCAGGGTTATCGGCGAACTCGAACCGGTACCCGGGGAGGGTCAAAAGCGGCTGGACCCGCACCGCATCCCCGGCGGCGGTCAACAGCCAATTGGCCAGCCAGGCGGCATGAAAGACCGTGGTCCGAATCGTGGTGGTGTCGGTCGCTTTTTTAGTGGTCAGGATTTCACCCGCCGCCGAAATCGGATGGGGTTTGTCTCGGGCCACACGGTCGAGGCAGGAAGGTATCCGCGAGCGCACCGCAAAAACCCCCGTGGGGCCAACGACGACATGATCGATGTGAAAACGACCCGAAGGGAAATCATGGTAGACGTGATAGCCCGCAACGCTCAGGCGATTGATCTCCTGGGCAACCATCTGAATACCGGCGAACGTCCGTAGAAGTCTTTTTTTCTTGGCGTCCAGCCGGCGCAGTTTATTGGTGCCGTAAAGCAGGAATCCCACCAGGAGGCAGACGAGATAAATGAGATCCAGCCGTCCGGCGGGCGTTTTGCTCAAATAAAGATAGGTCAGATAAGACAACAGAAGCGTCAGGGGCACAACGGCCACCGCCACCCCGAAAATATTGTATTCCGAGACGGCGCGTTCGAATTGATTGAGAACCGATGCACCCGGGCTGCGCAACGGCAACCCAAACTGCAGGCCGCCGTTGCGGCCGGTCCTGATGTTCCCCAGTTTTCGCTGGAAAATGGCCAGCAACAGAACTAGCACGGCGAACATGAGAACCAGCGGCAGCAATTCGACGAAACTTTTTGTCGTTGTATTCATGCCTAGGCCAAATCTTCCGGATGGACGGATTCAGATCAGTGGCGCGGTAAAGTCAGGTTGGCCGCGGCATTGGCAATGCTTCCGCACCCTGACCCGATCGGCGATACCCGCCCTGCTCAAGCGCTCATATCACATGCTTGGAGAGAAAACTCGCTTTTTCACCAAACACCGCCCTGTCTGCAGAGGCTTGCCAATGACGCAGCGCGCCGGGGAACACGGGTCTCGTTCTCCCGATCCGGCCACGGCACGGCTATTGGGATCACGCCGTTTGACAGGGAAGATGAAATCACCTACAGTTACAAAAACTTAGATCGATATTCCCGAAGCAGACGGACAGCCCCATGGCCGAGATCAAACTGGAAAAATTCAAGACCATATGCCAGCGCATCGGCCTCAATATACCCGATGGCTGTCAATGGTCCTGGGATGAAAAATTCGGTCATGCCTTGGTGGTGTTCGCCAAGGAAGATCTGGAATTGATCCTTCTGCCGATCGGGCTCGAATTTGAACAGAAGTGGGATTTCGCCACCATCGACGGTTCCGCAGCCATGATCAGCGAATTCGTCCATTCCGGTTTCGGCCTGATGCCGGGGCAGGATTTTTTCATGGCCCAAGACCCGGATCACCGGGATCTTATCCTTTATGCCACCTGCTGGCCCTGGGGCGACGGCGACAGTTTTTCCCTGCGGGTCGGTATCTTCTGCCCCCAGAGCGACCTGATCAACCCCCGTCAAATCCGTGCCTGCCTGACGGAGTGGTTACCGATTACCGACCGGGGAATCTCCTGAGCTGCCCGTCCGGAACCGATGCCTGCCCCCGCAAAGCTTTCGCCGTTTTTCCGCCCCCCGCCGGTGCGATCCACGAACTCATCCAAAACACTTAAGGCCAGCCGGCGCGACCGCATCAGATGGGCTATGGCTTCTTCGCTGCTTTCGATCTGGCCGAGCATGCGTCTGGCCATGGTCCGTAAACTGAGGCCCCGGGCCGTCACATAGGCATCCCGCCCGTCTGCACCGTGACCTTGCGCGGAGCGATGCGACGGCGTCGGTCATCCGCCGGAATTTCGTTACCGCCGCCGGGATCGGAGATTCCTCCCGGAGGTTGTTGGATACCTCAAGACGCCCCGCCGCGACACCAGCCCGAATATTTCACGCGTTCGAGG
>CAYMAR010000461.1:0-2540 GCA_964388465.1 uncultured Desulfobacteraceae bacterium
GGCGCCCTGGGTCAGCGCCACCAGGGCCACGGACAGGGACCCCAGGGCCAGTTTTGGCATCATGGCCGGATCGGGCATCACCACCGCGGGCAGGCCGTTGGGGATCTTGGCAATCTTGGCCACAAGTTCCACCGTGGGCAAGTGGAGCAGATTGACCACCACGGTTCCCAGAATCAGGACGATTACGGCGGCCGCCTTTTCGGTGGCGGGAATCTTCTTCAACACCACCATGGCGATGATCGTGCCGAACCCCACGGCCGTGGTGGCCGGATCCCACTGGGTCACGTGGATGAGGTGGTCGATCATCTTGAGCAGTTTGTTGGCGCCCGACGGCGCGTAGCCGGTCAGATCGCCCAACTCCCCCACCAGGATCAGGAGTGAAGCCCCGGCCACGAAGCCGGTCATCACGGCGTTGGAGACGTAGTTCACCACGGCCCCCAGGCGCAGCAGCCCCATGAGGAACATGATGGCCCCCACCAGGAAGGTGATGGTGAACAGGGCCGAGGGGTGAGCCGCCACATCGATGCCGGCCTGCTGGATGACGCTGCCGGTGCAGATGGCGATCGCACTGGTGAGCGTGCTGACCATCAGGATCGTCCCCGTGGTCAGGGAGGCCACGATGGGCGCCGCCATGCTGGAGTAGAGCCCGTAGACCGGGTTGACCCCCATCAGTTTGGCGTAGGCCATGCCCTCGGGGATGCTGAAAAGGCCGGTGGTGAAACCGGCCGCCAAGTCGGGCAGGATGTTTTTGCGATTCATTCGGATCTCTTTCTTGCCGCCTGAAATTTTATCTGACGATTGGTTGTGCCAAACCAATTATCAGTCTAACTTGATCGGCGCTTGCAGCACCGCAAAAAGCTGTATGCGCATTCAGAAAGCATCTCCAATTGAACTATTGGCTTCGCCGACCAAAGGCTTTTGCCCATGGATTGGCACTGATCCCGTGCGCCAGGATGCTCAAAATGATGGTGCAAACCGCCGCCATGGCGATTGGGCCGCTGTATGGCAGTTTGGCGTTGACCACGATAACGGCGAAAACGATGCTGGCCAGCCCCCGCGGGCCGAACCAGCCAACAAACAACTTACCCTCGGTGCTCATGCCTGTGCCGCTGAGCGACACGAATACCGGCAGCATGCGGATGACGGTCAGCGTCAGCACCGAATACAGCAGTATCAGCCAGCTGAAATGGCCCACCGCCTGCCCCACCACGGCTGAGCCGAAGATCACCCAGGTGATCAGCGCCAGGACATCCCCGGTTGCCTCGGCCGCCCGCAGGAACTCTTCCCGCACCTCTTTTCCTAACGCTGCGAACAGAAGACCGCCGGAAAAGGCCGCAATAAAGCCGCTGCCGCCGATCAACTGGGCCAGACCGAAACAGCCAAACGCCAGGACGACGACCGGCACCTGGATCCAGGTATGGGTGAGCCATTGCTGCCGCCGCGCATACTTCAACAGCATGGCCGCCAGGGCGGTCAGCCCCAGCCCCACGGCCAGGCCGATGCCGATCTCCTCGGCCACCAGCATCAAAGCCAGCTGCCCTGGTCCCTCTTCACCGGCTTTGCCTGTTGCCAGGGCCAGGAAAACGAAGAGGATCGGCACACAGATACCGTCATTCAAACCGCTCTCCACATTGAGCCCCTGGCGGACGTCTTCAGGCACCGCTTCGTTGGTGACCACCGCCTTGCCCAGGGCGGCATCGGTAGGGGCCAGCAGCGTTGCCAGAAGGGCGATTTCGAACAGGGACAATTTGTCGATCAGGACCACCCCCAGCCCGAAACCCAGCAGGATGGTCAGCGGCAGGCCGATTAAAAGCAGGCGGATGGGCAGGGCCCTGGCTTTTTTCAGCACCCCCATGTCGGCCCCGGCGGCATCCGTGAAAAGGACCAGCGCCAGGGTTAGCTCCGCCAGGGTCCGAATGGCTTCGCCATCGATATCGAGCGGCAGAAGATTTAATCCCACGGGGCCGACCAGCAGGCCAAATACAGTGAATATTATGGGACCGCTGATCCAGGTGCGTTCGACCCTCCCTGCGACCGAACTGTAGATGAGCGTGAAGAGCGCCAGAATCGCAAGAACCTGATACATGCGCTACCTCCAAGTGTAAAAAGGGTCGGGCGGGCCGAATGCCGGAATTCGGCCGAATCGAAGGCCCAACGCTTCCCTGACAGACCGATCGTTGCTTGTAGCATTCAGCGCGGCAGTCGTTTAGCACCCCGACTTCCCGGGCTATGAACGTATAGCCGCATCTGCGCTGAAATCTCATTTCAAGCAGGTGGTATTTTCGGCCCAACACTCTTAGGACATTCTTCCGGTCAACCCCGGCTCAGTGAAACATCTTACCGCCGAAGTGTTCCATGTATTCGTCCACCATCTTGGCATAGTGCTCGATGAAATGATCCATCTTGTTGCCCTCGTGCTGCATGACCTTTTGACTGATTTCGGAGGCTCTCGAGTAGACCTTATCGAATTCCTTGTCCGCCAGCCCACTGATCTCCTGGGCTTCGGCCTTGGTGATGTGCCCGGCATGGGCGAAGACGGA
>CAYMAR010000462.1:0-2538 GCA_964388465.1 uncultured Desulfobacteraceae bacterium
GTGCGGAAATGGCATCCGCTCGGCGGGTTCAGGGGTGAGGGCACATCGCCCCGCAAGACCTCGGCGATACGCCGTGCCCCGGGGTCCGGCACCGGAATGGCCGCAATGAGGGCCCGGGTATAGGGGTGACGCGGGGTGCGATAAAGTACGTCGGCGTCCGCGAACTCGACGATGCGGCCCAGGTACATGACGGCGATGTCATCGGAGATATGCTTGACCACCGCCAGGTCGTGGGCGATGAAGAGATAAGACAGACCCATCTGCTGCTGAAGTTCGAGGAGCAGGTTGAGGATCTGGGCCTGGATCGAAACATCCAGGGCCGACACCGGCTCGTCGCAGACGATCAGGCGCGGCTCCAGGGCCACCGCCCGGGCAATGCCGATGCGCTGGCGCTGCCCCCCGCTGAATTCGTGCGGGAATCGCATCAGGGCGCTTTGGGGCAGGCCCACCCGCTCCAGCAGCCGGCGCACCCGCCGGCCGCGCTCGGCGGCGTCGCCCAGGCGGTGAATGATGAAGGGCTCTTCGAGAATCTCCTGAACGGTGTGACGCGCGTTGAGCGATTCGAAAGGGTCCTGAAAGATCATCTGCATGTCGCGCCGCACGGCCCGCAGTTGGTCGCGCCGCATCTGGCGCAAATTCTCGCCCTGAAAACGTACGCGGCCCCCAGTGGGCGCGTAGAGGCGCAATACGCAGCGCCCCACCGTGGTTTTGCCGCAGCCGGACTCGCCCACGAGCCCCAGGGTCCGCCCCGCCCCGATGGTGAAATTGACGCCATCCACGGCGAAGACCTGGGCCACCTGGCGGCGCAACACCCCGCCCCGCACAGGAAAGTACATTCTAAGGTCTTCGACCTCGAGCAGTCGATCCGTCATATGGCTATCATCCGCCGATTGCGCCCTCAGCCTTGGCATGCCAGACATCTTTCGGACCGTGCCGGCGTCCTCCTAAAGATCATGACCTCGCGATCGCCCAACGAGATCGGCGGTATCTGAAACCGACGGCCTCGCCCCGAACCCGGCGCGCATGCCAAAGAGGTTCCGCGCCGGGAACCCGTCATCCAGGCGTGCCGTCTTCGCCTCCAGGCATCGCCTGACCCCCGTTGGCCGGCGTTTGAGGTGGATGGGGGTTCTTCCAGGCTTCCAGTTCACCGGCAAAATAGCAAGCCGCCGTATGCGCGGCCCCCACGGCCTCCAGCGGGGGCGGGGCCTGGTCACAAAGCGCCCGACGGTGGGGACAGCGGTTGGCGAAACGGCAACCGGGCGGCAGCGCGTCCAGACCGGGCACCACGCCCTCGATCACCCTCAACCGTCTTTTGGTCGGTGTGGATAGCGAGGGGATCGACGCTAAAAGCCCGCGGGTGTAAGGGTGGCGCGGATTGCGGAACAGTGACGCCACCGGCGCCCGTTCCGCCACCTTGCCGGCGTACATCACCACGACCTCATCACAAAGCTCGGCAATGACGCCCAGATCGTGGGTGATGAAGATCACGGCCATGCCGGTTTCGGCCTGGAGATCGCGGATCAGGGCGAGAATCTGGGCCTGGATGGTGACATCCAGCGCGGTGGTGGGCTCGTCCGCAATCAGGATGTCGGGGCGGCAGGCCAGCGCCATGGCGATCATGACCCGCTGGCGCATGCCCCCCGAAATCTGGTGGGGATATTCCCCGAGACGCTTGGCCGGGTCGGGAATGCCGACCTTGGCCAGCATTTCCACGGCCGCCCTGACCACAGCGTCGTCGTCCATATCTTTGAAATGGAGCCGAAAGACCTCCCCGACCTGACGGCCGATGGTGTGCACCGGGTTCAAGGCCGTCATGGGCTCCTGAAAAATCATGGCGATCTGGTTGCCGCGCAGGGCAAACAGCGCCTCGGGCGCAAGGCCGAGGATGTCGTTCCCTTTGTAGCGAATGCGGCCGCCTTCGATCCGGCCGGCCGGCCGCGGCAACAGCCGCATGATCGATAGGGCCGTGACGCTTTTGCCGCAGCCCGATTCCCCCACCAGACCCAGGGTGCGACCCGGGTAGAGATCGAAACTGACATCGTCTACGGCCCGGAGGGTGCCTTCCTCGGTGACGAAGGCGGTGGTCAGATGCTCAACTTGGAGCAGTGGGGTGGTCATGACGATCCGTCCGTCTTGAAGGTGGTATCCCTGCGGGTCACCGGCTCGAAAGTGACGCCCTGCCGCATGGCCTGGCGGGTTTCCGCGTAGCGGGCCGGGTCCAACCAGAACAATCCTCCACTCGCGCTGCCGAACGGATCGAAGAGGCTGTCCGAAAGCCGGGTGGCCGGCGGTTCCGGAAAACGCCACCAGCGCCAGTAGGCTTCGCGAAAATAAGGCACCATGAATGTCGGCACGAAAGCCCCGATGGCGTGCACCCGGGCCTGGATCTCCCGGGCCAGTTCGATGCGCTCGGTTTCATCGAGCGATGCGCGGTAACGGTCGATCAACCGGTCCAGCTCAGGGTCATCCGTATTGGTGATGTTGTTGGTCTGGGGGCGGTGGGCGTTGGCTGAATGCCAGAACTCCCAGAAGTGGGGC
>CAYMAR010000463.1:0-2530 GCA_964388465.1 uncultured Desulfobacteraceae bacterium
GCGCCCAGGGCAGTCCCGCCCAGAAGCCGAGTCCGGCCAGGAAGGCGGCGCTCAGGCCGAGCTGATCCTTCACGAAAAAGGATTCGATGATGCCGGTGAAACCGGATACGCCGGCCGCAAAATAGACCATCAGGGGCGGCAGGTAGCTCCAGCGCATCTCCCGGATCAATCCCAGGATGTCCTGCCGGAACCAGCGCCGTATCGGGTGAACGATCGGGGGAGCGTGGTCAGGGGATGTTGTCATGGCGCATCTTTCGCTCGTCTCGGGTTGTTGCCTCATTGAGAAATATGAATCCTCCCGGGAAGGATGCAACGCCCAACAGCAGGCCGGGGCTTTCATGGCCCCGGCCCTGGTCCGGTTCCGGCTGCTGCCGTCGGCGCCCCAGCCGAGGACGGGCCGCGCTGTAAACCGGTTTACACCGGGTGCCCATGCGGGTCGACGATGGAAACCGAGTTGGGGCGTCACCGGGATGACCCCCCAACCCATGGTCGGCGCGGCGAAATCGCCGCGCAACGGCGTCAACCCAGCGGGATGACTTTCAGCCCGGCCTGGCCGCGTTGGACCAGCAGGTTGAGATCCGCCCCCTTCTTTTTGTTCGTGACGCGGTTTTTGAAGTCCCGGGCCGAATCGACGGCCTGGCGATCGACTTCGAGGATCACGTCGCCCTCCCGCAGACCGGCTTTGTCGGCGGTGCTGCCGGGTTCGACCCCGGTGACCACGGCGCCGCCCTCGCGTTCGATATTCAATTGGCGGGCCAAGGCGGGCGTCAGGTCCGAAACCTGGATGCCGTAAGCGGTTTGGCCTTCGGCATTCGGTTCACCATTTCGGGCCAGTGTCAGGGGGCGGCGCCCCACCTTGAGGGAAACGATTTTGGACTCGCTGTCCCGCAGCAGGACCACGTCGACTTCTTCATTCACCGACAGTCCGGCGGCCTTGGCGGTTAGTTCACGGCGGGAGCCCACGGGGCTGCCGTCGATGGCCGTAATGATGTCCATGGCACGGATGCCGGCCTTGTCGGCCGGATCACCTGACACGACCTGGGTCACCAGGACGCCCTGACCTTTCTCGACACCGTAGTAGGACGCGAGATCGCCCTTCAAGTCCTGAATGGTGACCCCCAGCCACCCGCGGGTGACTTCGCCTTCCGCTTTAAGCTGGGAGATGACGTCGTTGGCCATATCGATCGGGATCGCGAAGCCGATGCCCTGTCCGCTGGCGATGATGGCGGTGTTGATGCCCACGACCTCACCCTGCATGTTGAGCAGCGGTCCGCCGCTGTTGCCGGGATTGATGGAGGCGTCCGTCTGGATGTAGTCGTCGTAAGGACCTGAACCGATCACCCGACCCTTGGCGCTCACAATACCGGCCGTTACGGTGTGCTCCAGACCGAATGGATTGCCGATCGCGACCACCCATTCACCCACCGCCAGGTCTGCAGACGTGCCCAGAGGGACGGCCGGCAGATCCCGGTCGGAGGCCACTTTGATTAGGGCCAGGTCGGTCTGGGGATCGCGGCCGATGACGGTGGCCTCAAATGTGCGTTCGTCCTGAAGTACGACCCTGATGCGATCGGCCCCCTCCACGACATGATTGTTGGTGACGATGTATCCATCGGGCGCGATGAGGAAACCGGTGCCCACACCGGACGGTCGGGGTGGACGGGACTTGGGGGCGCCGGAGGGCGGCCCGAAAAAATCGCGGAAGCGCCGATCAAGGCCACCGTGCCCTTTGCCGAAGGGATGCATTGCCGGCCGGGTGGTTTTCTCCACCTGAATGTTGACCACCGCCGGGCCGACCTTGTCGGCCAGTGCGGCGAAGTTCTGGGGAAGCATTCCGACCCCCGCATCGCGTGGCGCGGCCGTGGCGCCCGTGAAACCAAAGGCGAGAATGATACCGCCCAGCGTGACGGTAAGAATTTGCTCTTTAAAATGGAAACGATGAATCATGGTTGACGACCTCCTCACGGAATTAAAGTTAGACGTTGGATTTGCGCTGTGACCGGGACCCGGTCATCCTTATGGCTATCGACTATAGACCGTGGAGATCACCACAAGATGACGCCAATATCACCAAAAGATTAAATTGGATCGGTGCCGCTCATTGCCCACGGCGGATCGTTTGGTTCTCTACCCATCTGGAGAACAGGCAGGTTTTGTTTGCTTCTCTTCGGGCTCTTGAACGATAGGGTTGCAGGAGATCAGGCCCGATTCCAGCCTATCCCGCGGGCGCTTCTTCGGGGGGCTTGCCAAGGTTGCGGATGCCTCAGGGCGGTTGGGGTTTACACGGGACGGAAGAAAGGCTTCGCGGGTGCCCGTCGGTGGGTGTCGCATCAGAAGGTGGTCATTGCCGTCTACTTGTTCAAGGGATTCTCTGCCGATCCCCTGCGGCGCGATACGCTTCGGGTCCATGACCGCTGACCCGGCGGCCTGATCACGATCGAGGTGGCGTGGCGGTGCGTCGGTCGGACTACAGCTGATTCAGACAGCGGACCTCGACGTCCTCCATTTCCCCGATGGTTCGCTGGTAGCG
>CAYMAR010000464.1:0-2529 GCA_964388465.1 uncultured Desulfobacteraceae bacterium
GGCCGGAAATCCTCCGGCTGCAGGCGGAGGTGTTTCTTTTCGCCCTTGGCCGTGTATTCGATGCCCGAGAAGTGGGCGTGCAGGTTGTCCGGCAGGTCCGGCATCAGGGTGTCGTAGGCGATCTGTCCCTGCTGGCGCGCAAGGAGATGGGCGAAATCGACGGTCAGCCCGCAGCCCGTATCCGCCATCAGGGCCAGCAGTTCTTGGGTGCTGCCGAATTGGCTGGGTTTCCCGGTGATCTCGGGGCACAGGGCGACGTTCCAGGCCGCCTGCCGGATTTCCTCCTGGAGCGTGAGGACCTGGTCGCGGATCAGGCGGTAGGTTTCGCGCGCCGGGCGCTTCTGGTAGAAGCCGGCATGAAAGACCACCTGGCGGGCGCCCATCAGGTGGGCCCGGTGGCTGCTGTCCAGGATCCGCCGCCGGCTGGCCGCGATTTTCTCCTCCTCGTAGGCGGCCAGATTGATGTAGTAGGGGGCGTGGACCGAAAGCGCGATGCCGTGGGCCGCGGCCAGATCCCCCACGGCTTCGGCCATTTCCGGTTTCATGCGCACCCCGTAGGTGAAGGCGACTTCCAAACAGTCCAACCCCATGCAGGCGATTGCCGTGATGGCCTTCAGGTAGCCCCGTCCGTCGCTGCCGGCCGGACCGATCCGAATCGATGGCGTTTCTTTATGTGGGTTCGTCATGGCCCTTGCCCTATCGAATTCCTCGCTCCGGGGCAATCGCTTTTAAGCCCCAAAGGATAGAGGGTGCGGATAAATTTGTATTGACAACTTAACCAATAAATGTTTTTTAGACTTACCGTCCGACACGGGCGGTTGCCACGAAGGAAAACGCCAAGGTTATGCTGAACCCCCAGTCCCCATTGCCGCTCTACCACCAGTTGGCGGACCGTCTGGCGGCCATGATTCGCGCCGGAGAATACGAAACCGGCGGACGCATCCCATCGGAGCATCAGCTGGCGGCCACCTACGGCATCGGGCGGCCCACCGTGCGGCAGGCCATCGACGTGCTGGTGCGCCGGCGCATGCTGGTGCGGCGGCGGGGTGCGGGCACCTTCGTGCGCGCCGACCCGCCCCACGAGATCGATCTCTTTTCGCTGGCCGGCACCACTTCCGCCTTTCAGCGCCGGGGCCTTGAAGCCGCCAACCGGATTCTGAAACCCATGGCCCGGCGCAAGGTGCCGGCCGTTCCGGACAACCCGTTTGCCGGCGGGCACGCCTACACCTATTCGCGCCTGAGCCATGTCGACGGCACTCCCGTGCTGATCGAGGACCTCTACCTGCACGCCGAGCTCTTCGACGGCATCGACGCCGTTTCCCTGGAAGGTCGCTCGGTGGCCACCGTCGTGGCCGAGCGCTACTATCTGCGGCCCACCGGCGGCAAGCAGAATTTCAAGATCGAATACCTCAAGGGCGTGCGCGCGCGGCAGCTCGATCTGCCGCCGGGCCAGGCGGTGCTGGCGGTGAACCGCTGGCTGCATTTCCCGGGCGTGGAGAATGCCGTCTACGCCGAACTTTTCTGCCGAACCGATCGGTTCGTTTTCTCGCAGACGATTGGAGGACTTGACCATGAATAAGTGTGGTTACTACAGCGGGTTCGGGGGGGCCTACCTGCCCGAAATTCTGGTGGCCACTTTCGACGAGCTGGCCGCGGCCTTCGAGGCTGTGAAAAACGACCCCGATTTCTGGCGGGCGTATCAGGAACTGATGGCCACGTATTCCTGCCGCCCGACGCCCCTGACCCTGGCCGAGAACCTGACCCGCCACTTCGGCGGCGGGCGGATCTATATCAAACGCGAAGATCTCAATCACACCGGGGCCCACAAGGCCAACAACGTGATGGGGCAGGGCTTGCTGGTCAAACGCATGGGCAAGACCCGTGTGATTGCCGAGACCGGCGCAGGGCAGCACGGGGTGGCCACGGCCACCATGGCGGCCCGTTTCGGCTACGACTGCACCATTTACATGGGCGAGGTGGATGTCGAACGCCAGCGCCCGAACGTCTTCTGGATGGAGCAGCTGGGGGCTGAGGTCGTTCCGGTACGGGACGGCACGCGCATCCTGAAGGACGCCATCAACGAGGCCTTCCGCGACTGGGTGTCCAACATGGACAACACCCACTACGTGCTGGGAACGGCCTGCGGCCCGCACCCTTTCCCGGAAATGGTGTCTCATTTCCAGTCCATCATCGGGCAGGAGGCGCGTGAGCAGATCCTGGCCCGCGAGGACCGTCTGCCGGCCCGGGTTTACGCCTGTGTCGGCGGCGGCTCGAACGCCATGGGGATCTTCAGCGGTTTTCTGGAGGACGCCGAAGTCGAACTGGTGGGCGTGGAGGCCGGCGGCCGGGGGCTGGCATCGGGTGCCCACGCGTCGCGCCTGTGCTCGGACGATGCGGCCGTCGGTGTGGCCCAGGGGTACAAGACCTATTTTTTGCAGGATGGCGAGGGGCAGATGCAGGAGACCCACAGCATCGCGGCCGGGCTGGATTATGTGGGTGTCTCCCCGATTCTCTCCCACCTCAAGGAAA
>CAYMAR010000465.1:0-1107 GCA_964388465.1 uncultured Desulfobacteraceae bacterium
CTTTCCTTCCCCCAGCGTATCGCCATTTTGATCGGCCTGCTCGTTGCCGGGCTGGTCGGTCTTTTGTTTCTGGACCCCATCGCCCAGGACCCGGCCTACCATCTGTTTGCCGACGACCGGTCGTATTTGGGGATTCCCCATTTCAACGATGTGTCCTCAAACACGGGGTTTGCCATCGTCGGCGTCGTCGGCCTTTTAGCGGTGCTCGGCATTAGAGGGAAGGTGGTTTTTGATCAACCGTCCGATAGACGGCCCTACGGCGTCTTTTTCCTGGGCGTGGCCCTGATCAGTCTGGGATCGGCCTATTACCACTGGGCGCCCTCCAACGCGCGGCTCTTCTGGGACCGTCTGCCCATGGTGGTGGCCTTCACGGGGTTCTGCGCGGCGGTCGTTGCCGATCGCATCGACGCCAAAGCGGGGAACAGCTGGTTGTTGGCCCTGTTGATCGGGCTGGGCATCCTGAGTTTGATCTACTGGCAAGTGACCGAGACCCACGGGCGCGGGGACCTTCGCTTTTACGGGCTCGTGCAGTTCTACCCGATGGTGGCGGTGCCCGTGGCCTGCGCCCTTTTTCCCGCGCGGCGCTACACGGCGGGCCGCTACATCCCCTGGGTGATCGCCTGGTATGCGCTGGCCAAGGTCTTCGAGGGGTTCGACCGCGAGATTTTCAGCCTCACGGGCGAAACCATCAGCGGCCACACGCTGAAGCATCTGGCCGCCACGGTGGCCACCTATGTCGTTCTGCGGATGTTGACTTCAGCGCCGAGGGGACGGCTTTGATTCCTATGAATCCATTCGGACGGACGCCGCGGCGGCCGTGATGGACCACCCCGGATCGGGCAACCTGACCCGCGGTCCGGTTTGCAGCCCGCGCTGCGATGTATGGCTGGTGCGAACCGCCATCCAACCCTTATCGACCACGCACTCATTTTATCCTAATCCTCAAGGCGTAGCGGAATGGGGATCCGGGATTAAAGGCATTGATATTCAATGCCCGTTTACATATAAACACGGACAGCACGTTTTTTGATCAGCCATCCCCGGCATATCCATTTTCTGCCAACCAAAATCGAAGCATCAGAAGGAACGCCATGAAAAATCAACATT
>CAYMAR010000465.1:1207-2528 GCA_964388465.1 uncultured Desulfobacteraceae bacterium
TTCGGACGCATCAAGGAAGCCCGGGCCGTGCGCGGCATCGCCACCGGGGAGCGCTACCCCAATGCCGACGGCAGCGGCGATGTCTCTCGACAGCGCCAGAGTGAGGATTTCGGACCCACCAATCCCCGCGACCTCAGTCAAACCGATTGGTTCTTCAGCACCGGGGGCGATGCCGCCTGGGAGATCGATTTCTGGGGCCGGATCACCCGCTCGATCGCCTCGGCCGACGCGGACTTTCAGGCCTCGGTCGAAGACTACCGTGACGCGCTGGTGATCCTGTATGCCGAGATTGCGGCCAACTACGTGAACCTGCGCACGCTCCAGGAGCGCATCGCGGTGACCGCGCGCAACGTGGAGACCCAGCAAGGCTCGCTGGAAATCACCCAAGCGCGTTTCCGGGCCGAGATTTCCCCGGAGCTCGATGTCCGCCAGGCCGAGCTCAACCTGGCGCGCACCCAGAGCGTGCTGCCGGCGCTGCGCCAGGAAGCGGCCCAAACGATCTACCGGCTGGGGGTCCTGATCGGTGAGTTTCCGGGGGCGCTCTACGCCGAGCTGACCCCCCCGCGGCCCATTCCCCAGCCGCCGCCGGAAGTCCTGGTGGGGGTGCCGGCGGACGTTCTGCGCCAGCGTCCGGACGTGCGGGCGGCCGAGCGGCGCCTGGCGGCCCAGACCGAACGTATCGGCATCGCCACGGCCGACCTCTACCCGACGTTCTCCCTGCTGGGCGACTTCGGCTTCGTCATGGCCGGTACCAGCGACCTCTTCGACGGCAGCCGGCGGGCTTGGTCCTGGGGGCCTGCGTTCCGCTGGAATCTTTTCGATGGGGGGCGGGTGCGCAACCGGATCAACGTGGAGGACGCACGCACCGAGCAGGCCCTGGCACGCTACGAGAATACGGTGCTCCAGGCCCTGGAGGACGTGGAGAACGCCGCCGTGGCCTATACCGAGGAGATCCAGCGGCGGGAAGCATTGCGCCGTTCGGTCGTGGCGGCCCAACAGTCGGTCGAACTGGTCAACGTGCTCTATAAATCGGGTCTGACCGACTTTCAGAACGTGCTCGACATGGAGCGTTCGCTGGCCGAGCAGGAGGACCGCTACGTGGAGAGCGTGGGTTTCGTCACGCAGAACCTGATTGCGATCTACCGCTCCCTCGGAGGGGGCTGGGACCCGGATCCACCTGTCCTGGAGGGCGAGATCCAGGACGCCGCCACCAGGGGCGAGCCGATTTTTTAGCTTTGGGGACAGCCCGGAAAATGACACGGAAGGGCAACGGGGCATCCTCTCCGTGCTCAGCCGGGCCTCAAGCCGCCTTGCGCATGCC
>CAYMAR010000466.1:0-2523 GCA_964388465.1 uncultured Desulfobacteraceae bacterium
CATCTCGTGTTTCTGGAACTTGCTGTAGAGCAGGGTGCTCGTGAAGGCATCGAACCTGCCCTTGCGCGCCACGAGGGCCGTGCAGCGCAGGCGGTCGAAATAGCAGTGCCGGCAGCGGTCCTTTTCCCGGTGCACCACGTTGCGCAGGAAACCTTCGAGATCGTAGCCTTCCTGAACGATTAGCTTCATTTGCTCATGATCGGCATAGGCTTGAAGCGTCTCCTGGCGGCGCAGACATTCGGTATAGGGGTGGATGTTGTGCCGGTAGAAATACCCCATAACGGTGAGGCCCTCTTTGCGCAGGCGCTGCAGGGGGTAGATGCTGCAAGGGGCGCAGCAGGTGTGCATGAGAATTTTCAAGGTCGTTCTCCGAAAATGGCCGTTCCGATGCGTACCATGGTGGCCCCTTCCTCGATGGCGGTTTCAAAATCACCGGTCATGCCCATGGAAAGTTCCGTCATCTCGATCCCGGGCAGGCCCGCTGACCGGATGCGGTCCCTGAGTTCCCGCAGGGCGCGAAAATAGGGACGCACCTTATCAGGGGCGTTGAAATAGGGGGGCAGGGTCATGAGGCCTTTCACGGCGATGTGCTCCATGTGGGCGGCTTCTCTCGCCAGGGCCTGGGCATCTTCTTCGTAAACACCGGATTTGGAGGCTTCCTTGCCGGTGTTGACCTGGATCAGAATGGCCTGCTGTTTCCCCGCCTTGGCCGCCTGTTTGTCGATTTCACGGGCCAGGCGAATCGAATCCACCGAATGGATCAGGTCGAAGAGCCGCACGGCGTATTTGGCCTTGTTGCGCTGGAGGTGGCCGATGAAATGCCATGAGAGCTCCATATCGGCCAGCGCTTCGATCTTCTCACGGGCTTCCTGGATGTAATTTTCGCCCATAATCCGCGCCCCGGCAGAAGCGGCGTCTCTCACCCGCTCGGCCGGCACCGTTTTGCTGACGGCCACGAGGAGAATGTCCCGTTCGCGACGGCCGCAGTTTTCCGCGGCCGTCCGAATTCGATTCCTGATGGTTTCGATCGCGGTGATCACAGCTGCTCCTGTGAAATATGTTGCTCGCCGGGCCGGACTTCAAGCCCCATCACCCTCTCGCGCAACAGAATTTCGACCACCTCGCATACCGGCAGCCCCACGACATTGGTGTAGGAGCCGTTGATGCGCCGCACCAGGAAGGTGCCCAGGCCCTGGATGGCATAGGCGCCCGCTTTGTCGAAAGGCTCGCCCGTGTGAATGTACCAGTCGATTTCGCGTGCGCTGAGGGTTTTGAAGACCACGTCGGTCCGCACCGTATCGGCAATGCAGCGTGAACCCCGCTGCTGAACGAGGCAGAAACCCGTGTAGACCTGATGGGTTTTGCCGGAAAGGCGTTCGAGCATCTCGCGGGCATCCCGGGGCGATGCCGGTTTTCCCAGAAGCCGGTGGTCCACGGTGACGATGGTGTCGGCCCCCAGCACCCAGCTGTCGGGATGGCTGCCGGCCACATCCCCGGCCTTGGCCTCGGCCAGCCGCCGCACGTAATCCGCGGGCGTCGCAAGAGGCCGATCGGATTCATCGACGCGGCTCGGGATCACCCGGAATGTGAGTCCGGCCTGCTCGAGCAGGTATTTGCGCCGGGGCGACTGTGAGGCGAGAATCAAGTCGGTTGTGGCGACGCCGTTGACGGTCATGGGCTTTATCCTGACGATCGCTTCTGGTTTGGGGCCTTGTGTCCTTTATGCCCGCCTTGATTAACAAATCCGTTTAGGGATGACAAGCGAGGCGGGGGGGAAGTTTGGCCGAGGCGCGGGCTGGAAACGGGTCATGGCGTTGACCCTCGGCCCCGGAAAGACTATGGGATTATCCGAAGACGCGCTTGATTCCGGCATGCGGTTGTTTAAGAAGAAACACGGACGGCAAGTCAAACCCATGCGGCAACCATCCTACTGGATCATCGGCGGCGGTCGATTCGGCCGCCTGGCATGCGAGCGGCTGCAAACTGCACGGCCCGAAGCGAAATTCGTTGTGGTCGATCACCGCGAAATCAACGTTTTTTCCGGCATCGAGCGCGTGACGGCCGATGCGGTTGGATTTCTGAACGAAAATATGCAACCGGATTCAGCGACCTGGATCGTGCCGGCGATTCCGATCCATTTAGCCTACGAGTGGATCGTCGCCCGACTGCGCCACGAGTGTCATCTCCAACCCCGCGCTGTACCCCTGGGTCTCGTGCCCCTCCTGCCCAACGCCTGTGTCGGTCCCAACGGCCAGGTCTACCTCAGCAACGCCGATTTCAGATGCCCGGACGACTGCCCCGAGCCGAGCGACGTGTGTCTCCAGACCGGCAAGCCGCGCCCGCGAATCATGCACACGTTCTTGGCCAACCTTGCATACGGGGAATACCAATCCTTCGTGATTCGGAGCCACCAACTGGCGCCGGGTGTCGGCGGTTACCAGGCGGCCACCCTGTTCCAAGGCTTGGAACGATTGCAGCGGCAAACCGGTCGTTTCCTGTTCAGCACGGCCTGCAAATGCCACG
>CAYMAR010000467.1:0-2520 GCA_964388465.1 uncultured Desulfobacteraceae bacterium
TTAAGGTGCCCTTTCAAGATCGGCGCAAGGTGCGCCAGATTCTGCCGCTCGAGTTGGAAGCCACGCTACC
Source organism: uncultured Desulfobacteraceae bacterium (assembly GCA_964388465.1). Lineage (GTDB taxonomy): Bacteria > Desulfobacterota > Desulfobacteria > Desulfobacterales > UBA5852 > JABZFP01. The sequence continues at coordinate 71 of CAYMAR010000467.1, forward strand.
GGTGCCCATCGATGAACTGGTGATGGACTTCCAGATCACCGGAAACGGCGACGGCCACACGGCCTTGAGCGCCGCCATGTCCCGGGATCGGATCAACTTTTTCCTTGAACGTCTGCACGAAGCGGGGTTGGATCCCGTTCTCATGACCTTCTCAGGCCTGCCGGCGGCCATGCTCCTGGCGGCCAGTCCGGATGGGGCCAAATCCTGTCTGTTGATCGACGGCGACGACCACCATGCGACCCTCTTTTTAATTGGTGGCCATCGACTGCTCTACCTGCGCAGCTGGATTCCTCCGCGCACCCCGGAGGATCCCGCGCAGCGGCTCAAACTGGCCGTCGATCAAACCCTGGTATCAGCACCCCACGGGCTGCCGGATATAACTGATATCGACAGCGTCTACCTGACATCGCGCGGGGCCCGACACTATCCACCCGATAAGCTGAACGCCGCCCTCGGGCTGACGGCGGCGGTGTTCGACCCGTCCCGCGCGACCCGCCCCAACCTCAGCGGCGAACTCGCGGGCGGACACGGCCAGGGCGCCCTCGCCCTCGGGCTCTATGAGCCGATGGCCGAAAAGGGCCTCAATCTCTTCCGGGCCACTTTCCCACTGCGACGCTTTCTGCAGCAGCATCGGCAACCCTTCATCCGGTCCGGTGTCCTGGCCGCAGCCCTGATTCTTCTGTTTCTGGCCGGGGTATTCATGGATATCCGCCGCAACGAAGCACGCATCGAAGCCCTGACGGCCGAGGCTGAAGCGATTCTCAAACAAACGTTTCCGGAAACGCGCAATACAGCCAATCCCCTGCCGCAGATGATCGTCAAACTCCGGGCGGCCCGTGAAGACGACTTGGCGGCACACCGCGGGGTCCAGGTCCGCCAGATCGACATCCTGCAGGCTATCAGTCAATCATTGCCGCCCAAACTCGACATTCATGTTTCCCAACTGGTGGCCGGTAACGAACGCGTCCAGATCAGCGGCACCACCGGCACGTTTGAAGCGGTCAACGAGGCCAGGGGGCATCTGGAACAAACGGGGTTTTTTGACAACATCACCATCATCTCGGCCAACATGGATCAAAGAGTCGGCCGGGTGCGTTTCCGGATATCGGCCGACCTGCCAAGCAGGTCCTGAAATCCATCGATGAAACCCAATAGGAGCGGGAAGATGCGCATGCTGAAGCAACTGAATCCACGTGAGCGGCTGGTCATCGGCCTGGGTTCGGCCTGCCTGGCGGCCATGCTGCTGGTCTACGCCGGCGTCCTGCCGCTCCTGGAGGCTCGCGCGCGCAGTGCCCAGCAGATCGCCGCCATTGAAAGAGAACTGCAACAAATGCGGGAGCTGCGGGATGAATACGGCCGGCTTCAGGCGGAAAACCGTCGCACGGCTGCTATTCTTCAAAAAAGGCCGACCGGTTTCTCGCTCTTCAGTTTTCTGGACCAGCTCGCCGGCAACACCGGCATCAAATCCAAGATCGTTTATATGAAACCTTCGACCGTCAAGGATGCGGAAAAGGCGTCCAACCGCTCCCGGGTGGAAATCAAACTGAATGACGTCACCCTGGAGCAGATCAGCCGCTTTTTATACCGAATCGAAATGTCGCCGCATTTGATCAGCGTGCCGCGACTGTCCATCAAACAGAAGCAGCAGGAAAAGGGGTTCCTGGAGACCGTCATTCAGGTGGAAACCCTGGAAACTTAAAAGACCTGGCGGCCGCCCTCACGGTGTCGTCACCGCCGTCCGGGGATATTCCGGCCAGACGTTGCCCTTTAGGCAGGTAAATCACAAAATGCTACGCGTCGCCTTTTCAATTCTGCAGTTGGCTCTGGTGGCCGGGATCGTCCTGGTGGGGCTATCGATCTACCGGAAGCAGGCAACGATCGATGAGGCCGCCACATCAACGCCGCCGCCCGCCGTCGAGCAGGCATCGGCGCGTCAAACGAGCGATCAGCCCGGGCCGTTCGCCAACTATCAGATTATCGCCCGACGGGATCTGTTCCGAACACCCCGGGATGCCAAACCTGACCCGACCGCCATCGACGTCGACGCGCTCAAACCAACGGATTTAAAGTTGAAGCTATGGGGAACGATTACAGGGGAAGACGGTATGACCCGGGCCGTCATCGAGGACCAAACCAAGCGCAAACAGGCCTTCTATCGCGCCGGCGAAGAAGTCAGCAGCGCCAAGGTCAAGATGATCCTGCGCGAAAAGGTCATCCTCTCCGTCCAGGGCGAAGACCAAATATTGGAGATCCAGAAGCCATCCAGCGTCGCTTCAGGAAACACTGCCCGACCGGCAGCCGTGCGCAGCCCCCGCGCCAGTCGCCCCCGGCAAGTTGCACCGCCCAGAGAACCCGGCACACGGGCACCCCGGGCGGTGCGGCTGAAATTGAGCCGACTGGGAACGATCTCGGAAGATCCGGAAGACTGGAGCAATTATGCGGCCGCCGCC
>CAYMAR010000468.1:0-2515 GCA_964388465.1 uncultured Desulfobacteraceae bacterium
AATTACATCCGAGAGCTCGATGCGGCGCGACGGCCGCTTAGTCTTCGCCGGTTTTACGCGCCTTGTCGAGCATCCGTTTGACCTGATTGATGCGCTTGGTGATCAGAATCGCGCGCGGGCAGGCCTGGGTGCATTTAAAATGGTTCTGGCAGGGCCAGACTCCGTCGGGGTCGTCCAGGGCCGGCTGCCGTTCGGCAAACCCCTGGTCGCGGGTATCGGCCAAAAAGCGGTAGGCCTGGCTGATGGCGGCCGGTCCCAGAAAGGCGGTGTTTTCTCCCAGCACCGGGCAGGCCGAGTAGCACGAGGCGCACAGGATACAGTTGGTGGTGTCGTCGAACGCCATGCGCTCCTCCTGGGACTGGATGCGCTCCCCGGCCGCCACCGGATCGTCGTTGATCAGGTAGGGCTTGATCAGGCGGTATTTGCGAAAGAAGTCGCTCTGGTCCACGATCAGGTCGCGCTGGACCGGGAGGTAGCGCAGGGGCTCCACGGTAATGGTGTCGCCGTCGCCTGCGGCCACATCCTTGACCAGGGTCTTGCAGGCCAGCCCGTCCTTGCCGTTGATGCGCATGGCATCCGACCCGCACACCCCGTGGGCGCAGCTCTTGCGGAAACCCAGGCTGCCGTCCTGGAAGCGCTTGACCTGCATCAGGGCGTCCAGCAGGCGTGCGTTCGGATCGATCTCCACCGAATATTCCTGGAACCGCGGTTCGGCGTCGGTTTCCGGATTGAAGCGTTGGATCTTGAGATTGATCTTCATGGGTCACTCCTTTGCAATCAGTAGGTGCGCGGTTTGGGTTCCCAGATGGAGGTGTCCACCGGTTTGTAGTCGATGCGCACCGCATCGCCCTCCAGATAGGCCAGGGTGTGCTTGAGCCACTGGTCGTCGTCGCGCTCGGGATGGTCTTCGCGGCTGTGGGCGCCGCGGCTCTCCGTGCGGTTGGCCGCCGAGGCGGCGGTGATCAGCGAGAGATCCAGCAGGTTGCCCAGCTCGATCAGTTCCAGCAGGTCCGTGTTGAACTGTTTGCCGGTATCCTGCACCCGCACGGCCCGGTAGCGCTGGCGCAGCTGCTGCATGGCATCCACCGCGGCCTGCATGTCGGCCGCGTTGCGATAGATGCCCACCTTTTCCATCATGACGGTCTGCATCTCGTCTGTGATGTGGCCGCCGTGATGTTCGGACGTGCCTTCGGTCAGCCGGGCCATCCATTCCCGGGCCGGATCGGCGGCCGCTGCATTCAGTTGCGGAGCGTCGGCCTGCTTGACATAGTCGCCGATGTGCTGGCCGGCCCGGCGCCCGAAGACCACCAGGTCGAGCAGGCTGTTGGTGCCCAGGCGATTGGCCCCATGGACCGAGACGCAGGCGCATTCGCCGGCGGCATAAAGCCCCGGGACGACGGTGTCCTGCCCGTCGCGTATCACCCGGCCGTAGACGTCGGTGGGGATGCCGCCCATGGCGTAGTGGGCCGTGGGCAGGACCGGAATGGGGGTTTCGGCCGGGTCGATGCCCAGGTAGGTGTTGCAGAAGCTGGTGATATCCGGCAGCTTGGCCAGCAGGACTTCCTTGCCCAGGTGGGTGGCGTCCAGGTGAAGATAGTCATCGATCTTGCGGTCGCCGCGAATGCCCTTGCCGGCGCGCACTTCGGTCAGCATGGAGCGGGCCACGATATCGCGCGGGGCCAGATCCAGCAGGGTGGGGGAGTAGCGCTCCATGAAGCGCGCGCCGTCGCGGTTGCGCAGAATACCGCCCTCGCCGCGCACCGCTTCGGTGATCAGGATGCCCAGGCCCATGATCCCCGTGGGATGAAACTGGAAGAACTCCATGTCTTCCAGCGGGATGCCCCGCCGGGCGCAAACCGCCGGCCCGTCGCCCGTGTTGGCGTAGGCATTGGAGGTCACCTTGAACATGCGGCCGAAACCCCCGGTGGCGAAGAGCACGGCCTTGGCGGCAAAGACATGCAGTTCGCCGGTGGCCAGTTCCACCGCCACCACACCCTGGCAGGTATCGCCCTTCATCGCCAGGTCCACCACCTGGAACTCGTCGAAAAAGGCGACATCGTTTTTGATGCACTGCTGATAGAGGGTCTGCAAGATCATGTGGCCGGTGCGGTCGGCCGCATAGCAGGCCCGCCGGACCGGCGCTTCGCCGAAATTGCGGGTGTGGCCCCCGAAGCGGCGCTGGTCGATGCGGCCCTCGGGGGTGCGGTTGAAGGGCAGGCCCCGGTTCTCCAGGTCGTAGACGGCCTGGACGGCCTCTTCGGCCAGAATGTTGGCCGCGCCCTGGTCCACCAGATAGTCCCCGCCCTTGACCGTGTCAAAGGCATGCCACTCGGGTTTGTCTTCCTCGGTGTTGCCCAGGGCCGCGCTGATGCCGCCCTGGGCCGCGCCCGTATGGCTGCGGATGGGGTAGAGCTTGGACACGACCGCGGTGCGCGAGCGCTGGCTGGCCTCCAGGGCGGCGTAGAGGCCGGACCCGCCGGAGCCGACGATGACGGTATCGAACTGATGAATCACG
>CAYMAR010000469.1:0-2513 GCA_964388465.1 uncultured Desulfobacteraceae bacterium
GACCAACAGAGGCATCGGCACACGGATTCTGGTGGCGGTTGCGCTGGTCGCATCCGCACCGACAGCACGGAGCGAAACGGGGGCCGCCGATCTAGCGCAGGAATTGACCAACCCGATCGCCGATCTCGTGACCGTGTCCCGATCCAGATGAACTTCGATGGCGGCATCGGTCCAGAAGATGACGGGAGCAAGCTCACGACCAATGTGCAACCGGTGATCCCGGTCGGCATCAGCGAGAACTGGAATCTGGTCACGCGCACGATCGTGCCCGTGACCTACCAGAACGACATCTTCCCGGGCGCCGGGTCGCAGTTCGGCCTCGGCGACATCAACCTCAGCCTGTTTTTCTCGCCGAAGCAGCCGACCGCCGGCGGCCTGACCTGGGGTGTCGGCCCGGTCCTGCTGCTGCCGACGGCGACCGATTCCCTGATCGGCGCCAGAAAGTGGGGCGCCGGCCCGGCCGCGGTCGGGCTGGTGCTGAAAGGGCCTTGGACCGTCGGGATGCTCGCCAACCACGTCTGGTCGTTCGCCGGCGACGATGATCGCGATGACATCAGCAATAGCTTCATGCAGCCGTTCGTCGCCTACACCTGGCCAAGCGCCTGGACGGCGTCGCTGCAGTCCGAAACGACCTATAACTGGCAGTCGGAAAAATGGTCGGTACCGATCAACCTGGCGCTTTCCAAGCTCGTCAAATTCGGCAAGCTGCCGGTCAGCCTGCAGGGTGGCGTGGGCTACTGGGCCGAGTCCCCGGACTCAGGGCCCGAGGGTTTTCGTTTTCGGCTTCAGGCGAACATCGTGTTGCCCAAATCCTGGTGATTAAACCTAGAAACGGCAGTTGGACGGCCCCTGGGGTGCGTCCCGCGTGGTGGCTGGCAAGGCACGACGAGGCGGAATAGTCACCCTATTCCAACGAGTTGTAACGCAGGCAGGCGCCACGCGGGGCGTGCATCAGGGGTCGTAGCGGGCTTCACCCGAGCGGTGAGCTGCGAATCGTCCGAAAAGGTGTGAAATTTCGCAAACTTGATGCCAGTGCAAAGCGGTCAACTGCCGTTTCTAAGTTAAAAGCAGTGACGCAGCGTCAAATGCAGGCGCGGGTCTACGTGCCGGACCTGGAGAAGATGAAAACCTGGAAAGCGCCCGCGGCGGAAAAGCGGTCCCGGCAGGCAACGACAATTGGAGAGAAACATGCGTAATATCACGGCAGCGGTCGGAATCGCACTCTTGGCATCCGGGGTAGTTTGGGCCCAGACCCCCGAACGGCCGGTACGGTTGGTGCTGCAGATCACGGTGGACCAGTTGCGCGGCGACCTGATCGAGCGCTACTCAGCGGGCTACGGCGAAGGCGGTTTCCGGCGGCTGCTCGATGAAGGTGCATTCTATGTTGACGCGCATCATCGTCATGCCAACACCGAAACCGTGGTCGGCCACGCGACCCTTGCCACGGGCACCGACCCTGCAGTTCACGGGATGGTCGCCAACGTCTGGCTCGACCGCGTGACGGGCAAGCTGGTCTACAATGTCGAGGATGCCGACTATCCGTTGCTCGGAGAGGGAGGCGGCGTCGACGCGAGCACCGAGATCGACCCCACACAAAAGCTCGCCACGACGCAGGGCCGCTCGCCGCGCGCGATCCGGACCAGTACGATCGGAGACGAGATCGCGCTGTCTATCGGCCCGAAGGCCAAGATTTTCGGCGTCTCCGTAAAGGATCGCGGAGCGATCACCCTGGCGGGCCATGCCGGCACCGCCTACTGGTTCTCCAAGACCGGAGGCCGCATGGTCACCAGCACCTTCTACAGGGACGCCTATCCCGACTGGGTGAATGCCTGGAATGCCAAGGGGGTCCCGGCCTCGTACGCGGATAAGTCCTGGGAGCTGCTCGCGAGACCGGACGCCTACCTATTCGGCGGCGCCGACGATCAAGCGTGGGAGGTCGACTTCCCGGGCTACGGCCGGATTTTTCCGCATCCTTACGGCAAGGCCGAGGGTGATTACTTCACCACGCTCTTGACCCTGTCCCCGGCCGGCGACGAGATCGTGCTCGATTTCGCCAAGGACCTGATGATCTCGGAGAACATTGGAACGGACGAGGTCACGGACTACCTGTCGATCAGCTTTTCCTCAACCGACTATGTCGGTCATTTCTTCGGACCTTCGAGCCTCGAAAGCGAGGACAACCTGCATCGGCTCGATCGCACGCTGGCCGATCTCTTTGCCTTTGTCGACAAGACGGTGGGCCTCGACCGAACGCTGGTTGTCCTTTCGGCCGACCACGGTGCTGCCGAAGCGCCAGGATACCTCAACGCTTTGGGTATCGGCGGCAGCTACTTTGACTTCGACGCCATCGATAAGACCGAAGGCATTGCGGCCTTGAAGGCGGAGTTCGGGGTGGCGAAGGAGCTTATCGATCAGTTCTTCCAGCCCTATCTCTACTTGAACCGTGAAGCAATCGCGGCACGCGGCCTCGACTTGTCCATGGTGTCACGGCGGGTCGCCGAGGAGCTTCGGGG
>CAYMAR010000470.1:0-2486 GCA_964388465.1 uncultured Desulfobacteraceae bacterium
AAATGGGTCAAGGTGCCGCCCACGGAGATATTCACGAACAGCAGCCCCAGGGTGGCATACTTGAAACTTTCCGGAGGTTCGAGTGCGTAGAATTTCTTGCCCAGCAGCAGGGCGGAAATGGTCATGGCCGCCGGTTCGGTGATCAGGGAGCCCAGCACCGGCCCGAAAGTCAGGATCGTGAACCACCAGGCCGTGAGCGATCCCCCCATGAGGCCGGCAATCTTCTGCATCATGCGCTCGGAAATCCTCAATATGGGGCGGGTGGCCGCCAGGGTCATGATCACCACCACGAACAGCGGTTCGGTGTAATTGACCCGCTCGCTCAAATAGAATTTCGCGGTGCTCCAGTCGAAGAACACGGCGATGGCGCCCACCAGGGCGATGGCCCAGATGCCGAAAATGGCCTCGACCTCACCCAGGAAATGAAAAAGCTCGGCCCCGTGGGAGACCGATTGGTCGGAAACCTCGCCCCGCTTGCGGCGCTCATCGTGTTCGTGCTCGAGCCGGTGAGCGATGGCCATGAATTTGGAGGACATAAAGGTATGCACGATGGCCAGAAAAAAGATCAGGGTGGCCACGACATTGAAAGGCTGGGCCTTGGCCCGCAGGGCCAGCCGCCCCGTGATGCTTGCGATGCCGTCGTCCCCATAGCTCTGGAGATCGCGCGGGAAGTCAATGGTTCCGCCGCTTTGGGGGTCGGCGGCCAGCACGGGGGTGAGCATTCCGGCAGCAAACAACGTGACCAGCAGCAGAACGATCGACTTGCGGGCGTGGATCATGGCAGGCTCCTATGAAGCAGACGTTAGCAGATGTTTTGTGTCTGGCCGTTACGGCCGCTAAAATTAACCAAACGGGCGGGATCGCGCAAGGGGTTGAATGATTCGATCCAGGCCGTGGACCGGGAAGGGATGGCGTCCTCCTCCCCAAAACCCGCACCGGTGAAAGAAAGCGGGAAGAAGCCCTTGGGACCCGATCATACGCAGGGTTGACATGCGGTTATTGGATGGCTTCAGGCCTCTGGCGGCCGCGGGTATCGTCCAGCGCCTCACGCAGCACCCGCGCCAGGTCGTTGCGCAGCACCGGCTTGAAGAGAAATTTGCTGATCCCCATGCGGTGCGCCTTGTCCTCGTTGATCTGCTCGCTGTAACCGGTGGTCAGCACGACGGGAAGCCCGGGCCGAATCTGCAGCACCCGGCGCGCCAGTTCCTGACCGGTGATGCCGGGCATGGTCATGTCCGTCAACACGAGATGAAATTCCTGCGGGTTGGCCTCGAAAGCCGCCAGGGCTTTGACGCTGTCGGTGAAGGCCAGGACCCGGTAACCCAATGAAGCCAGCATGATCTCGACCAGGCTGACGATCTGGGGCTCGTCATCCACCAGAAGAATCGATTCGGCACCCGGGGCCGCTTCTTCCGCCGAAGGGTCGTGGCGGGCGTCCAGCCGGAGGGCATCGGCCACCGGCAGCAGGATGCGAAAGGCCGAGCCCTGGCCGGGGTGGCTCTCCACCTGGATTTCCCCGCCGTAGCTTGTGATGATGCCGTGAACGACGGCCAGCCCCATGCCGGTGCCTTTGCCCTTGGCCTTGGTGGTAAAATAGGGGTCGAAAATCCGGCCGCAGACCGAGGCGGGCATGCCTTTGCCCGTATCGCGGACAATGAGTTCCACCGCTTGATCGCACGCGGCCGGGCCATCGATACGCCTCCCGCCAGCCCGCAAATCGACGTCGTCGAGTTCAATGGTCAGCCGACCGCCTTCGTCCTCCATGGCGTGCGCGGCGTTGGTGGCCAAATTCATGACGACCTGGTGCATCTGGGTCGGGTCCGCAATGATCGGTGTCTTGGATTTAATGGTCTCCTCGATGGTGATGGTGGACGGCAATGAGGCCCGGATCAGTTTGACGGCCTCCCGCACGACGTGGCCCAGCCGCATCGGACGGGGCTCGACCTCGGCCTGGCGACTGAAGGTTAGAATCTGCGCGGTCAAGTCCTTGGCACGGTGCGCGGCCGTCATCACCTCGCGCAGGTACTCAACGATCTGGGTGTTGTCCCGGCCGACCTCCATCGAAATCTCGGTATACCCGATGATCGCCGCCAGGATATTATTGAAATCGTGCGCAATGCCCCCCGCCAGCGTGCCGATGGCCTCCATCTTCTGCGCTTGGCGCAACTGGATCTCGAGATTCAGTTTTTCCTTCTGGATGCGGGTCAATTCCGTGATATCCATGGCAATCTGAAGTTGGACCAGCCGTCCGTCGGTCCAGTGGATGGCCCGGTCGAAATTGAGATATTGCCGTCCGGTGGCCGCGCTATGATATTCCCAGAGGTGCAGGCCGGTCGGCTGCCCTTCCGCGTCGACGAGCTTTGTCACCGGGCATTATGGACAGGCGGCCTTTTCTCCCTTGAAAACCCGCCAGCACAGCTCTCCGGACCGGTCGCCGCCGTAGTTGTCCTGCAGCTCCATGTCCTGAGGCCGGAGCTGGATGCGGA
>CAYMAR010000471.1:0-2483 GCA_964388465.1 uncultured Desulfobacteraceae bacterium
ATCCTGAATCCTGATCCGGCCGCGCCCTGCTTTTTTTGCTTTCCGTTTTCGTTTCGATCATGACCGATTTTGTTTGGGGAAGTTTTACGCTCAAATCGTCCTCGGCCAAAAAACCAGGACCCGCCGATATTCATCGATGACCGTTGCCGCTTAAGCGTGCACGGGAGCCGACATCCGTCCCCATCGGGATGAAGCCGCCCGACGTATTTGGGTGACTATCGGGTGTGGCCCCGTATATGAGGTCTGAGCCGACAAAGGTATTGCCGATCCGGAGGACACCATGAGTGCCAGCAACAAGGCGACGCCCGCAGGGAAATCGATTGATCCGCATGGAACGCCGCGCGTGGCCGCCGTCTTGCCGGTCGACGCGCACGCCGGTGGCGAGATTACGCTCGTACCCGGCACGCGCATCTTTTATGCCGACGCCTATCCCGACGAGACAGGAACCTTCCTCGTCCGGTCCGCCGAGGCCCTCGCCCCGGATGGCCACTACCTTTTCAGCATCTTTAACCGGGACACCAAATCCTGGGATAATTGTCTGGGGCGGCTTGAGAACCTGGCGGCCAGCGCTAGCAAGAAAGATTATTACCATACCCGCTTGATACCATCGCCGCTGCCGGACGGCGCCCAACAGATTTTTGCCGAATTGGAAAGTCGAAAAACAGGCCCGACCCTAGCCGACTATGAATTTTTCCGCACGGTGCCGTTTCTCAAGGCCATTCACCGCGACGCGGTCTGCCCCCTGCTGAACAACATGACCTTTCGTTCGATTCGGGCGGGCGAACGGTTTATCACCCAGGGAAACCTCGGTCACACCTGCTACATCGTCCAGGCCGGCACCTGCCAGGTGCAAATCGAAAAAAACGGTGAAAGCCATGTCATTTCCCGCATCGGCCCCCGGGAGTTCGTCGGCGAGATGGCGCTCTTTACCGGCGAGAACCGCAGCGCCCACGTCGTGGCCGAAACGGATCTGAAGGTGTGGTCCCTTGAACGGGAACTGTTCCAGAAACTGGTCGCAACCTACCCGGAGGTGGCCACCTTTCTGACGGAGATCATCGCCGAGCGTTTTTCCACTCGTCAAATGACGGCTGACCGCTCGATCGGCAAATACCGCATTACGGATATCATCGGGCGCGGTGGCTTTGCCATCGTCTACAAAGGATACCACGAGGACCTCAACCGGCCGGTGGCCGTCAAGATGCTCAACCACGACCTGGCGCTCAATCCGGATTTTCTGGCCAACTTCCGCAAGGAAGCCCAAACCATCGCCAATTTGAACAGCGAACACATCATCAAGGTCTACGACATCGAAGAGCGCTACCGTACCGTGTTCATCATCATGGAGTTGCTGGAGGGCATGACCGCCCGGCAGGTTCTCGCGAAAACCGGTCCGATCCCCGAAAAGCAGGTCGTCCGCATCCTGCTCAGCGTATGCCAGGGGCTGAAATACGCTCACGAACGGGGGTTGGTGCACCAGGATATCAAACCCGGCAACATTTTCGTATTGCCCGATGGCGGGGTGAAAATCCTGGATTTCGGTCTGGCCTGCGCCTGCGGCACCGAAACGTTTCTCTCCGGCACCCCCTACTACATGTCGCCGGAGCAGGTCGAATGTCTGCCGGTGGATGAGCGCGCCGATATCTATGCTCTGGGCCTGACCGCCTACGAACTGCTGACCGGCGCCCGCCCCTTCGCCGAGCAAGACCCGTTCAAAGCCATGCATCTGCATGTGGATCAGCCCGTTCCTGATCCCTGTGAGGCCCTTCCCGCGATTCACCCCGGTTTGCGCACGTTCATCCTGAAAGCCTGCCGCCGGAAGGTGGCCGGGCGTTATCGCCATGCCGCCCAGGCGGCCGAGGCGCTGCAACCGATTGCCAGCCAGATGGGGTTTGGGTCCGATCCCCCGCTGGAGGTCCGACACAAAATGAGCACCCTTTTTCTGGTCTACACCGACGCGCAGCAACTGGTCCTGAATAAGCTCATGGAAGATTTTAGCGACAAGGTCAAGGCGGCCGGCATCGGCCTGAAAGCCGCGGACTTCGAAGATCTTCTGAGCTGAACCCATGCAGGGCCGGGATCGTATCCCGTGTCCGTCAAACGGGGTCGCGCGTGCATGGGACGTAGCGATGATGGATCTTCGGGGGGGCCGGCCCGGACCTGTTCGGTCCATCGGCCGATCGATCAAACGGACACGGTCCGCATGCCTTCGGGGCTTTCCGCAACGCCCCCCAACGTCTCAAACCCGCTGGAACTTGCGACGGTAGGCGGTCGGCACCAGGCCGGTCTGCTTGGAAAAAATTTTCCGGAACGTGCTGCTGTCCTCGTAGCCCACCTGGTAGGTGATCTCGTCGAAGGAGCGCTGGCCCCGCTCCAGCATTCGTTTGGCCGCCTCCACCCGGATGCTTTGCTGGTAGGTCAGCGGCGTCTCCCCGGTAGCGGCCTTGAAGCGACGTTCCATGGTGCGCCGGCTCATGCCGCCTTCC
>CAYMAR010000472.1:0-2481 GCA_964388465.1 uncultured Desulfobacteraceae bacterium
CAATCACGCCGGACACAAGTACATAGCGTTCAAACGCTTCGGCCAGGGCATCAACCTCTGGCGCTTCGCCGGCGACCAACTCCTGCCTTCCGCAGGCATCATCCGAGTCGGGAAAATGGGCGATCCCAAAGCCGCCTATTTTGCCTGGCACGACGCCAACGGCAACGGCCAGATCGATGCCGACGAACGCCACCCCCTAGACATGCCGCGGGGTCTCGACCGTTACTGGGGTGATTACCGCCAGGACGATCTGAGCCTGCTCGTGCCGCGGGCGGGAACACCGGATCTCTACCGGCTGCCGGTCAAGGGGCTGGACGCGCACGGCAATCCGATCCACGGCGACTGGGAAACGGTGCTGGCCGACGAGATCTATGCGGCCAAAGCCACTGGCGACGCCCCGGCCATCTACGGTGGCAACGAGGCGGTGTCGGCGTTTAACGGCGACTGGGGCTGCGCCCGGCAGTTACCCGCGCAGTCTCGCCGCTCCTTCTGGATTTTCGGCCCGAAAGTCGAAACCCCCGGCAACATCGTCGTCAATATGCGTGGCGGAACATTCTCCGCCAATCACGGCTGGCAGCAGAAGCTGAGCCGCTACGTTCCCGACGGCCAGGGCGGTTTCCGCCAGAAATGGCGCGTCGGTCGCTCGGCGATGATCGTGCCGGGCCGGGGCCAGATCCATGGTTCGATCCAGGTCACGCATCCCATGCTCGGCTTGATCGGCGTGGTCGATCAGAGCCGCGGCGGCCTGCATGTCTACGATTGGGAGAGCGGCCTGTTTGTCGACACCCTGTTGCTGCCCGCCGACCAGGAGTACAGGTCCGTCTACGGCACGCCCGGCGAGTTCTTTGTCGGCGCCGCCCATGAGGCAGACGGCAAGGTCTACCTGCGCTGGGGTAAGACGATACCGATGCTTTTTGAAGCCGAGGGCTGGACCCGCGACAACGGCATCCGCCCGCTGACCACGCTGCCGGAAAAGATCGCGATCACAGGAGCGCAGATCGCGTCGCCGCCGGAGCTCGCCCTGCAGATCCGTGGCGGCGCCGGAGCCGCCAGGATCGCCCATTTTCAGCCTATGCCAGGCTCGGGGCCGGCGCTGGACGGCTCGCTCGGCGGCTGGGAAGGCTGCCAACCCGTGAGCTTCGGTGACAGCGCCGCCAAAGGCGAGGTGCGCTGCGGCTATAATCCCGACACGCTGTTTCTGCGCTGGACGCTGCAGACCGGTGCGCCCATGAACGTGCCGCCCCTGCCTTCGCCCGAGCGCATGTTCACCCACGACCGCATCGCCACCACATTGAGTTTCTATCTCCAGGGCGATGAAGGCACCAGCGGCCAGGCGGTTGCCGGGCGTCCCGGCGACGTCCGCATTGTGTTCGGGCTCTACGATGACCAGGGCGAGATTCGCGCCGCCGCGCTTGGCCTGTATCCCAGTTGGGATGGCCCCGGCAAAGCCAAGCCATTCGTCTACATCTCCCCCGGCCAGCGGACGTCCTTCGCCCACGTCGGACTGCTCGATGAGATCAAACTTCACCACGTCCTGAGCGACGACCGCAAATCCCTGATTCTGACTGCCGTTGTGCCGCGATCCGTCCTGCCCGGGCAGATCCCCAACCTTTCCCAGGGCTGGCGCACCATGGGCAACTTCGAAATGACCATCGGCGGCGGTCGCAAGCTCTGGTGGTCGAACGCCGACGGCTCGGCCAGCCGCGAGACCCGGGACGAGCCCACCGAAGCCCGCTTCTACCCCGGTGCCTGGGCGCAGTGCGTGTTCTCGCCGCTGACCGAAGGACTGCCCGTCCGCACCTGGCTCATCAACGGCCCGTGGCGTGCCAAGGACCTGAAATACACCGGCGCCCACGAAAACAAACGCCAGTTCCAGCAGGTCTTCGACACCACCACCTTCCCGCCGGACAACCGGAAGATCGCCACCGCAGACATTGCCACCGGTGTCCGTCCCAAACCGGGGCAATGGCGTTTGCTCAATGCCCGTCCCCTCGACAACTGCATCTATCCCGACGACGGTCATCCGCTTTACTCGCGGGGCTGCAACCTCTACTTTACTGCCACTTGGATTCATGCTCCAGAAGCCACAGATGTCACTCTCGAATTCCCGCAGCAGCACCAGAACAATCTCACCGTCTGGCTCAACGATGAAAAGTTGCCGGAAACCAGTCGAGAGAAGGGCGTGTTTCATACAGTCAACTCCCCGCAGAAAGTCACCCTGCAACCCGGCTGGAACCAGGTCTTCATCCGCGCCTATGCGCTCGGCTACGACCTGCACTTCGGTACGGTTGTCAAGGCCGCCCCAGAGAAGCTCTGGAAGCTGCGCCTCTCGGTCACGCCTCCCGGAAAATAGGGCAGAAAGATGTCAGGCAGAAAAATGGATATATGGAATGGGCACAAGGCGGAATAACACAACACGAGCAGGGGAAACCTGGACCGGTACCAGTATGCGCCGTACAACCTCCTTCCGACATACCATAA
>CAYMAR010000473.1:0-2466 GCA_964388465.1 uncultured Desulfobacteraceae bacterium
CGGTTGTGAGCACACCCGCGAGCGCCGCAACGCCGCATGGCGGCCTCAGGCGCCGCTTATCAGCGCCCTGGCGGCTGCGGCCTTGTGCGGCCCCCCCCTCCCGCAAGAATGCCGGTATTTGCGCTGGAGCTTGTTTACGCATCGTACGGATTTAACATTTAAAGCCGGCCAGGGCCGGGTTTATCGCGAGGAGTTCGGAATATGGTATCAATCAATGGTTTGGGCCGGGTGCTGCTTGCGGGGCTTCTGGTTTTGGCGGGCTTGGCTCTCGCGGGGTGCGTCACTTCGCCGTCGGTCGGGCCGCCACCGCCGCCAACGGCCGCCGTCATGCCGGCACCCGCGGATGAATTGAGCTGGTGGGGCTACCGCTTCCGGATTCAATGGCCCGAGGGGGCGTCACCCGATTGGGCCGTGGACCTGCTGCTGGCGCATGCGGTGGTCAAGCCAAGCCTGGAAATCTACGCGCAGCGACTGCCGTTCTGGCGCTTCCATCGGCGGGCCGTCCGCGATGCAACCGGCCACCAGTTCAGTTTTCTTTTCTATACCGACCCGGCAACCGCAGGGGCCGTTTACGCTTCGCTGGAAGCCAGCCCGTTGCTCGGGCGGTTGAAGGCCCAGGGCCTTATCATCCGCATCGTCAAGGATGACCCCGAGCACCCGGTGCGGCCGGGCATCGAGGATACCAGCGATACCAAGTGGTCGCCGACCTTGCAGCGTCACTGGCCGGCCTACATCATGGGGGTCAGTCAAATGTGGCTGGGTCTGATCGACGATGCCGTGGCGGAGGGTCCGGCCGACGCGCCTGCGCGCGACAATCCGATGGTCATCTACAGGGCGGCGGAAAGACATGTGTCGCAGATCTGGTTCAGAGAAGGCCAGCACGCATTTCTGCACCATCTGAGCGCCGTTTTCGGCTACCGGGAACTGCTGATTGTCAAACCGATGCGCTTCTGAGGGTCGTTTCGCGAGCAGCCCCCTGGTCCAACCGTGCGGGAGAGCCGGTGGCGCGCTTGGTCCCCTGCCCATGTTGTGCGCCCTGGGCGGGATTTCACATGATTGCCATCACGAGCGTGTTTTCGGTGCAACCCTGACCGCTCCCCTGGTGAACGCGGCCTTTAACTCATCCCCTTGTAGGCCTTGATGATGTTCAACATCCGCCGCAGCGGTTCGGCGGCCCCCCAGAGGAGTTGATCGCCGACGGTGAAAGCCGTCAGGAAGCCTTCGCCGATGGTCATTTTGCGCAGCCGCCCGACCGGTATGTCCAGGGTGCCGGAGATCCTGGCCGGCGTGAGTTCCTGCATGCTCGCTTGCTTCTCGTTGGGGACGAGGCGAACCCAGTCGTTGTGCCCCGCGATCCGGGCTTCAATGTCGTCCAGGGGCAGGTCCTGGCGCAGCTTGATGGTGAAGGCCTGACTGTGGCAGCGCATGGCGCCGATGCGAATACACTGGCCGTCGATGGGGACCGGTTGGTCGCCGCGGTTTAGAATCTTGTTGGTTTCGGCGTAGCCCTTCCACTCTTCTTTGGTCTGGCCGTTTTCCATGGGCCGGTCGATCCAGGGGATCAGGCTCGCCGCCAGGGGAACGCCCCAGTTGTCCATCGGCAGATGGCTGCCGCGCAGCGAGGCCGTGACCTGGCGGTCGAGCGTCAGGATGGCCGTGGCCGGGTCGGCCAGCAGCTCGGCGGCATCGCCGCCGATGGCCTGCATCTGCGCCACGAGCTCCCGCATATTGGCGGCACCGGCCCCCGAGGCGGCCTGGTAGGTCATGGAGGTCATCCATTCGATCAGGTCGGCTTCGAACAGACCGCCGAGTGCCATCAGCATCAGCGATACCGTGCAGTTGCCGCCGATGAATTCCCGGCCGCCGCCGTCCAGGGCCTGGTCGATGACCCGTCGGTTGACGGGGTCGAGCACGATGACGCTGTCCGCTTCCATCCGCAGGGTCGAGGCGGCATCGATCCAGTACCCCTTCCAGCCGCCGTCTCGCAGCCGCGGGTAGATCTTCGCGGTGTAGCTGCCGCCCTGGCAGGAGACGATCACGTCTTGCGCGTGCAAAAGCTTTTCATCATAGGCGTCGGCCACGGGCGGAGTGTCCTTGCCGACGTCCGGCCCTTTCTGGCCGGCCTGGGAGGTGGAAAAGAACACCGGGTCCAAATTCCCGAAATCGTCTTCGGCCCGCATGCGTTCCATCAGCACCGAGCCCACCATCCCGCGCCATCCGACAATACCGACTTTGAGCATGATTGATCATCCCTAAGCTAAAAAAATGTGGACATGCACATCAGGCCATCAATAAAAGGCGGAGGCGGGAAGTGTCAAGGGGATTGACTTATTTGATCCGCGGTCCCGGGATCGGTGCGGATGATCCGCAAGCCGCCGGCGTTCGGCGGCGCCCCCCGAGGCGAACGGTGATGCTTGACAGGTGCGGTCGCCATTGACGATAACGGCGGGCGCCGGAGGGATTGGG
>CAYMAR010000474.1:0-2461 GCA_964388465.1 uncultured Desulfobacteraceae bacterium
GAGTGAGGCCGTATTGTCGCAGCGTTTCCTCGGAGACCTCGATAGAAATTTCGTAGGGCCGGACACCGTTCAGATCGACCTGGGATACCTGCGGCAGGTTACTGAGCTCATCGCGAACCTGCTCGGCGGCTCGCCGCAGTTCCCTTTCGGTCAGGTCGCCGGAGACCACCACGGTGATGACATCGCGGCGTATTTCGGGAACGTACACGACCGGCCGTTCGCTGTCCGCCGGGAAGGTGCTGATAGCGTCCACCCTGGCCTTGATGTCGTTCATAACCTCCCGGGGATCGTAGTCCGATTCGACCTCGATAGTGACCGAGCCGCTGTTCTCGGCGGCTACCGACCGCATGGTCTTGATCCCCGCCAGATCGTAGATCGCCTCCTCGATCTTGATAGTGATTCCCTCTTCCACCTCGGAGGGGGTGGCTCCTGGGAATGGGACGCGGACGATCACGGTTTCCAGCTCGAAGGCCGGGAAGACCTCCAGAGGGATGCGAGCAGACAAGGCATAGATGCCGAGACCCAGGATGGTCAGCATCAGAAGGTTTGCGGCAACGTCGTTTTCCGCGAACCAGGCAATCGGGCGCTTCATGCCGTCTTCCCTGGCATCAGCGGCCGGACTGACCGGTAGCAGCCGAGCCGTTGCCGCGGTCAGCCATGGGAGTATCGGGCAGCCTGCCGTCGATAGTCGCCCTCACGAGGGTGCCGCTGGCGGCGATGCTCAGGGAGGTGAGGGTAACGACGTCGCCCGTGTCTAGCCCTTCGCTCACCACCACCCTTTCGTCGTCGCTCCACGCCACCTTGACGGTCTTGCGCTGGAGATGGCTTTCTTCGTCTACGACCAGCACCTGGCTGCCTTCTCGCAAGGCCGCTCTCGGCAACACGATTACATCGTCCAGTGTTCGCCCCTGTATCCGCGCCCGAACGAACTGGCCAATGCGCAGCGGTGGTCGTCCCTGTGGACCCCGGGCGTAGGGGTCGTCTACCTGGGCGACTACGAAGAGTTGTCGGCTCTGGGTATCTATGGCTCCCTCGACCCGCACGATCTGTCCCTGCCACTGGTAGGTGGTTCGGCCGATGTCCGCCTCGATGGTGACCGCCGGCCCACCCCCCCTTGCCGTATCGGCGTCATCGCGAAAACGCTCGGGGAGCTGCACATATTCCAGCTGGCGATTACCCAAAGGCAACGGTATTTCTACATAGTCCACCGCGTAGATCTGCGCAAGGACGGTACCCACGGAGACGAACTGCCCGATATCGGCGGCCTGCTCCAGGACCCTCCCGGCGTAAGGCGCACGGATGCGAGTACGTTCCAGGTCGACCCGTGCGCGCTCGAGCTGGGCCTGGGCAGACAGCAAGGCGGCCTCCGCGGCCGCGATCTGGGGCTTCCTCAGCCCCAGTGCGGGCGCCTCCTTGCCGAGTTCTTTCCAGTCGTTCTTGACCACCTCGGCCAGCGCCAGCTCCTGTTCCAGGGCCGCCTGTGCCTGGGCGACCTGGGCCTCAGCGGTTGCCAGGGCGAGCTCGTAATCCCGCGGCTCGATTGTGACGAGCACCTCGCCCTTTTCGAAAAACCCGCCTTGCCGGAAATCCGGTGAAACTTCAATGATCCGGCCCGACACTTCGGGTATCAGCGTGCTCTCCGTGCGTGGCTGAACGGTGCCCTCTGCCGTGACGACCACATCGAAGGATTCCGGCGTCACGCGTGTGGCATCCACTGACAGGGCGATCTCCGCGGGCGCCTGTCGACCAGGCTCCGGCTTGTTGACGATCAGGTGCCGGGCGAATAGCAGAGCAACCGCCAGCACCACGATCGGCAATACAGCCTTCAATCTGAGTCTCATACTTCTGTACCGGACAGCCGGGGTCTGCGGAAATGACAGTGTGAATGCTGACGATCCGGGATTAAAGCCCCGCTGTTCGGTTCGTGGCTGCCACGCAGGTCGATTCAGCGCCCCGGTCGATGCAATCTTATTGAAAAGCGCCGTTCCCGTGGCGAAACGGAGTGCAGCCCAATGTCCCGTAATGGCGTTTGTTCGAGCCGGCACCCGCCACGTTAGTCATGGTCGGCGTCGTTAAAAGGGCACGCCTGGAAGGCAGGCAGTATCTTGCAGAGAAAGGTAATCGGCGGACCTGGTAACAGACCGCTGATATATGGCGCGCCCGGCAGGACTCGAACCTGCAACCCTCGGGTTCGAAGCCCGATACTCTATCCAATTGAGCTACGGGCGCACCGAAACCTGATCTCTTTACAACACCACTCCGCCTGGCCCCGGCAGCGCTCTGCGCTGCACGATACTCGCCTCGACGGAAACCGTCTCGGCCCCGGCCACTCGCCGGCAGGCTCGTGGCGTTCGCGACTGGCCGAGCCATGCTCGCCCTCGGCGCTGCGCGCCGAACGCCGCTCACCCAATTGAGCTACGGGCGCACCGAAACCTGATCTCTTTACAACACCACTCCGCCT
>CAYMAR010000475.1:0-2454 GCA_964388465.1 uncultured Desulfobacteraceae bacterium
CGGTTTTCAGCAAAAAACGGCATCGCAGCTCGTGCGGAAACACTGAACACGGACACCTGACACCCGCAAACTGGATTTCCGAACCCCGAATCAGATCGCTTACGCCAGCAGCACGATGCCGGCCATCAGACCCATGGGGATTGCGGCGGGGTCGCTGTCGCGGGTGATCTTGTTGATCGGCCAGCCCACCACGCGGGCGAGTTCCAAAAAATTGACCCCCAGCCCCGAGATGGACGGGCGGGCCGCTTCGGGGTGCCGGCAGGCGCCGTCTTCAGCCAGCACCCGGCAGTTTTTTTCGGCAGCACAGAAGATGCGTCTGCAGGAACCGGCGGCGAACCCGCGGGCGGCCGCGTATCCGCAGACCAGGGCCTGTCGTTCCAGGGCCACCGCGGTTTCGTGGACCAGACCCGCCACCTCGAAGCGCTCCTCTCCCAGGAGGACCTCGGTGGGGACATCGTACTTGAATACCAGGGCCTGGGGAAATGCCCGCAGCAGTTCGCGGAAGGCGCCCGGTTTCATGACGTGGGGCGGGCAGTTGGCGCCCTGGCCGTAGCCGGGGCAGCCCGGGTCCCGGCAGATGGCAGCGAGCGCCTCTTCGACCCGAATACGGTCGGCGGCGATCAGGCGGGCGTCACCGACCCCGAGGGTCAGGGCATATTCGAGCAGTTCGTTGGGGGATGCATGCGACATGCGTGGTCCTCACACGGTCAGCGGTCGGTGGCCAGCCGGGCGCCGTAGGCGATATGGATAATGCCGGCCGTCTGGGGGTCAGAAAGAATTTGGGGCCGGGGGTGACGACGGCGACCGTCTACAGCCCGGCGACACTCAACAGCACAGTGGCGCCATTGCAATCGGATGGGATCATCGCGGTCTTTACCCGGCAGCCATCGGCGCGGGCCCTTAGAGATGCTCGTCCAGCGAAAACAGGCCGAAAAACCAGGCCTGGAAGCGCCGCATCAATGAACTCGGCGGCTCGGATTTGCGGACCGCGGCGCCGGCGTGCCAGGCCAGCCGGTTGTTTCCGTCGTTACGGACCTGCCAGCTGTTTTCGGGCGCCACCAGGTTTTCGAAGATAATCGTGATGGCCTCGGCCAGTTCGGGGCTGTCGATGAGCAGGCCCACTTCGGTGTTGACGTAGATCGAGCGGGGATCCAGGTTGAGCGAACCCACGAAAACAACGCGGCGATCGATAACGATAAGTTTGGCGTGCAGCCCGAAGTATTTGGCCGTCACGGGCGGCGTATCGGGGGATTCGTCCGGCTGCGCGTCGCGTCGGAACTCGAAAAGGGCCACACCGGTTTCGAGCACCCGGCGGCGATGTTTTTTGTAGCCGCTGTGGACGATGGGATGATTGGTGGCGCCCAGGGAGTTGGTCAGGACGGCCACCTGCACGCCGCGGCCGACCAGTTCCGCGATGGCCATGTAGTTTTCTTCATCCGGTACAAGGTAGGGGGTGGAGGCCAAAATCTCCTTACGCGCGTCGCGCGTCAGTTTCCGCAGCGATTCGATCAACTGCACGGGGGGCATATCCTTGCCCACCAGCGGGCGGTCGTAGATGACATCGGCAGAGCCGGTGTGGAGTTCCGCCTCCAGGGTGGCCAGCATGCGCTCGGCGTCCAGGGCCTCGCCCCCGAAGGCGGCGAGCGCTTCCCGGTGGTCCTCGATCTTTTCGTCCAGCACGTTTCGCAACTCCTGGAGCAGCCCCGGATCCGGGTGATTTCCAATGAGGCCCTCCCCGGGATAGGCCCCGTCGCTGTTCCAGAACAGATCGAAGGAAAAGGCGACGCGCGGGACGATTTCCCCCACGGCCAGGACATCGAAATCCACAAAATTCTGCTTGGGGTTGAGGCCGAAATACTCGTTGCCGATATTGCGGCCGCCGACAATCGCCAGGCGGTTGTCGGCCACCATCAGCTTGTTGTGCATGCGATGGTTCAGCTGTTCGATCTTGCCCACAAACTCCAGGCCGCGCAGCAGGGGGGAGCGGTTGCGGCCTTCGACGGGGTTGAAGAGACGGATCTCGATTTGCGGATGGCGGCTCAAAGCCGCCACCGCCGGATCCGAGCCCATGAGGGTGATGTCGTCCACCAGAAGGCGGATGCGCACGCCGCGGTCGGCGGCCCGGATCACCCGTTGCAGCAGCAGGTCGGCGCTGGCGTCGGCTTTCCATACATAATACTGCATATCGAGCGTCACTTCCGCCATGTCGGCGAGCAGCAGACGCCAACGGAGCGCATCGGCATTGTTGCTGAGCATCAGAAAACCCGATTCCTCTTCCGGGTGGTCGGCCAGCAGCTCCCGGCTCAACCCGTCCAGACGGTTGTCCGGGGTGGGCTCCAGGGCGAAACTGACGGCTTTGGGAGGGGCTTCCGGCAGGGTGCGCGGCATCGTGAAGCAGCCACCCAGCATGGCTGTGGCCAGAAGCAGCACCAGGCTGACGGGGCGGCGAAGAGC
>CAYMAR010000476.1:0-2453 GCA_964388465.1 uncultured Desulfobacteraceae bacterium
CGAGAAGGGTCGCGTAGGCGGAAACATCGTCGCCGCAGGCCGTGCCCATGGCGACGGCCGCGGCCAAAGCTCCGGTGTAGAAACTCGTGCACATGCCGTCGGGGCCCCAGAACTCGATGTCGTAGGTGTTGTGGTGTGGCTCGACCAGCGTGCCGGTGCGGTCCGGGTCCCACTGGCCGATGCAGAAATCGAGCGACTGCTTCGCCCGCGGCCAGAGTTGCTTCATCCACGCCGTGTCCCCGCCGATCCGCCATTCGCGGTGCAACTTCATCAGGCCGCCGAGTTGTCCGTCGGCCGCAGCGTGGTAGCCGTGGTCTGTCGGTCCGATCGGCAGGGCGCTGCGGAAACTTTGATGGCCGCGCCCGTCCTGGCTTGGTCCGAACTCGGTTTCGCGCAAGGTGCGCTCAAGATCCGGGAACAGATGCGGGAGGCTCTGAGCATAGTTCCAGACGTGGGTGCAACTGCCGTGGCAGCAGCCGGCGCCGCCGCAGCAGCCCTCCCAGCCCCAGAGTCGGCCGTCGGCCTGCCGCAGCACGGTCGGCGACTTGAGAATGGCAAGATTGGCCGCCACGGATTCGATCACCTCCGCCGGCAAGGTCGTGTCGTAAAAGCAGTCGCGAAACGCGGCGCTGGCCGCACGCAGGCGCTCGTAATGCTCGCTCCAGTATCCGACGACGTCCGCCAGGCCGGCGAAGCGCCGCGCGTACCATGGGGAGTAGTATGACGGGAGCGGCGCCGCGCCGTTGCAGCCGCAGCCGCTGCCGCATTCGGCGGACGGATTTTGAAGGCTGGCGAAGAAGCCCCAGCCCTCGCCGTTGTCCCGATCGAGCGCCACGCACAGCTCGTGCGTACCGCGGGTCAAGCGCAGGCGGACCTGGGTGCGGACGACCGGCGCCGGTTTGACCGTCCCGCGCGTCGCCGCCACCGGCTCGCCATCGACAAAGACGCGCACCGGACCATCGTGCCCGATGTGCAAAACGCACTCGCCGTCCACCTCCACGTGAATGTTCCGCGCGACGTAGACCATGCCGGCAGGCCCGCGCAGGGGATGGATGTTGACGAACCCCGGGCCACACCTCCCGCCCGCGGGCACGTTCTCCCAACCCGCGTCCGTATCCAGTCCGAGATGCGGCGCGGCCGTCACGTCGCCCACCGGCATCAGGCGCGAGACCCGCCAGCCGTCGTCCAGAAACGATGCGGCGCCCGGCGGAATCGCCGCGCCGCCGACGCTCAAGGCGCTGCGCGGCACGTACCAGGCGAACTGTAGGCGAACAGTCTTCTCAGCACCCGACTCGAGGGTGAAGGGCACGTACAGGCTGCCACCGTTGCCCGATGCGCCTTCGGGGTGGGGTGGCCGCGACACGACAGCGCCCGCCGCCACATGGTTCCAGACCATGGTCAGCGCGTCGAAATGGCCGCCGCGGAACCAGGCGGCATCCACCATCGTCGCGGGGTCGTCGGTGAAGGCCGTGAAAGCGCCCTCGGCCTCGGGCTGCCCCGGCAGCGCGGGCTGCTCCAGCACGAAGCCGCGCTCCGTGGTTCCGACGCAGGCACCGTGGCCCGTCTTCATGAAGTTCGCCGCATGGAAGGAGAAAACCGCCTTGACCGGCTTGGCGGAGCGGTTGACGAAACGGTACTCGATCGCCCCCACCGGCAGGCTCGAATCGTCGGCCGCACCAGGGGTGAACGGGCTCCAGCCGGTGATCTCGACGGCGACCGGCATCACCTTGTCCGTCAGTTTCACGGTAGCGAACGGGAAGTGCGCCTGGAACGACGCGTCGGCGAAGCGCGGCAGGCCATAGGTGCGGCCGGGGAGGCCGTTGCCGGGCTCGCCGCCGCCAGGCGGCGTCACACTGCCGAACGCCTTCCACATCGGCACGGGCCCTTCGAGCACCCGCGCGGTCTTCGCGTCCTTCACGTGCAGCGCGGCGAAGGCCTGCGGCTCATGGTACACGTCAGGTTTGTGGCGCAGCGACACTTGCGACAGGGCGCCGGATCCCTCCAGGCTGATCATGCCCGCGCCGATGCCGCCCAGCGGGAAGGCGACGCGATCTAAATGAGAACCTGTATAGACGGGTTGATTGGGGAGCACCGCGTCTTGTTTGTTGCTCATGGGTTGTCCTTTCACTATTGCTGTTTTTTTACGAAGGGAACACCGGTTTCCGGCCAGTCTTCACTTTGCCGGCGACCGGCGCGAAACTGACGAAGATGCCCCACCCCTCGCCGCCGTCGCGATCGAGGGCGACGACAATCTCATGTTCGCCTTTGACCAGTTTGACCGGCGCCTGCGTACGGATAAAGGGCGCAGGTTTCATGGTACCGGCCGTGGCCGCTACCGGCTTGCCGTCCACGAATACCCGCGCGTCGCCGTTGCGGCCGGAGACGTCCCAGGACGAACAGCGGCCCGTGCGGGCGCGGCGAAGGGCTGCGAGTTGGAGCAGATTCTGGTTATG
>CAYMAR010000477.1:0-2438 GCA_964388465.1 uncultured Desulfobacteraceae bacterium
GGCACCATAGATACGATTGACCCGGTTGCCGAGAGTTTCGGCCGTAATGGCGGCCTCCTCCGCGACCCGGATGCCCGAGGTTTCCGCGGTCACCAAGACCAGATGGCCCACCTTTTCGATCTTGCGGGCTTGATTACCACGATGCGGACCGTATCGCCTTCATGGCGGAGACACATCTGCCACGAAATCCCCAGGGCCCAGATGAAATCCTCCCCCGCGTCCACCGGCCTCAGTTTGGCGGTGGAAATCGCCTGCCCTTAGGGAATACGGGATACCGGGCAAGCGTAAGCGGGTTTGTTCCATCTGGGAAGCCCCAGTTCGCGCGACAACGGCCGAACCTCTTGCTTGATCAGGCCGGCCCGGCGCAGCGGGCTGCGGACCCCCAGTTCACGGGCCGCGCGGCCGGGGCGGTAGCCGTCCGCATCATCGCGGTTTTCGCCGTCCGCCACCCAGGTCATCTCTTTTTCGGCGGCCAGGCGCACGATTTCAACGCACCGGCCTTTCTGGCAGGTAAAGCACTTGTCCGGCGGATTGGCCGTAAATGACGGTATCGTCATTTCCTGGGAGACGATTTCCAGGTGACGGAAGCCCATCGACCGGGCATAGTCGGCGGCATCCTGCCGTTCATGCGGCGGGGAGGTCTCCGAAATGGCCGTCACGGCAATGACCCTGTTGCCCAGGACGTCCGCAACGGCTTTCAATAGCAGGGTGCTGTCTACCCCGCCGGAATAGGCCACCATGACCGCTCGCATTTCAGTTAAGATCTTCTGCAAATGGTCGAACTTGCGCTGGGTGGTCGGCGTTATTTCGAGTCTGTTAGCCATCGTGTCCGCACTGCCGCCGTTGACGCCTTTCCAGAATTCCATTTGAAATTCATGTAAATACATTTAGGAAGGGTGTCAACAATCGCCTTGCCCAGCGCTTTTGTCTTTCCTCTGTTGCCAGTAGAGGCCAGCCGATGGCGATTATGACCGCTTACCACCGGAGAGCGCATAATGCCTGCGCCAGATCGATCACCGTGCGTATTCGAGCGGAAGACGCCTAATCCCACCAGACCAGCAGCGGCTTAACGTCAACAGCCTTGGAAATCAAGCCATACTGCAAAGCGAAATCAGCGAAAGTCTGCCAACGCCCCTTCGCCAGCGTCTGGCTGCCGGCAAAATAAGGCCGCGTCAGTCTGTAGGCGGCCGTTTCGGTTTCGCGGTCGGCATCCGGCACGGCCTGGAAGTAAAGGGCCAGGGCTATTTCGGGATTTTCGCGCTGGAAGGCAATCCCGCGCGCCGCCGCAGCGGCGAACGCCTGGACAGCCGTTTTTTTCTTCTGCAGCGTTTGGGGCCCACAGATGAAGATCAGTTCGTCGTAGTCCGGAATACCCCACTTTTCCAGTTCGAAGTAATCCGCCGCCAGGCCCTGGGCCGCCATGGTCACGGTTTCGTAGGTCTTGAAGGGCCCCATCACGGCGTCCACCTGCCCGGAAGTCAACGCCGGCACGATGGTAAATCCCACGTTCACCAGGCGCAGGTTTTCGATGCCGTTGATGCGCGCGAAGGCCTGCATGAGGACGTCCATCAGGCCGGGCACCGTGTAGCCGATGGTACGCCCACTCAGTTCCGAAGGGGTCTTGAAGCCCCTCGCCTTAAGAAACAGAAGCGTGGTCAGGGGATGTTCGACCAGGCGACCCACCACGCGGACGTCCAGTCCTTGCGCGGCGGCAATGATGGTCTGGGGCTGGTAGGAGACCGCCAGGTCTACCCGACCGGCCACCGCCAGCTTAAGCGCATCGGAGGTATCCGACGGGCTCAGAATCTTAACCTCGATGCCGGCCTCGCGGAAATAGCCCTTTTCCTGGGCCACGTAGATCGGCAAGTGGTCCACGTTCGGAAACCAGTCCAGCATGAGGGTCAGCTTTTCTTCGGCGAACGCCGATGAGGATATCACGATTAAAAAAAGAAGTGTCAGAATGAAAATTCTCCGCATGAAGGAACACCTCCTAAGTTTTACCGTCCAGCACGGCATGTCTTGCCCGGGCCTACGTTCTCGTGCTTAAAGCCGCAGTGTGGACTTACCACGCCTGCCGTTTGGGATTCGTTGCGGCCTTGGTCGGATCCGCAATCAACCCTTTCGGGATGGACTCGAGATAGAACAACCAACGTATCTTGGTCTATTTCGATTAGCAGCCATACCCTTTTGTCCCGCGCCGAGCATCGGGGGCAGGTTCGGAAAAAGTGTGTCGGCCTGTCTGAGCGAAGCGAGTTCCGACACACGCCGAACCTGCCCCCGACGCGCAGGAGCAAGCGGGGCGTGGGCACGTTTTTTTGGCTACTTTCTCAAATAGCGAATAAAATGGTCAAGACGCCAAGTAGCGCCAGGCCGCCAGCCGCCGCTCCAGCTTCCCCACCAGCCACCACAGCCCCAGCCCCATCAGCGCGAGGTAGAAG
>CAYMAR010000478.1:0-2433 GCA_964388465.1 uncultured Desulfobacteraceae bacterium
GTGGCGGCGCTTTCCGGGGTTTTTCGGTCCTCGCGCGGCGGTGGGTCTGGCCCCGGCCGGGATGTGCGCAGTCGTTTGGCGTGGGAAATCGTGACCTGCGCCCGGACGCCGGGGGGTGCCGCACAGCAGGCGCGCCGATCGGAGGTGACGCCATTAAGGCGGGGCGTACAAAAAAACGCCCGGCATGGCACCGGGCGTCGTCGATTCAGGTGGCGGAGAGAATGGGATTCGAACCCATGGTGGAGTGTTACCCCCACACTCGCTTAGCAGGCGAGCACCTTCAGCCAGCTCGGTCATCTCTCCGTATGGGCAGGGTGGCGGAGGGAGTAGGATTCGAACCCACGGAGGTGTTACCCTCAACGGTTTTCAAGACCGCCGCTTTCGACCACTCAGCCATCCCTCCAAATTTTGTAAACCGATTTCCTACCAATTATGGATCTTGCGGTCAATCATTTTTATAGGAAGCCATTGCATTGTATGGTTGACAGCGCATTTTGAATATGGTTTTCAACACTGCATTCAAAACGGGCCCGCAGCGAAATCGGGTACAAGGAGCAACCCCATGAAACAGAAATTTATAGTCCAAAAAAGTGCAACGGATGCCCAGATCATTATCCGCGAAAATGCTGAACTCGATAAGGAGTTGATGTCCCTACTGTGCGAAGAACGCTTTGATCTCGAGGCGCTGAAAACCGCCCTGGATAGCGGGCGCGAAAATTTGATCGCCGCCCTGCGCACGCGCAATCTATACCCCCCCAAGGCCTATGCGGAAAAGATCGCCGACGCCGTTCAAGAACTGCTGCGCAATGCCGACGAGGACGCCATCGAACTTTATTTCGATGATCTGGATCTCCTGAACAAAGAGCGCGAGGCCGCCGCCCGGGCCGAGGAGGCCAAGGACGAGACCGACGATATCGATGATCTGATTGAAGACGATTTCGAAGGCGAATTCGAGGAGGGGCAGGATATCGGCAAAATCAAATCCGCGATCAAAATCGCCGACGATGACTCGGTGGACGTGGATGAGGAGATCTGATTTCGGCGCGTCAGTCCCATCACCTTCTCAAACCCACCCGTCCAGGCGCCTGCCGGTGAACGCTGACCGTTCGCCCCGGGGGGCCTGCGCGGTCAGCGGGGGGATGTATGCTTGGCCCATGAGCTCATCCCCATCGCGCGACACGCCGTCAGGTATCTCTCACCCACGGCAAAATATCAAAAAGTCATTGTGATTCTTACGTAAACAATGTATAGCTAATCATTGCCTGGACCTGCGGGCATGCTGCACTTGGATCCGCGGGGTGCGACGATGGGCAATGATTTTGATATTTATCTGGTTTTGTTTGTTTTTTTGTAGTAGCGCCCGTGGGCGCGGTGATGAATGGGACTTTTTTTCTGTGCTGATTTACAAGTCGTGCTGGTGGTAGAATTGAGATCCGGTGACGTGGTGGCCGAGCCCGAAGGGCCCCTTCGCACCGGATTTTTTAATAGGATGAGGACTGGATAGGTATTGGGGCGTTTCATCAACTGCATCAAGGAGGTGCCGATGGATAAGGAAAAGGAGTTTTACGAACGTTTAAACGCCAAAGGAGTCTCACGACGGGACTTCATGAAGTTCTGTACCTTCCTCACGGCAACCATGGGGCTGTCGTCTTCCTTCGTACCCAAGGTGGCGGAGGTATTCGCCGCGCCCAAACAACGCCCGCCGGTGGTTTGGCTTCACCTGGGTGAATGCACGGGTTGTTCGGAATCCACATTGCGGTCCATGTATCCCTGGATCGATGAACTGGTGCTGGAAATCCTGAGCATCGAATACCATGAGACCATCATGACCGCTTCCGGGCACCAGGCCGAGGAAAACCTGCACAACGCCGTCAAGAAGTACAAGGGTAAATTCATCTGTGTCGTCGAAGGTGCGATCCCGGTCAAATTTCCGGGCTACGGCCGCGTGGGCGGCAAAGACTTCATCGACATCGCCAAAGAGGTGGTGCCCCAGGCAGCCGCCACCATCGCCATCGGTTCCTGTGCGAATTTTGGCGGCATCCCGGCCGCCGCCCCCAACCCCGGCGGATACACGGGCCTTGGCGAAGCGCTGGGCATGGAAGGCAAAATCGTCAATATCGCCGGATGTCCCCCCAATCCAATCAACCTCGTGGGGACGATCGTCAACTACCTGCTGCTGGGCAAACTTCCGGCGCTGGATGACTTGGGCCGCCCCGTATTTGCCTACGGCAAAACAATCCATGATACCTGCCCGCGTCGTTCGCACTTCGAAAATGACGAGTTCGTGGAGGAATTCGGCTCCGAGGAAGCGGCCCTGGGCTACTGCCTCTATCAGGTGGGCTGCCGCGGACCGGAAACCTACAACAACTGTGCCGTGGCCAAATTCAACGACGGCACCAGCTGGCCGGTGGAAGCGGGGCATCCCTGCATCGG
>CAYMAR010000479.1:0-2421 GCA_964388465.1 uncultured Desulfobacteraceae bacterium
GGCCTATCTATGAAGAGCCGTTGGTCCCTCGCGGCTACGCGCGTACCCTATCTTCCATCCAGCCGATACGACCTGGAGTTGGACCTCGTCCGAGTCCAGGGTGAGGATGGAATTGGCATTGTGTTGCCGATCGAAGGTGATGCCGCGGTTGCCATAGTGTTCGGCGGTTATCCAGGCCTGGGCAGTCTTGACGGATTAAATTATGTTGACGACCAGAACCTTTCGGAGAACGGCACTGGCACCAAAAGTTGTCTCCGGAATAACGCGCCAATCCGGTTGAGCATCCGCGTGCGCCCCAATCGAATCAATTACCGTTATCAATGTCACATGGAAATGATTGATACCGTCTATGACATTGAAGACCGTACCCTGCGTGTTGACGACCGTATCGACGTTGGCGAGCAGAAGAGCCTTGCCCTGTATCAGGTCAGGGGTCAATCCCGGTTCTCAGAGATCCGGCTCCGGGATTACGGACAGGGCCGGTTCATATCGGCATGGTGATGAAGCCTCTCAGATTGCAGAGCTGGACGGGCGAAGACCGCCCGCATTGCGCGGGCGGCGCATGCGCTAGTTATCTTCGTAGGCGGTGCTGATCCGGTCTTTGGCTACCCGGAACAGATAGTAGGGTTCATCGGACTGCCAATCGAAATACGCCTGGATCTGCTCTTCCATCTCTTGGGTGGGAAACAGCCCGTTGCTGGATACGCCGCCGTTGATACACGGCTCAAGTGAGTAGTCTTCGTCGGCGACGGCAATGCTAGAGGCGGCCATTAAGAGTGCAAGCGTTAGTGTTCTCCCAAACATCGTACTGCTCCATATCAGTAATTGATAACGCATTGAAATAGTAGCCTTCGGGAATGTCAGCTCCATGACCATTGCTTGATAGAAATCTTGCGTTATTCGGTCGCCGAGAAGCGACTAGGAGTCTGCGCCGTAGAAAACCACGGACGAATGGGTGATTCGATCTGGCAGTCGGGTCATGGCGATCTCGAGCGATGGTAGATGCCTGTCGGGTTTTCGGTCGAGCGTGAATCGAGGTGCACGCCGGGTGCCTTGGGAGGTCTCCTGCCTCACCCAAACGCGATCAGCGGGCCCATTCGGCGTAAATTGGCGGCCAGACAGACCAGATCCCATTCGCCGGAAGCGCCTGCCAACCCCCGAAGACTGAAGCGTCGAAAGCCCATCACGTGCTTGATCCAGCCGTTCACCGCTTCCACGATGTGCTTGCGGTCCCGGTAGCGTTCCCGTCCTTCGGGCGTCGCCAGCTTCGCCACCATCTCGCGGGTCGCCGGATAGGCCTCGGCATCGATCTCACCGGCCGCCTTGCCTTCCCGGCCCAAAGACACATACGCATCGATGCCGCGCCGCTCCAACTCCACAAAATCGTCTTCCTTGCGATAGCCAGCATCCGCCAGCACGCAATCCGGCCGTGCCTGCAAGCTGTCCTCGACCTGGTCAAGCACGCCCAGCATCACGCCCTGATCACTGGCATTCGACGTCAGCGTCGTCGCGACGATCATCTGAAAATCCTCGTCCACCGCCAACTGGGCGTTGAAGCACTGCTGGTAGCCCTCGTTGGTCTTCATGATCCGGCTCTCGGGGTCCGTGAAGTTGCTCTGTGCCTTGTCGTCCGGTACGCCGAAATCCCGCTTGTAGCGACCGTGCCCACCGGGCGGCCGCCGCTCGTCGTCCGCGTGCCGGCCGCGCGCCTCGTCGGCGGCGCGCTGCTGTGCTTCCAGCCGCGCCTTGGCCTCCCGAATCTTCTCCCGCCGCGTCTGCCGGTGCTGCAGTTCCTCCGGCAGTTCATCACCACGACGGTCGGCACCGTAACGCCCATCCTCCGCGTCATCTACCTGATCCGCCTGGTCGCACATCCCGGCAATCTCCTCGGCCAGGCGCTGTTCCTCTTCCTGCATCCGCTTGTAGCTCATCGCCTTGTGCTTGCTCGCATTGGCCCGCACCTTCGTACCGTCCACCGCCAGCGTGCCAAGGCTGACCAGACCGGCCTCCCCGGCAATCTGCACCACCTGCACAAACAGCGTTTTGAAGTCCTTCAGGTGCCGCTTGCGAAACGCACAGATCGTCCGGTGACTGGGAAAATTCCCCGCTGCCAACACGCGAAACGCCACGTCCTCCTCGAGCTTGCGTCCAATCTTGCGCGACGAAAACACGCCACTGACGTAGCCGTAGATCAGCACCTTCAGCATCATCGACGGCTCGTAGGGCATGCGGCGACGACCGTCGCCTTCATAGGGCGCGTAGAACGCACTCAGATCCAGTTCCTCGACCACTTCACTGATAAAGTACGCCACATGATCTGCCGCCAGCCACTCCCGCAGATTCGGCGGCAGCAGCAAGTCCTGATCGGGCGTGTAGGGGCGAAAGGTCGTTGGCATCGGTGTCGATTACCTGCGCTGGATG
>CAYMAR010000480.1:0-2408 GCA_964388465.1 uncultured Desulfobacteraceae bacterium
TCGAATGGAACTATGAGCGCCTGCCCGGCGATCCGACGCTCATTAAACGCTTCGTCGCCGGCGACTGGGACGCGGCGGACTTCCTCGTCGTCGAGCCCGGGGGGCGCATCGAGGCGAGCAACGACGCCGCAGTCCTGCGCGCCGCGCCGTAATGAGCCCAACCCAAAACAGGAGCCAATAATACAACCATGGACAACACACTTGATCCCAAAACATTGAAACCATCACTCGCCGATGCCCGGAAATGGGCGGAGGCGGTTGCTGCCGGCGACCTGCTGCCGTTCTCCTTCCAGTATGGCGACAAATCGTCGTCGGAACTGATCTCCGGGTGGAAGAAAGTATCGGGGGCCGACAAGACCAAGTCCGGCGTCACGACCCGGGAACTGACTTGGCGCGATCCGGCCACGGGGCTGGAATGCGTCCTGGAGATGCAGAGCTTTGCGAAGTTCCCGGCGGTCGAGTGGGTGATGCGTTTCCGCAATGCGGGTAAGCAGGACACGCCGCTACTCGAGGACATCCGGCCGTTGGACATCGAATGGGCGCCGGGCCAGGACCGTACCTGGAACCAAGACGAGACCGTGCTGCGCCGGTCCTGCGGTTCCATGCACAAAGCCACCGACTTCCGCTACCAGGTCGATCCGCTGCCGGC
The DNA here is from genome assembly GCA_964388465.1 of uncultured Desulfobacteraceae bacterium. Lineage (GTDB taxonomy): Bacteria > Desulfobacterota > Desulfobacteria > Desulfobacterales > UBA5852 > JABZFP01. The sequence goes on from CAYMAR010000480.1 coordinate 650, forward strand.
TGGCACCACCATTGCCATGGTCGCGGGCGGCGGACGGTCCTCCAACAATTGGCTGCCGTTCTTCAACCTGCAGAGCGGCAAGGCCGGGGTCATGGTCGGCATCGGCTGGAGCGGGCAGTGGGCCACCGAGTTTGCGCGACCGACGGATGACCGGATCCGCATCCGCGCCGGCCAGGAACTGACGAGGCTCACGCTCCATCCCGGCGAGGAAATCCGCACCCCGCGCATCCTGCTGTTGTTCTGGAACGGCGAGCCGCTGACCGGGCACAACCTGCTGCGGCGCTTCCTGCTCGCACACCATGTGCCGAAAGTGGGAGGGCAGCCGATCGAAGCACCGGTTTGCGCAGCCACCTGGGGCGGGATGGAATCGGAGCATCACTTGCAGCAGATCAAGGACATTTGCAGGCACCGGCTGCCCTACGACTACTATTGGATCGATGCTGGCTGGTACGGCCCGGAAGGCAGCTTCTCGCCGGACGTCTATACCGGCGAATGGGCCAAGTACGTCGGGCATTGGAACATCAATTCGCGCGCGCATCCGAATGGTCTGAAACCGCTGGCCGACGCCGCCCACGAGGCGGGCCTGAAGTTCCTGCTCTGGTTCGAGCCCGAGCGGGCGCTCTGCGGCACCCCGTGGACGGAGGAGCATCCCGAGTGGTTCCTAGGCGAGCGCCAGCCGGGCGCCAACCTGCTGTTCAATCTTGGCGACCCGGACGCCCGCCATTTCCTCACCGAGTTCATCTCGAACTTCATCCGTGACGTGGGAATCGACTGCTATCGGCAGGATTTCAATTTCGAGCCCCTCCCCTACTGGCGCGCGGCCGACGCGCCGGACCGGCAGGGCATGACCGAGATCCGCTATGTCGAAGGACACTACCAGTTCTGGGATGACCTGCTCCGACGGCATCCCGGGCTACTCATCGACAATTGCGCCAGTGGCGGGCGGCGCATCGACCTGGAAACGATCAGCCGCAGCATTCCACTGTGGCGGAGCGACTACCAGTGCAATCCCGGCTTCGATCCTGCCGGCTGCCAGACGCAGACCCACGGGCTGTCGTACTGGGTTCCGCTCCATGGCTGCGGCACCTGCGGCGGCACCCACGATCCGCGCCGAGGCGACACCTACAACGTCCGCAGCAACCTCTCGGCCAGCCTGGAGTTCCCAATCTACTTCAACCAGGGCGATGGGCGCGAAGACCATCCCTGGGACTGGCAGCGCCGCATGATTGAGGAATACCGGCGCGCCCGGCCGCTGTTCTACGGCGACTACTATCCGCTCACCGCCGACACCGGCGCAGCCGACCTCTGGGTGGCCATGCAGTTCCACCGGCCGGATCTCGGCGAAGGCATGCTGCTGGCTTTCCGGCGCCAGGACTCGCCGTTCGTCACCGCGGATTTCCGGCTGCACGCCCTCGACCCCGACGCGACCTACGAACTGACCGATGCGGACACGGGCCGAAAACGGCGAGCGAAAGGACGAGAATTGACGGAGAAGGGCCTGAGTGTGGTCATGAAGACCGCTCCGGCCAGCCGGTTGGTGTTTTACCGAAGGGCAGAAAAATGAAGCTGCAGACCCGAAGAACATGAGGAACGATGCTATGCCCAAGCAGAAGCTTGTGCCAGATGTAGCCAAGCCGATACTCGAAACCTGTGCTGACACCGCATTCTCAGTGGACGGCGAGATAGGACGGCGACTGGACGCGGTGACACGGCAGTGGATTCTGCCCGCGCCATACGCCAATCCCGGCATGGCCGGCAC
>CAYMAR010000481.1:0-2397 GCA_964388465.1 uncultured Desulfobacteraceae bacterium
AGCGCCTTGGCGCACACCGCGGCCAGTTCCGGCGTACCGAAGGATTCGATCAGGTGAAGCGCCAGTTTGAAAAAGGCCGTCGCCGCACCGGTGCAGATCAGGCCGCTATCGGCGGTGAGCATCTTTTCAGGCTGCAGGTCGACCTGCGGAAATCGTTTTCTGAAAAGACGGGCGAAGTGCCAGTTGGTGGTTGCCCGCCGTCCGTCCAGCAGGCCGGTGGCCGCGAGGGTGAACACGCCGGTGCACATGGCCCCGACGGGTGTACCCCGGCGGTGGCGCGCCACCACCCAATCGTTCCATTCCGCCGGCGGTGTCTCGGCTACGGGCAGATGCGGCGGGATCACGATAAAATCGGTCGGCCCCACGTCAGCCAGTCGCCCATGGGCCCGGGCGTCGATGCCGCCCTGGGCCTTGACCGGCCCCCCGTCCAGACTGACGATTTCGGTCTCGAACAAAGGAGCGGCATCGCCCCGCCGCATGCCCCGGTGCCACAGATCGGCAATCAGGAGGGCATCGACCAGCCCGGCGATGCCGGAAAATAGACATCCATCCGTGGCCAGAAAAGTGATACGGGGCATTGATCCTCCGGAACGAAAAGATTGATGCAATCATGGCCAAAAAACAACGGGGCCGACCTTATCTGACAGACGACCCCAAACCCGGATTTAGCTAGCCAGACGTTCGATGACAAACCCGTAATGGCCCAAATGGAACGCTTTTAGGCATTTATGCCACTATTCAGCGCCTTTGGCAACTGCTATCAACAGGAACCAATATCCAACCGCCATCTAATACCTATCTGCAGGGGGGCTTCATGACCGACGTCTATCAGCGTTTGGCCGCACATCTTGATCATTTACCGGCCGGCTATCCGGCCACCGAGACCGGGGTGGAACTGCGCATCCTCAAACGCCTGTTCTCGGCTGAAGAGGCGGAGATTGCCACCGGGCTGGGCATGATGCCCGAGCCGTGCGAGGCCATTGCCGCCAGGCTCGGGCAGGATGCGGAAACCCTGGCCCCCACCCTTGAGGCGATGTCGCGCAAGGGCCTGATCTTCCGCAATTCCAAAAACGGCCAGCTCACCTACATGGCGGCCCAGTTCGTGGTCGGCATCTGGGAATACCACGTCAACGACCTGGATGAAGCGCTGATCCGCGATGTGAACGAATACATTCCCTATCTGATGAAAAAAGGCTGGACCGAGCTCAAGACCAAGCAGCTGCGGGTCATCCCGGTGAGCCAGAGCGTGAACGCCGAAATGAGCGTCACCCCTTACGAGGCCGCCGAGCAAATCGTCCGGCAGCAGTCCAAGATCGTCGTGGCGCCCTGCATCTGCCGACGCGAGCACGCCATGGTCGGTGAGGGGTGCGACAAGCCCCTGGAGGCCTGCCTGACCTTCGGCAGCGGCGCCTATTACTACGAGCAGAACGGCCTGGGGCGTGAAATCTCCCAGGATGAGGCCCTGGGCCTGCTTAAAACCGCCGAAGAAGCCGGATTGGTGCTCCAGCCGTCCAACTCCCAGAGGCCGATCAACATTTGCATGTGCTGCGGCTGCTGCTGTCAGGTGCTCAAAAACATGCGTCGGCTGGACAAGCCGGCCCTGGCCGTGCATACCAATTACTATGCCGAAGTGATTGCCGAGGATTGCACAGGCTGCGAAACCTGCATCGAGCGCTGCCAGATGGACGCGATTGCCGTCGATGACGTGGCCGCGGTGGATCTCGGGCGTTGCATTGGCTGCGGGCTGTGCATCACCGCCTGCCCCACCGATGCCATGGTACTCAAACCCAAGGACGCCGATGCGCATTATGTGCCGCCCGGCAACACGGTGGAAACCTATATCAAAATGGCCACCGAGCGCGGCAAGATTTAAAAGCGCGCGAACCGGATCCTCGCCCGCCATCTCGTACGGCAGCGTTTGGGTACCCAGGGGCCGCCGTCGCCGCGGTATTCCACCGCTAATGCGTCCAAAAGTACGACGCTGCGAGAACGACGGCCTGGATCCCAGGATGCTAATTGAGGATGGGCACTATTGAACGGTTTCGGCGACCATCAGATCGCGGTCATCGAAAACGAGGGCGGTGCGGCGTTGGTCGTCCGAATCGTGAAGGGCGATGACGGATTCCGCGATCTTGACGGCATAGGTCCGAATCGGGAAAAAATTGGGCGTGCGCAGTGTGGCCACCAGATCGTCCAGGCCGCGGTCGATCGACGCGCTGATACGGCTTCCACTGTAGGATTCCTCACACAAAAAGGCGTAGTCCTCGTCGCGCAGCCGCGACGCGTCCTTATTGCCCAAGTTTTTGTCAATAACGGCCATTTCCCGAATCGCAAAACGGTTTCGGCGCTTGTCGTGGGAGATGACAAATTTCTGCAGCATGCATGGTCTCCTTTCGG
>CAYMAR010000482.1:0-2394 GCA_964388465.1 uncultured Desulfobacteraceae bacterium
CATCGACAACAGCTCCGGGTGTTCGCTTCCGTCGCATGGCGGCCTGTAGCGCTTAAACTCATATAATTAGGCGTGCAGGGCCGAAAAAGCAAGCAGTATATTGTTTTTCAAAAAGCCGGTATTACTTTATTATGTTTTGATGCTGTTTTTCGCCCGAGCAATTGTTGCCAACGCCAAACGTCGCTCCGACGGTCGCCGGAGCGACGCCGAAACCAAATATAGGGCGCGCGTGACGCCCCCCATTATATCACCAGGAGAAAATATGGCCGAGACGGACAAGGACGATCTGGTCACGATTCTTGACGAGGAGGAAAGCATCCCTTCGATTCCCGGAACCCTGCCGCTCATGCCCGTGCGCGATGTGGTCATCTTCACCGATATGCTCCTGCCCCTTTTTGTCGGCCGCAAGAAATCGATACGGGCCGTCGAGGAATCCGTCGGCAAAGACGGCTTGCTTTTGCTGGCCACTCAGAAGGATCCCAACACCGAAGATCCTCAGCCGGATGAGATTTTCGAGATTGGGACGGTGGGCCGTATCCTGCGCTTGCTCAAGCTGCCGGATGGCCGTGCCAAGACACTGGTTCAGGGTATCTGCAAAGCCCGTATCACCCGCTACGTGCGTAAAAGCGGTTTCTATCGCGTCAAACTCGATACGATCGAAGAGACGCCCGTGGAGGATGTCGATATCGAGATCGAGGCGCTCATGCGCAACGTGCGCGAGTACTCCGAAAAGATCCTGGCGCTGCGCGGCGAGTTGTCCTCCGACGTCAACACGATCCTGGAAAGCATCGACAACCCGGGGAAACTGGCGGACCTGGTGGCGTCCAATCTGAAGCTCAAGATCGAGGAATCCCAGGAAATTCTGGAACTTATCGATCCGGTTGAGCGCCTCAAGAAAGTCAATGCGCTTTTATCCCGCGAAATGAATCTCTCGGCCGTTCAGGCCAAGATTCAATCCGAAGTCAAAGACGAGATTTCCAAGAACCAGCGCGACTATTTCCTGCGCGAACAGATGCGCGCCATTCATCGCGAATTGGGCGAGGCCGACGACAAAACCCGCGAAATCCAGGAATACCAGCGCAAGATCCAGAAGGCCCGGATGCCCAAGGAGGCCCGCGAGGAAGCGCTCAAGCAGCTTCGTCGCCTCGAGCAGATGCATTCCGATTCCGCCGAAGCCACCACAATTCGCACCTATCTGGATTGGATGGTCGATGTCCCCTGGAGCAAATCCACCCGGGACATGCTCGATATCGAATACGCCCGTAAGGTGCTCGACCGTGAGCACTACGGACTGGAAAAGATCAAGGAGCGCATCCTCGAATTTCTGAGCGTGCGCAAACTCAACCCACGCACCAAGGGGCCCATCCTCTGCTTTGTGGGCCCGCCCGGTGTGGGCAAGACCTCGCTCGGCCAGGCCATCGCCAAAGCCATGAAGCGCAAGTTCGTACGCCTTTCGCTGGGCGGCATCCACGATGAGGCTGAAATTCGCGGTCATCGCCGCACCTATATCGGCGCCTTGCCCGGCCGTATCATCCAGGGCCTGAAACAGTCCAAGGTGAACAACCCCGTCTTCATGATGGATGAGATCGACAAACTGGGGGCCGATTTCCGCGGAGATCCTTCCTCGGCCCTGCTGGAGGCCCTCGATCCTGAGCAGAACGGTGCCTTCAGCGACCACTATCTCAACCAGCCGTTCGATTTGTCGAAGGTCATGTTTATTCTCACCGCCAATCTGACGGATACGATTCCCAGTGCACTGCTCGACCGGATGGAGGTCATCCACCTTTCCGGCTATACCGAAGAGGAAAAAGCCGCCATCGCCGAGCATCACCTGGTGCCCCGCCAGATAAAGGAAAACGGATTGTCGGCGAAGCGTATTCGCTTCAGCCGAGGGGCGATCGAGCAGATCATCAACGAATTCACCCAAGAAGCCGGTGTTCGCAATTTAGAGCGGGAGATCGGCGCCATCTGCCGCAAGGTGGCACGCAAGATCGCCGAGGGGCGCGCCAAGCGCGTCAGCGTGACCCGCCGCAACCTGGGGCAGTATCTGGGGCCACCCAAATACCTGCCCGAAATGGACAAGGAGGAAAGTCAAGTCGGCCTGGCCACGGGTCTGGCCTGGACGCAAGTGGGCGGTGAAGTCCTCTACGTGGAAACCACCCTGATGCCGGGGAAGGGCGAGCTCATCCTGACCGGCCAGTTGGGCGAAGTCATGCAGGAGTCCGCCCGCGCCGCGCTGAGCTACGCCAAGACGCATCAGAAGCGCCTTAAAATTCAACGCAACCTTTTCGAGAACTACGACATTCACATCCACGTACCGGCCGGGGCCATCCCCAAAGACGGCCCCTCGGCGGGCATTGCCATGGCCACGGCCCTGATATCGGCCTTGACGAA
>CAYMAR010000483.1:0-2391 GCA_964388465.1 uncultured Desulfobacteraceae bacterium
CCCATCCTCATCGAGGATGTCTCCCGCGATCCATTGTGGGACAATTCCATCAGCCATAGCCTGCGGTTCGAAACCCAGTCAATTGCCTGCGTGCCCATGAAAATCGGCAAGGAGGTCGTCGGGGTGCTCGAAGTGATCGACAAGATCGACGACACACCCCTGCAAGTTTCGGACCTGGAACACCTCAATGTTTTTTCAGAAGTCGCCGCCCGCGCCATCAAAAATGCCAAACGGTTCGAACGGGTCCACCGTGAGTACCAGGACCTGCGTGAAGAACTGGCCTCCAAACATCAGATTATCGGCAAAAGCCGGGCGCTGAAACGCATATCCACGGAAGCGCTGAAGGTGGCCAATTCGAACACAAGCACCCTGATTCTGGGTGAAAGCGGCACCGGCAAGGAACTGCTGGCCCGGCTCATCCACAGGGCCAGCCCGCGCAAGGAAGGGCCGTTGGTCGTGCTGAACTGTGCGGCCCTGCAGGAAACACTGCTGGAAGCCGAACTTTTTGGCTATGAAAAAGGCGCCTTCACCGGCGCCCTGAAACGCAAAATTGGCAAATTCGAATTGGCCGACGGCGGAACGATATTCCTGGATGAAATCGGGGAAATGAGCGCCGGCATGCAGGCCAAACTGCTGCGGGTGCTCCAGGAAGGTGTCTTCTACCGCGTGGGGGGCAATGATTCGATTTCCGTCGACGTCCGGGTGATTTCGGCCACCAACCGGGATATCACCCAGGAAGTCAAAGAAAGCCGATTTCGGGAGGATCTCTTTTACCGGCTCAATATCGTTACCATCCAAATGCCGTCGCTGCGGGAACGCAAAGAGGATATCCCCATGCTGGCCGACTATTTTTTGGATGAATTCCGCCGGGAACGTGGGCTGCCCAACTTGAAGCTGTCGGACCAGGCGATCCAGCGCATGCTGAAATACGATTGGCCCGGCAACATCCGCGAACTGCGCAACGCCATCGAGAGGGCGGTGGTCATGGGCGACGGTCAGACCATCAGCCCTGAAGACCTGCCCATTTTTAATTCCCAGACCTGCGATAACGGGCTCGAGGTCGGGTTGACGCTCAAAGAGGCCCTCAACCGGTTTAAAAAAGAATTTATCATGCTCAACCTCGATCATACCGACGGGAACCGCAGCAAAGCGGCCAAGTTGATGGGAATCCAGCGCACATACCTCTCGCGCTTGATATCTAAATACGAACTGCGCTGAGGCTCACCCTTTTTCAAACCGGAAAATAACTCGCCAGGCCGATACGGCTGGCGATTTTAAAAAACCTGGCCGCCGCACCGGCGGCCACCGCCGATCGCAAGCCGTCGTCTGCCGGTCCGGCTGTGACGTTATGGGTTTAAAAAAAATGTGGTTCCACATCGCGACAGCATCGTTCGGCACCCAGCAATGGCAGCCACACTCAAGTCGCATTTTCACCTGCGAATGGCTGCCGGCATCCACTTGCCGAAAAACCGGCTTCGTCACCCCGCCCGTACGATTTTACCACCGTCGTGTTGACTTCGCCCCTTTTTTATACTTTAAATCCAACAAAGGGTTGACTAACCGCTTAAAAATTCAATTCTTTTTTATTCTTCCGATGAAGCGCCAATACGGGCATTGACAACATCCCCGCCATGCGACGGCCATGCCGGCAGGCTTGAGGTGGACGGCGCCGCAGCCGGAAGCAAACCTGCCGGTTGTTGAACCCCACCAGGCGGGGGACAGACTGTGAAGATGAAGAGGCCGGTGCCAAAAGCCCTGAACGTTTACGAACGCAAGCATTACCGCAAAGCATGCCATCATACCGTTGCACATTCATGACTCCCCAAGGGAGCTACGAAACACGGGCGTTTTCCGCCGTGTCCAAGGCCGACCTGAAGTGGCGCCTGGAGCAGGAGGGGCACTTCATATACAAAATCGACCGTAAAGATCGCATCCGCCTCTCGTTCCCCAGAGCGACCTCGCACAAGATCAAGTTGCGGGATTTCTTCTCCTTCAACAAGGAGTTCGCCGTATTGATTCGTACGGGGCTGCCCATTGTGAGCGCCCTCGATGCCATCACGACCAAAAGCAATCCATCGGAGCTCAACACTATTTTGCTGCAGGTGCGCCACGACGTTTCGACCGGCGAGTCCTTGTCGGAGGCATTTGCCAAATACCCGGCACATTTTTCCGGCCTGTATGTTTCGGCCCTGCAGGCCGGCGAGAGAAGCGGCAACATTCCCGACGCCCTTGAGAAACACACGGAATACCTAAAAAACGTGATGGCCCTGCGCCGCAAACTTACTACCGCATCGGTCTATCCGCTGATATTGTCTTTGGCCGCGGCAGGCGTCCTGCTGCTTCTCCTTATTTGGGTCGTACCGTCTTTCACGCAAACGTACTTTGAATCGG
>CAYMAR010000484.1:0-2388 GCA_964388465.1 uncultured Desulfobacteraceae bacterium
CCGGGCCAAAGCGGCAAAGGGAGGAATGACCATGGATTTCGCGAGCTATTACCTCGAGCTTTTCGAGATGCTCAATCAGGCCTGCAAGAAAATCGCTTCGGGCCATTACGATCAACAGGACTCCGAGCGCCTTTTCGAGCTGGCCAAGCGCGAGCGCTACCCCAGTTTGCTGGCCGACCTGGCCGAATCCTTCGGCATGATGATGGTCAAGATCGAGGCCCGGGAATTCAAAATGAAGCAAATGGTGGAAGAACTCGAGCAGGCCAGGACCAAGGCGGTCGACTAGAAGCCCGGCATGACGGCTCGACAACGGCGGCCGCCCATCGACCCCGTCGCCTTCCCCAAATTCGCTTCCGCGCAGCGGCCGCCGTGGGTCCGCCTTAATCCAGCGCAAACAATTGTGTGGTTTGCATGACGGTGTCCGGAACGGTGACCGGCCTGGGCAAGGCGACTGCCGACCCTGAACCAGCGGATTCAATCGGCCTTGCCCCCAACCAACCGAAATGAATTAGTGCCATGAGCAACATGCAGCACGAATTGATGCGCTGTATCAGCACGGAAAACAAACGGGTCGTGATCAGCCATATCAACAGCCGAATCACCCCCGAGGCCGTCGTGCATGAACACCTGCGCAACCTGATGGCGCTTACGCTGATCACCTATGCCGCCACCCCGCCCGCCAACATCTGCGCCCGGAACGACCGGCGGGCCGTCGACAGCAATGTCGCCGGCAGCATTGCCAAAGCGTTGATCCGTCTTCAGAAGGAGCGCCTGATCCTCAGCATGATGAACGACTGTGAATTCCGAACGGCGAAATTCAGGAATCTGATGACCCTCCTGCGGCTGACCAACCGGTGATTCTGAATCCGTGAAGATTTTCCACAGTGAGAACATCCCGCTGGTCCTCCCCGCCGGGCATCCATTCCCGATGGAGAAATACCGTCTGCTGCGCGCGCGCGTGGCATCCTCCGGCAGGCTCCGCCGCGAAGATCTGCAACCCGCCCCGCCCGCCCGCGATGAAGACATCCTGCGGGTGCACGCGCCGGCGTACCTGGAGCGCCTGCGGCGGGGGCGCCTGTCCCCCGCCGAAATGCGGCGCATCGGCTTTCCCTGGTCGCCCCGGCTCGTCGAGCGCGCGCGCCATGCGGCGGGCGCCACCCTGGCCGCTGTGAGCGCCGCACGGGCGGAAGGGATCGGGATCAATCTCGGCGGCGGCACCCATCACGCCTTTCCGGATCACGGCCAGGGCTACTGCATTCTCAACGACGTGGCCATCGGTCTACGCGCGCACCAGGCCCGCGGCAACATCAAGGCGGCGGTGGTCATCGACGGCGACGCCCACCAGGGCAACGGCACCGCGGCGATTTTCAGCGACGACGCTTCCGTTTTCACCTTCTCCATCCATGGGCGCAGCAGCTTTCCTTTCCACAAAGTGCCCGGCGATCTGGACATCGCTCTGGACGAAGACACCGGCGACGACGCCTATCTGGAAAAGTTCGCCGACGGGATGGCGCGTGCGCTGGCGGCCGGTCCGTTTGATCTGGCCGTCTTTCTGGCCGGCGCCGACCCATATCAAAACGACCGTTTCGGCCGCCTCGCTCTGAGCCGCGCGGGGCTGGCGCGTCGCGACCGCCTGGTATTGAACGCCTGTCGCCGGGGAGGCCTGCCGCTGGCGATCGTCATGAGCGGCGGCTATGCCCGCGATATCGCCGATACGGTGGCCATTCATTTCGAAACCGTCCGGACGGCCTGCGATACGTTCTGAGTGTCTGGCGAGCCCGCACGAATTCAAAAGTTTTGCGCGGCGGGGTCTGGTTCGACGGGACAGTCCTCGCGTTCGGGTATTCCGCATAGAATGGTGCGCTTGACATCATTGTTTGTACGGTAGCCTTCGTGGGCCAGATTGGGCCATTCGATTAGCCCCATCCAGCTGGCGCTGTTGGACACCACCACATCAATCACCGGAACGCCTGCCTTTTCGACATTGGCGGCATAACCACTGTTTTTTAGGGTGTATGAAAACAAATCGCTGGGGTCCGTAAAGGCCGCGATCGAAAAGCGATTCTGCCACGTAGGAAATTCCTCTTCGATCTGCTTGATCAATTTGACCAGTGCATCTTTTTCGGAAAGGGAAAGCAGCGGAATCTGGTTGGAGCCTAAAAAAATCTGTACGGTCCTTTCAACTGTTCTAAGGCCCGCATTCTTTATCGCTTCAAGGTCCGCCGGGGTTTGTACCGCTACCCCGTTGGCGTTCAGCGCCTCCAGCAAAAGGTTACCCTCCCCGGCTGGGGCCATCGTCCGAAGATTGTCCTTGCCCTCGGGGGCATGGGCCGCACTTTCCTGCAAGCGCTTGAGCTCGGCCACATTGCTGATCATCATGAGCAGGGT
>CAYMAR010000485.1:0-2371 GCA_964388465.1 uncultured Desulfobacteraceae bacterium
GGGGGCATCTTCCGGCCCCCGGCGGCGTTCTCGCCTCCTGCCGGTCCTCGACGTAGCCTAAGCTACGCCTGCGGCCTTGCCATGCTCCCCAAAACGCCTCATTCTCTTAATCTACACCCCCCGGGGCGACCCTATCCTGGATGGATCAATGATTGGCGTCGGGCGCACGGCCCACCGGGTCTTCATCCATATCGGCGCATGACGTCCGCGAGCAGATCGATGGCATGTTTCAGGGTGGGGCTGTCGGCCATGGTGAAATTCAGCCGCAGGGTATGGCGCCCTATGGTCGGGTCGATGAAGAAAAACTGCCCCGGAACGTAGGCCACGCCGTTGTCCACGGCCCGGGCGTAGAGGGCCCGCATGTCCATCCCCGCGGGGCCTTCGACCCATACGAACATCCCGCCTTCAGGACGCGACCAGTCAAAACCAATGGGAAAAGCGCCCGCCAGCGCGTCGAGCATGGCGTCTTTGCGGGGCCGGTAGAGCTCGATGATCCGGGGCAGGTGGCGCTCCAGATAGCCCCCGGAAATGTACTCGGCCGCGAGGGCCTGACCGTAGGTTCCGGAGTGCAGATCCACGCCCTGCTTCACGAGGACCAGCCAGTCGCGGATGGCGGCGGGGGCGACGCAATAGCCCAACCGCAGGCCCGGAGCGAAAATCTTGGAGAGGGTTCCGATGTAGACGACATGCTCCGGTGCCAGGGATTTTAGCGTGGGCAGGGCTTGTCCTTCGTACCGCAGGTCACCGTAGGGATCGTCTTCCACCAGCAGTGTATCGTACCGCTGGATGATCCTGGCCACGGCCCGGCGGCGCGGCATGGACAGCGTTCTTCCGGTGGGGTTCTGAAAATTCGGGACCAGGTAGACGAACTTGAGGGGCTTTCGGCCAAGAACCGTTTCCAGGGATTCAGGGATCAAACCTTCGTCGTCGCAGGCCAGCGCCGTGTATTGCGGTTCGTACGGGGCGAAGGCCTGCAACGCCCCCAGGTAGGTCGGGGACTCGACGGCAATCCGGTCCCGCGGCGAAATCAGTGTTTTGCCGAGGGCGTCCAGTACGCCCTGGGAGCCGCTTGTCACCAGCACGTCTTCCGGCCCGACGGGGATGCCCTTGACCGCGAGACGTTCCGCCAGGGCTTCACGCAAAGGCGGAAAACCTTCGGTCAGCCCGTACTGAAGGGCATCGGCGGCATAGGTGCTCAGAACCCTGTCGTTCAATTCGGCGATGAGTTCGAGCGGGAAGCTCTCCGGGGCGGGAATCCCGCCGGCCAGCGAAATCATACCGGGCTGGGAAGCCGCTTTGAGGATTTCCCGGATGGCATTGACTTGCATACCTTCCGTTCGTCGGGCCAATAAGGACTTAATCTTCATTGAAACTCCATTTAAAAAAACCGGTCGGTATTTTACAAAAAAGATCTTTCGTTGCCTTAAACCGGCTTCTTCAGCAATGCCAGATAAGTCTGAAGCTGGCGATTGGTGCGGTGTAGAACGGCCTTGTCCCGACTGGCCGCGAATAGGGTGGCCGCACCGTTCAGGGTGATGACGATGAAGTTGGCCACTTCCTTGAAATCAAGTCCCGCCCGGAGTTGATCGCGGGCCTCGGCTTCCTTGAGCCATCGCTGGAATAGTTTGGCGAAACCGACGAAGCCCCTGAGAATGTGGCGAGTCATGGCGGCGGACTGGCCGGAGAGTTCCACCAGCATGTTGACGAAGAAACAGCCGCCGTCAAAGATCTCGCCCTCCAGATAGCGGTTCAGGACACGCTCACCGGTTTGGGCGATCCGCTCCAACGGATCATCGACGGTGCGCATGTTGCTGAAAACCGTATGGCGCCAGATGTTGACCGCTTCGTCGTAGACCGCGTACCAAATGTCTTCCTTGCTCGGGAAGTGACAGTAGAGCCCGCCCTTGGTCAGACCGGTGGCCGCCAGGATATCGCTGATGGATGTATTGAAATAACCTTTGACCGAGAAGAGCGGCAAGGCTTCTTCGATGACTCGCCGCCGGGTGCGCTCGCCTTTTACGGCCATGGAAATACCTTTCAAAAAAAATACCGACCGGTCTTATCTATAATGAAGCCAAAAAATTGTCAAACGATAAACGCGTTGCCGCGGTTTGAACCGGACGGCTAGATGACAACTCGTGCGGCAGGCTCTATTATGCGCCTTGACTGGGTGTGGATTAAACGCTTTAGCCGACCAAACGACACGGGACCCAGATGACAGAACCCATCCGCCAACCGGTCATCGCGCCGGCTCTTCGACCGCCATTGGCGTTTCGGCGCAAGATCGGTCGATCACTGTCTTCGGGATACAGTCTTGATGCGGTGCGACAGATCGATTTTAACGACCTGAATCGCTTGTCGGTGGTCCTGT
>CAYMAR010000486.1:0-2347 GCA_964388465.1 uncultured Desulfobacteraceae bacterium
TTGATCCTCGCCTACGAGGAGGAACCCATCAATTCTATACGAGGTGAGACGTGTTCACGGCATATAAATCCAGCGGATGGATCATTTTTTGGGTGGTTTCGGTATGGGTTCCCCTTGCGTCCGTAGCGCAGACCGAGCCGATCGACCTGATTCGTGCGGTGCGTCTGGAAGCGCCGATCGCTTTTTGCGGGGAACCCGTTCCACTCGATGACGCTGCGGTCGCCGAGCGTTTCGAGAAAGAGATGCTGCTGTCGCTTTGGGATCGGGATCAGGCCATTTTGTGGTTGAAGCGTTCGACCCGGTATCTGCCGTTCATCGAGAGGCAGCTGGCCGAGGCCGGTTTGCCCGACGACCTCAAGTATGTCGCCATTGCCGAGAGCGCGTTAAGACCCCACGCTGGATCCCCCAAGGGGGCGATCGGTTTCTGGCAGTTTATGGCCGATACGGGACGCAGGTACGGCTTGCGCATCGACAGCCGTATCGATGAGCGGCGAAGCCTTGAGGCCTCAACGCGTGCCGCGATCCGGTATCTTCAAAAGCTGCACGCCGAACTGGACTCGTGGTCGCTGAGCGTGGCGGCGTTCAACATGGGCGAGGAAGGGCTTAAAGCCGAGATTTTGGCCCAGGCGACCAAGGATTTCTACAAGCTTTATCTGCCGCTCGAAACCCAGCGCTATCTGTTTCGTATTCTCTCCGCCAAGCTGATTCTGGAAAACCCGGAGCGCTATGGTTTTCACATGACCGCCGCGGACTACTATCCGCCGTTGGCGTCATCCGAGGTCGAATTGACATGCTGGGAGGAGACCAGTCTAATGGTCATTGCCAGGGCTGCGGGAACCGATTTCAAAGCGATCAAAGATCTCAACCCGGCCATCAGGGGCCATTATCTGGCCGCGGGGAATTATCGCCTGAACCTGCCCGTCAGTGGGGTCGAAGGTTTTCAGGAGCGGTTTCAAAGCGGTCACGCCGCCTGGAAAACCCTGCAATCGGAGCGTGTCTACATTGTCAAGGCGGGTGACAATCTCTCGAGCATCGCCGAGCAGTTCGGGGTCCCGCTGCCGGCGCTGTTGATCTGGAATCGTCTCGATGCGCGCCGCCCGATCCATCCCGGCGACCGTTTGATTATTCACCCGGAGACCCCGGAATGAAATTGACGGCGACGTTGACGGCTCAGGCGCAGGACCCATCGTCGGCACTAAACTGCGGGTAAATTTAGCTTGCGTTTTTTGGCATGGCGGGACGGCCGGTAGACAATAGCGACGTGGCCGACCATACCCGCCAAATTCGAAGACGTCTCCTTGCAGATCATCGCCGCCAATTCTTTTTTACGCGTTTTGTTTTCAACGAACCTGATCTTGATCAGTTCGTGGTCATCGAGGGCGGTTGCGGTCGCCTTCAAGATATCGGCGGATACGCCCTCCTTGCCGACATAAACGACCGGTTTAAGCTTATGCGCCAAGCCTCTCAGGTATTTTCGCTGGCTGCTGGTCATGTGGGCACTCTCCTTAATCGACGCTCACCAAGAGGCGCATGGTCAAGCGATGGTCAGACGCATGGCGGCTGTCGGAAAGTATCTGGCGGTCGATTTCGCGCTGCCCGCCCAGAACACCGCCGATATCGACCCACGTGTCAAGGGGGGCAAACAGGGTCGTGGCCGCCTGGGCAAATCGGATATTCTGGTCGCGACCGCGATTGTCGCGATAATTGATGCGCGGGACAATTTCAATCCGGACCTGACGGCCCATCAACACAGGCCGAATACGATACCCCGAGGTAACCCTCCGGAATACAACCCCCTCGGGAATGTAGCCGTAGCGGTGACTCAACTCCCGCCACCGTTCCCGGTGGGGCACATCGTAGCCGGATTCCAAATAGGCGACGCTGCCCGACCGCACGCGCAGGATATATTCGCTTTGGCGCAGGGCCTGTCTGCGGCCCGCTTGGATATCGGCTTCAAGGCCATTATCTTCGAGCTTTTCGCGGCCGACCTCGACCGCGGTATCCCCTGTCTGGGCCCTTGCCGATGCGCTCGCACCGGCAGCCTGATCCGCGTCCGCACTTTCATAGCGGACACGGATCTTCAGCAGCGGCACTTCCTGGTCAACTTCCTGAACAAGCCGTCGGATCATGGCGATCACGGCGGGATTGTCGATGACGATCAAGGAGTTGGAGCGTTGGTCGGCGGAAATATGCCCGCGCGGACTTAACAGGGGTTGGGCCATCGGCAGAATTTCGCCGGCTTGGCGGTTCTCGAGGCGGATCTGTACGACTTCTTCCCGGGCCCCGGCTTCCATTGAAAAAAAAGCGACCAGGAAAAACAGCGCGAGCGCCATAAGGGGCCGCACCG
>CAYMAR010000487.1:0-2344 GCA_964388465.1 uncultured Desulfobacteraceae bacterium
CCCATGCCGTCTTCTACTGTAATGATACGCCTTCCAGGTAATTCCGGCATCAGGACGAGCGCCCTCGCTTTTACTCGGCCTGCACCGGCTGATGCGACAGAGCCTCCAGCAGTTTGACGTTGCGGAAGCCGCGGGGCAGCATGCGGCCGCGCCGGCCGCGGAGACCGACGAAACCCTCCAGCGTGACGCCCTTGAGGGTCACGTGGCGCCGGCCGGCATGCACCACCAGATCGAAGCCCGCCGGCAGAAGCAACAGATGCGCCAGGTACTCTTCATGGCTGCGGGCGCGCTCCTTGGGAATCTGGATGATCTTGTTGCCCTTGCCGCGCGACAGTTCGGGCAGATCCGCCAGGGGGAAGATCAGCATGCGCCCCTCGTTGGTGACGGCCACCACCCGCTGGGTTTCGGGGTCGCTCACCGGCAGCGGGGTCAGGGGTGCGGCTCCCGGCGGCAGGTTCAGCATGGCCTTGCCGTTGCGGTTGCGGCTCATCATGTCTGCCAGCCGCACGATGAAACCGTAGCCGGCGTCACTGGCCAGCAGATAGCGGTCGTCTTCCCCGCCCATCAGGACGCTCACGAAGCGCTCGCCCGTGCCGACGGAGAGGCGCCCGGTCAGCGGCTCGCCGTAGCCGCGGGCCGAGGGCAGGCCGGCGGCCGGCAGGGCGTAGCTCCGGCCGGTGGAATCCAGGAAGACGGCCTGCTGGTTGCTGCGCCCGCGGGCGCTGGCCAGGAATTCATCGCCGGCCTTGTAGCTCAGGCTCGCGGGGTCGAGTTCGTGTCCCTTGCCCGAGCGGATCCAGCCGCCCTGGGAAAGGATCACCGTGATGTTCTCCACCGGCAGCATCTCTTTCTGGGTGATGGCCTGGGCCACCTCGCGCCGGACGATGGGGGCGCGCCGCGCATCGCCGTATTTTTGGGCATCGGCCGCGATCTCCTTGCGGATCAGGGTGCGCAGGCGCGCACGCGAGCCCAGCGTCTTCTCGAGTGTTTGGCGCTCGGCCGCCAGTTCCTTCTGTTCACCGCGGATCTTGATCTCCTCCAGCCGCGCCAGGTGCCGCAGCTTCATCTCCAGGATAGCCTCGGCCTGGGCGGCGCTCAGTTCGAAGCGCTTCTGCAGCACCGGTTTGGGCTCGTCTTCGGTGCGGATGATCCGGATGACTTCGTCGATGTTGAGATAGGCGATCAGGAGCCCCTCGAGGATGTGCAGCCGCTGGGTGATCTTGTCAAGGCGATGCTGGAGCCGGCGCCGCACGGTTTCCTGCCGGAAGACGAGCCACTCCTTGAGCAGCGCGCGCAGGTCCTTGACCTGGGGGCGTCCGTTCAACCCGATCACGTTCAGATTGACCCGGTAGGTCCGCTCCAGATCGGTGGTGGCGTAGAGATGGGCCAGGAGGACGTCGCGGTCCACGCGGTTGGATCGCGGCACGATCACCAGCCGGGTGGGGTCCTCGTGGTCGGATTCGTCGCGCAGGTCGGCCACCATGGGCAGTTTCTTGGCCTGCATCTGGGCGGCGATCTGCTCCAGGACCTTGGCGCCGGACACCTGGTGCGGCAGGGCCGTGACCACGATGTCCCCGTTCTCGAACTCGTGCCGGGCGCGCATGCGCAGGCTGCCCGTGCCGCTGGCGTAGATCTGGCGAATGTCCTCGGCGGGCGTAATGATTTCGGCGGCTGTGGGAAAGTCCGGCCCCGGAAGGTGTTCCATCAATTCGTCCAGCTCGGCCTTGGGGTGCTGGAGCAGATGGATGCAGGCCGCGGCCAGTTCGCGCAGGTTGTGGGGCGGGATGTCGGTGGCCATGCCCACGGCGATCCCGGTGGTGCCGTTCAAGAGCACGTGGGGCAGGCGGGCCGGCAGCACGGCGGGCTCCTCCAGGGTGCCGTCGAAATTGGGAACCCAGTCCACCGTGCCCTGGCCGGTCTCGGCCAACAGAAGATCGGCGAAGACCGACAGACGGGCCTCGGTGTAGCGCATGGCCGCAAACGACTTGGGATCGTCCGGGGCGCCCCAGTTGCCCTGCCCGTCGACCAGGGGGTAGCGGTAAGAGAAGGGCTGGGCCATGAGGACCATGGCCTCGTAGCAGGCGCTGTCCCCGTGGGGATGGAACTTGCCCAGCACGTCGCCCACCGTGCGGGCCGATTTCTTGTACTTGGCCGTGGCCTTGAGACCCAGCTCGCTCATGGCGTAGACAATGCGGCGCTGCACCGGTTTAAGCCCGTCACCGATATGGGGCAGGGCCCGGTCCAGGATCACGTACATGGCGTAATCGCGGTAGGCCCGCTCGGTGAAATCGGCCAGCGCGATCCGCTCGGCGCTGTCATTGACGATCGTAGCACTCATACTTTT
>CAYMAR010000488.1:0-2338 GCA_964388465.1 uncultured Desulfobacteraceae bacterium
TGCAGGGTGTGTCTCAGCCGGAATGGACCGCCTGTTTCCAGAAGGGCGACATCTGGCGCAGGCGCTCGATGATGGGCGGCATCTTGGCGATGACGTAATCGATCTCCTCGGCCGTGGTGTAGTGGCTCAGGCTGAAACGGATGGAGCCGTGAGCCGCGGTGAAGGGAATCCCCATGGCCCGCAGCACATGGGAGGGCTCCAGCGAACCGGAGGTGCAGGCCGAGCCGGAAGACGCCGCGATACCGTGCTCGTTCATCATCAGCAGAATCGCTTCGCCCTCCACATACTCGAAGGCAATGCTGGTGGTATTGGGCAACCGGTTGGCACGATCTCCGTTGACCATGGCATGGGGCACCGCCTCGAGCAGCGCGTTCTCCAGCCGGTCGCGCAGCGCCCGGACCCGTGTGTTGATATCGTCCAGATAGCCGGCGGCCAGCTCACAGGCCTTGCCGAGGCCGATGATGCCGGGCACGTTTTCGGTCCCGGCCCGGCGCCCCTGCTCCTGGTGCCCCCCGACCATCAGGGGCTTGAACTTGGTGCCCTTACGGATGTAGAGCGCCCCGATCCCCTTGGGACCGTGGAGCTTGTGACCGGAGAGCGAAAGAAGATCCACACCGGTGCGGGTCAGGTCGACAGCCACCTTGCCCACAGCCTGGACGGCGTCGGTGTGGAAGACAATCCCGCGGGCTTGGAGTTCGGCGGCCACCTCGTCCACCGGGAAGAGGACACCGGTCTCGTTGTTGGCCCACATCATGCTGACGACAGCGGTGTCTTCCGAAAGACAGCCGAAGAGTTCCGCCGTGTCGATGCGACCTTCCCGGTCCACCGGGATAAAACTGACCCGGTAGCCGTCTTTGCCGTACTGCTCGAAAAGGTTCTTGATGGCCGGATGCTCGACACGGCTCGTGACGATGTGGCGCTTGTGGGGATGGGCGGCCAGGGCGGCGTGGATGGCGGTGACGTCACTTTCGGTGCCGCCGCTGGTCAGGAGGATTTCCTCGGGCTGCGCGCCCAGGAGCGCGGCGATGTGGGCACGGGCCTCGCGCACCTTGATCCCCAGGTTGCCGCCGAAGCTGTGCATGCTCGAGGGGTTGCCGTAGAATTCGCTGAAGTAGGGCAGCATTGCCTCCACCACTTCGGGCGCCACCCGCGTGGTGGCGTTGTTGTCCAGATAAACGGTTTTCATAGGCGATTCTCCTCCACCACGAGGTCATCCGTGACCAGTTCACGCAGCTTGGCCTCGACGTAGCTCTTGAGGGTCAGCTGGGACTTGCTGCAGCTGGCGCAGGTACCTCGCAGGTTGACGACCACGCGGCGGCCGTCCACGTCCACCAGCTCGATGTCGCCGCCGTCCTTACGCAGGGTCGGACGGATTTCACGCTCGAGGGTCTCCTCGATCAGCCGAATTTTCTGGATATTGGTCATTTTCTGGGGTCGCGGCCGAATCGTGGCACAGGCGCCGTGGACCCCATCCATGATCTGCTGGATCTTGTCGTGGCAGTTGCCGCACCCACCGCCGGCTTTGAGATAGCCGGTGACATCCTCGATCGAGGTCAGGCGGTGATCGCGGACGGTTTTCTCGATTTCGCGATCGGTGATGCCGAAACACTCGCAGACGATGTTGCCTTCCACTTCCCGGGCGGTCTCCCCACGGTACTGGGCGATGGCTTTTTCAAGCGCCTCCTGGCCCATGACCGAGCAGTGCATCTTCTCCTTGGGAAGGTCCCCGAGGTAGGCGGCAATGTCCTCGTTGGTGATTTTTGCGGCCTCCTCCAGGGTCTTGCCGATGATCAGCTCGGTCAGGGCCGAGGACGATGCGATCGCGCTGGCACAACCGAAAGTCTGGAACTTGGCGTCGGCGATGCGCCCCTCTCCGTCCATTTTGAAGTAAAGGGTCAAGGCGTCGCCACAGGCCAGCGACCCGACCTCGCCCACGCCGTCGGCATTCGCAATCACCCCAACGTTGCGGGGGTTGAGAAAATGCTCTTTGACCTTGTCCGTGTAGTCCCACATGAAATCACCTCCGCCATGTGATTGCGTATTGTTCGATAACCGCACCGGGCGGCAAACTACCAATTCAATTTTCGAACGATAATTTAAGCACGAATGCCTTAAAGCAAAGGGCACCTCCGGAATCGCATGCCCCTGAAGCGACCGGTGTCAACGCCCAATTCGCCGGACGATCCATCACGGCCCTTGCCAAGCGATAGTGTTAATATTATGTTAACAGTCGTTAATGATTCGATTAACACCTGAAGGTGGGTCATGGATATTACGAGTTTTTGGGAAACCATCGTCAATACGCTGCACGACGGCCTGCTTGTCGTCGATTCCCGGG
>CAYMAR010000489.1:0-2318 GCA_964388465.1 uncultured Desulfobacteraceae bacterium
AAGCGATCCACGGCACTTCCTGGGCCACGCTGCGCTCCTATGTGCACACCTACGTAACCGAATCCGTGGGGTCGCAGGGGTGCGTGGGGTTGACCGAAGAGGACGCCGCCACGCTGTTCCAGTGGGCGCCGGTGGGCACAGCGGTCGTGGTGCTCACCGAAGAAGAAGGCGAATAGCGTCATGATGCAAGTGATTCCGGCGGTCCGCCGCACCGCTCGCTGGGCAACAGGGTTTGGCAGTCTGGTACTGGCCCTCCTCCTGGCGGTCGGTCCGGCACTGGCCGGGCCCCAGGCCGATTATGTTCTCGTCATCAAGAGCGAAAAGCGCCTCTACCTTCTGCAAGATGGGGATGTGTTCGCCTCCTTCCGGGTGGCTTTCGGCCGCAACCCAAAAGGGCACAAACAGCAGCAGGGTGACGAGCGCACCCCCGAAGGCCGCTACATCCTTGATTATAAGAACCCCTACAGCAAATACTACAAGTCAATCCACATCTCTTATCCCGACCATGAAGACCGGCGTCGGGCCCGCGAGCGAGGCGTCGACCCCGGGGGTAATATCATGATCCACGGCCAGAAGAACGGTTACGAGCGCTGGGAGGTATTCGCCCAGTTCGTCAACTGGACCAACGGATGCATCGCCTTGAAAAACAGCGAAATGGATTATGTCTGGGAGGCCGTCAAAGTTGGTACGCCCATCGAGATCAGGCCGTGAGCGGTTCCCCCACCGAAGGCCGGGTAACATCTCCCGGCCAGGTATGGCGGGCGCTATCATTATAATCGGTATGCTGCTGAGCAGCTGCGCAACCTCCTTGCCCAAACATTACGACGCTACGCCATCGGTGGCCTACGCCAATCCACAAGACACGGATCTGGGGCGCATCATCCAGCCGGATCTGGCACGGCATCCTGCGCAGACCGGTGTCAGACTTCTGAGCAGCGGTCAGGAAAGCTTTGAGGCGCGCCTTGATCTGACCGACCTTTCCGAGAAGACCCTGGATCTGCAATACTACCGCTGGGCCGTGGACACTTCCGGAATCGTCCTGGCGGAGAAGGTCATGCGGGCGGCCGACCGCGGTGTGCGGGTGCGCATCCTGATCGACGACGTCAACACAGCCGATTCCGACTATAAATTCGCCCGCATGGATCTCCACCCCAATATCGAAATTCGCCTTTTCAACCCTTTTCGTCGACGCGGCTTTCGCCTGTTCGATTTCGTCGTCGACCTGGACCGCGTCAATCACCGGATGCACAACAAGGCTTTTATCGCCGACAACGCCGTGGCCATCATAGGCGGCCGCAACATCGGTGACGAATATTTCGATGTCGACCCTGTGGCCAATTTCAGGGATCTCGACGTGGCCCTGGTCGGACCTGTCGTGCGGGAAGTGTCGAAGAGCTTTGATGAATTCTGGAACAGCGAATGGGCGCTGCCCATCAACGCCATCCTGAAGGAAGACATGAGCGCCGCCGAGTTTGCGGAGCGTCAGGACGAACTCTACCAATGGGTTGCAACCATTAGCGAAGGACCCTATGTCATCAAACGGTCCCGGGAGGAAATCCTCAGGGAATACAGAGAACGTCGTAAGGATTACATCTGGGCACCCGCCCGTATAATTTATGACACCCCATTTAAAATCGACAGCAAATATGACAAGGTGGCCGGCGGTTTGCGCGCGTACGCACCGGACGATGAACTTATTATGGAAGCCGCTTATCTCATCGTGGGCCAATCCGGATTGGAGACCATACGTCGTTACCGGGCCGACGGCATCCGCATCCGCATCCTGACCAACTCTCTGGCCACCAACGACGTGGCAGCTGCGCATGCCGGCTACGCCAACTACCGCAAGGAGATGATCCGACGGGGAGTGGAACTCTTCGAACTGCGCCCGAACAACCGCCGCAAAAAGAAATGGCGCCTGCTGTCGATGAGGTCCCGCGCCAGCCTGCACACCAAAGTCTTCGTTGTCGACCGGCAAACGGTGGTGATCGGCTCCTACAATACGGATCCCCGCTCGCGGAATCTCAACACGGAGATCGTTGTTGTGATCGACAGCGACGAATTAGCCGCCGAGGTCATGGATTACATGGACACGGGCATCACCCCCGAGGCCAGCTAACGGCTGACCCTCGAACCAGGCGACAAGGGTTTCGAGCGGCTGGTCTGGACCACCCGAGAGGCTGGCCGGCCGGTCCGCTATTATAGCGAGCCTGAAGTAGGGTTTTGGCAACGGTTCAACGCCTGGTTTATATCGCTGTTTCCCATCGAAAAACACCTGTAGTCGGCGACCGCTGAACCGCCCCGCTTGGAACGAATAA
>CAYMAR010000490.1:0-1198 GCA_964388465.1 uncultured Desulfobacteraceae bacterium
ACCAGGAACTAAGGCAAAGCCTTGAATGTGAGATCAGAGAGTGCATCGGCACGATGCGGTAAGGGTTGTCGTCGGTTACTGGCTACCGATCACCGCCGTCATCCCTATCGGTGACGCGGCATCGGAAACCAACCACACGATCATCAAGGGGAATCATCATGCGAAACGCCACTATTGTCAAGGTCGCTCTGTTTCTGGTGTTGGTTCTAGTGGGCGTCAGCCCCGTGTATGGGGCGGCTCCTGCCAACATGCGCATGACCACCGAGATTCCAACCTCGATTATTGTACCGGACAAGGTCGAGTCCCGCATCGGCAGGCTTGAATTCTTCGACGGTTTCCCCGATGCCGAGACCGTGAAACGAGCTTACGATTATTTGGATTTCAAGCGGGGCGTGGACGTTTTTCTCGACGAGATGCGGGCTGCCTCCATGGTGGCCCTGCGCGAAGGGCATCGCGACCTGGGCCTCACCGAAGCCCATCAGATCGGAATTTTCGAAGATCTGCTGGATTCAAAATCCCTATGGCTGACCCCCAATTCCGAAACCGTCTATGCCAGCACCTTCATTGACCTGAAGAAAAGCGGCCCCGCGGTCATCGAATCCCCGCCCAATGTGCTCGGCATCCTGGACGACATGTGGATGCGCTATGTGGGCGATATCGGCAACGCCGGGCCGGACAAGGGCAAAGGCGGCCGGTTCGTGATCCTGCCGCCCGATTTCGAAGGCGACCCGCCCGAGGGGTATCACGCTTTCCGCTCCAGAACCTACGGGGTCTGGTTTCTTCTCCGGGGGTTCCTGGTCGACGGGAAGACCGGGCCGGCGGTGGCGAGTATCAAAAAACACCTCAAAATCTATCCGCTTTCCAGGGCGGGCACCCCCCCGGTCATGGAGTTCCGGAACGTCTCCGGTAAGGTCCACAACACCATCCATGCCAATGATTTTCACTTCTTCGAGGAGCTCAACAGCCTGATCCAGGAAGAGCACGCCAAGGCCATCCGCCCCGAAGCGCGGGGACGCCTGGCGCTGCTGGGCATCATCAAGGGCCAGCCGTTCAGCCCCGACGACCGCCTGCGCGGGATCCTGGAGGAGGCGGCCTGGATGGGGGCCACCATCGCCCGTGCGGTGAGTTTTGCCTCCCGCGACGATGCGACCTACCTCTATCCGGATGCGGACCGGACCTGGTTCAACCCCTTTACCAT
>CAYMAR010000490.1:1208-2317 GCA_964388465.1 uncultured Desulfobacteraceae bacterium
CCACGAGTTCATGACCCAGGACGGCTGGCTCAACCGGGATGCCCGCACCCAGTTCATGTACAACGCCATCGGCATCACACCGGCCATGGCCGTGGCCATGCCCGGTATCGGCTCCCAATATGCGGCCGCCTGCCGCGACGCGGCCGGTGCGTATCTGGATGGTGCCAAATCCTATCGCCTCAGGCTGCCGCCCAATGTGCCCGCCAAGGATTTCTGGTCCATCGTGCTCTACGATTCCCAGACGCGGTCCATGCTGCAGACCGACCAGCGCTTTCCCAGCCTGAACAGCCAGCGCGGCGGCGTCGCGCAGAATGCCGACGGCTCCTTCGATATCTACTTCGGTCCAAAGGCGCCCAAAGGCAAGGACGGCAACTGGATCCAGACCGTCCCGGGCAAGGCCTTCTGGCTGCTTTTCCGTCTCTACGGCCCTTTGGAGCCGTGGTTCGAGAAAACCTGGCGGCCCGGGAAGATTGAACTGATCCACTAATTCGATGCGCGGAGGGAAGAGATGAAGAAGCTACCGATCGGGTTGGCCGTCGTCTGTCTGATATCCATGGCGGCCGCATCCCTCGGGGCCGAGACCCTGAAGACCCGGTTCGGGAAGCTGCAGTTTTCCAGCGGCTACCCCACCGCAAAAACGGCACAGAAGCTCTATGACGAGCTCGATTTCCAACGCGCCGTGCAGGTTTATCTGTGGGCCCTGCCCATGGCGTCGTATGGGGCCATGGCCGACGAGCACATCCGGCTGGGCTGCGGCAGCAGCGCGGTCGTCGTGGCGGATCAATCCGCGGAACAGCAGCAACTGATTCTTACGGCAAACCAGGATACCATCTACATGTCGGGCGTCCTGGATCTGCGCAATGGCCCCATGGTGATGGAACTGCCGCCCGGGCTTCTGGGAACCCTGAACAACATCTGGCAGCAGCCGCTCTGCGATCTGGGCGGGCCGTTTTCGCCGGAGCAGAACCGCGGCGGACGATTCCTCATCCTGCCGCCCGGGTATGACGGCCAAATGCCGGCGTTCCACTACCATACCGTGGCGTCGGACACCAACATCGTGGTGTTTTACCTGCGGGCCATTCCGCAGACCCGCGATGATTTTCCCAAGC
>CAYMAR010000491.1:0-2298 GCA_964388465.1 uncultured Desulfobacteraceae bacterium
AGGAGCATCACATGAAAATCACTGATATGCGTGTCCGCACGGTTGCGATTCCGCTTAACGCACAACTGCGCCACAATACGGGGGTTCACCCCGGCTACTTCCTGCGCACGATTCTCGAACTGGTTACCGATGAAGGGATTGTCGGCCTTGGCGAGGTGGGCGGTGGCGATCAGCGCGGGGCATTGATGAAACTCAAGCCGCGTATCCTCGGCCTGGACCCCTTCCACCTGGAAGTCATCAAGCTCAAGGTCTTGCGGAGCATCTACTACCTCTCCAACGCGCGACTCTACGGCGCCATCGAAATGGCCTGTCTGGATATCCAGGGCAAAGCGCTCGGCCGTCCGATGAGCGACCTGCTGGGCGGGCCGGTCCGCGATCGTATCCCGATGATCGCCTACCTCTTCTGGCGCTATGACCGCCCCGGCGGCGGCGACGATCAACACCCGGAAGACATGGCCGATCTCTGCCAGGAGCTGCACGAAACGCTCGGCGTGAACTCGATGAAACTGAAGGCCGGGGTCATGCCGCCGGAAGACGAAGCACGGGTTGTCGAGCTGTGCCGCGAGCGGCTGGGCGACGGCTTCGGCCTGCGCATCGACCCCAACGGCACCTGGTCCGTACCGACCGCCGTCAAGATCGGCCGGCGTCTCGAGTCGGTCGGCATGGAGTACTTCGAAGACCCGGCCTGGGGACTCGAAGGCAACGCCGCGGTACGCCAGGCCGTGCGCATCCCAATTGCCACCAACATGTATCCGAACAAGTTCGACGACCTCGGTCCGGCCGTGCGCATGGGGGCGGTGGATATCGTCCTGACCGATCTGCACTACTGGGAAGGGCCGAAGGGGGTCAAGGACCTGGCCACAGTCTGCCGCACCTTCAAGCTGGGCGTCGCGATGCATTCCGGCGCGGAGTTCGGCATCGAGCTGGCCGCCATGCTGCACACCGCCGCGACGATTCCGGAGATGATCGTCGCCGGCGACGCCCACTACCATTACCTGACCGACGACATCATCCAGGGCGGCCCCCTGCCCTACGAAGACGGCTGCATCAAACTCCCCACCGGCCCCGGTCTCGGTGTCGAACTGGATGAAGAGAAGATGACGAAATACGAGCGCTACTTCGAAGAGAAAGGCGACTATTACGCCCGCTTCCACCAGGATCCGCGACGGCCGGATTGGTATCCGGTGGTGGGAGGATGGTAGGGAGATGAAGAACGCAAAGACCATCTTTCTGACGCCCTTCTCCCACCTCGACCTGTTCTGGGCCGGGACGCGGGCGGAATGCCTCTCACGCGGAATCACCATCATCAAGACCGCCCTGGATCTGCTCGAGCGGCACCCGGACTACCGGTTCATGATCGAGGCCACCAATTTCCTCGAACACTTCTTCGATGCCTGCCCCGAGGACAAGCCCCGGGTGAAGACCCTGGTGGAATCCGGACGCCTGGAGGTGATCCCCATGCGATCGCTGGTTCTGACCCAGCTTCCCGCCGGCGAGACCCTGGTACGAAACATCCTCTATGGTCGCGAGTTCTGCCTGCGGGAGCTGGGCAACGCCGCCAGGGTGGTCAGTCTTTCCGACATTCCCGGCGTCACCCCGCAGATGCCGCAGATCGCCGCGCGCAGTGGAATGGACGCACTCTTTCTCTCGCACGGCTGCCCGCCGCATACCGACCACATCACCTACACCGCCCTCGACGGATGCAGTATCAAGTCCTACGCCCCCATCCATTATGCCAAGTGCCGCAGCCTGCTGGCCGACGGCGAAGACTACGATGAGATGGTCAAACGGGAAGACGAATTCAAATCCTACTTTGCCGGAGTCGACTACGACATGGTCTGCCAGTGGGGCGTCGACCTGTGTGTCGTGGGAGAGAACGTCGTCGAGAACATCCAACGCTGGAACAAAGAGGGGCACGCCCCGCTCCAATTCTGTACGCTCAGCGAATTCTTCGACAAGCACTACCCCGACAGTCCCAGGCAGATCCGCGGCGAGATCCCCGGCCTGTGGCCCAACATCGAGAGCACCTGGCCCGATATCTGGCCGCTGGATTTGCCCTGCGAACAGGCCCTATTCAACGCGGAACTCTTCTCCGTCTTGTCCGGCAACACAACGCACCGGGATACACTGCGCACCGCCTGGGACTGGCTGCTCGACAGCATGGATCACAACCAGAACGGGATCGGCGGCGATGAGGCCGACCGGGACAAGCGGGACTTGAAGGTGGCGGCGCGAATGGCCGCCGAGCAGGTGACCAAGCGCATGGCCTGGGGCCTGGCGGCAAACGCTACCGTCCCC
>CAYMAR010000492.1:0-2290 GCA_964388465.1 uncultured Desulfobacteraceae bacterium
GGGGCGCTACCTGATCTCGCTTGGCGCCGTGCGGTTTTTCGGCACCGGATTGAGCTGGGGCACCTTTATCGCCAACATGATCGGTTGTTTTCTGATCGGCGTGAGCTTTGCCCTGGTCGATCGCCTGTCCCTGCTCACGCCCGGCGCGCGGCTCTTTTTCATGACCGGTTTCCTGGGCTCCCTCACCACCTTTTCGACCTATGCCCTGGAAGTGGTGGAGTCCCTGCGCGGCGGGGGCTTTACGATTGCCGCGCTGACGTTTGCGGCCAACAATCTCGGCGGCATCGTGCTGGTGCTGGCCGGTATCCGGCTGGTTCAAATCGTATTCAAGGGAGGTGCGCCATGGCCCTGAACTACCGCGTGATCGAGGTCTACACGTCGGAAGAGATTCGCCACCGCGGCAAGCCCCTCTACGACGCCCTGGTGGCCCACGTCAAAGGGCTCAGGATCGCGGCCCGCTGCCTGGTGACGCGCGGCATCGCCGGGTGCTACGAATCCGGTGAAGTGGCCTCCCGCAACATTCTGACGATTTCCTACAACCTGCCCGTCAAAGTCGAAATCGTCCTGCCGGCGGCGGAGACCGACCGCGTATTGCCGGACATCGAGGCCATGGTGACCGAGGGGATCGTCTCCGTGCGGGAGATGACGGTGCACAGCTACCACACGCGCAAGCATCTCATCCCGCGCCAGATCAAGGTGCGCGACATCATGACGCCTGATCCGCGCCGCGTGGACGCAGACGCCCCGGCCGGAGACGTGGCGCGCATCCTGCTGTCGGCAACCTTTTCCGGCCTGCCGGTGGTGGACCGGGCCGGACGCCCGCTGGGCATCATCACTCAGGGCGATTTGATATACCGCGGGCAGATGCCCCTGCGGCTGGGGCTGCTGGCAGCCTCGGAAAGCCGGCGCCGGGACCAGGCTTTGGCGGCATTGGCCGCCAAAACCGCTGCGGACGTGATGTCCCGGCCGGCCGTGACCATTTCGGAGGACCACAAGGTGACCGAAGGCGTGGATCTCATGATCCGGAACCGCATCAAGCGCCTGCCGGTGGTGAACGCGGACGGTCTCCTGACCGGCATGCTTTCGCGCCTGGACGTGTTCCGGACGATCTCCCGCGAGACACCCCACTGGGAGACGATCCGCCGGCGTGACGTGACCGTGGCAAACCTGCGCTTCGTGGCCGACATCATGCGGCGCGATACCCGGACGGTGGCGCCCGACGCCCCGGCCGACGAGGTCATCCGCATCATCGACACGGACGATATCCAGCGGGTGGCGGTGGTGGACGCCAAGGGCCTATTCATGGGATTGATTTCCGACCGCGACCTGCTGGCCGCCTTTGGCGGACGGGGCCAGGGGTTCTGGGAGTATCTTTCCTGCCGGCTGACGCACCGCTCTCGGCCGGATTGTCCCGCGGAGCTGCGCAAGACCCTTCAGGAGAAGACCGCGGCCGACGTGATGCAGACCGGCCTGGTGATGGTGGGCGAGCATACGCCTTTTGAGGAAGCCATCCGGCTGATGGTGGAGAAGCGCCTTAAAAGGCTGCCGGTGGTCGACGCCGACGGCCGATTCCGGGGCATGATCAGCCGGGAGGGCATCTTGAGGGGCAGCGTTTAGCCGCAGCGCAATCCACGTTGACCCGCATGTTGAGGCGGGTCATCCAACCTGATATTATCGCTCCTGAAGTTCTCAAAGGCGAGACATTACGGGAGTCGCTGCACTTTTGTCCTGGGCGCCCCCGATAACAAAGCCAACGGACACGTCATGCAGCGCCCGCCGGGTGGTATATTGATTACGATTTGCGGTACGACGTGCGGGTGCCAATCGGGCTGCGGCGGCAATTGCCAGCCTGAGGTCCAACGCCCCGGATTTTCCCTGAATGATTCAACATATCGAAACATCTCATGAACCCTTCGGGCTAAAGGGCATTGCCGCCGGCCTGGCGATTCTTGGTCTCCAGGATTTCAACCGCCTGCTGCACCTCACGCCCGGAAAAGTCCACCACCAAAACCATGGCGGACAGGATGCCCAGCAGCACGAGGTAGTTGACCACAAGGCGTCTCAAGCTGTTCATCGTTTGCATGTCTATTACTCCTCTGTAAGCACAGAAAGCCAACATACGCTTGATGCAGCGGCAGACTCAATTGAAGGCCTGTCATTACGTTGTTTTCGCTCCCGCCGCGAGCCGCCCTCGACGCCCTGGCCCAAAAGAGGCATAACTTTCGAAAGACTTTGCCCATTCACGCTTAGATCGAAAAAAGCGGGTTGATACACATGATCTGTATAATCA
>CAYMAR010000493.1:0-2284 GCA_964388465.1 uncultured Desulfobacteraceae bacterium
GGCCGGCATACGATGCGCGTGATGCCGGAGAGGCCAGATGCCCGCCGGCATTCACCCGGCAATCAGGGTCTTTCAATTTATTCCGGCATGTGAATCGGTTTTACCGGCCATTCGAATACGCCGCCGTTTTGTGATCCTTTATCCATAGGGAGGCAGAGGATGCGTTGGATGCGCAACGGGGTGATCGTCGTTCTCGTCAGTGGGTTGATGCTGCAGTTGACGGGGTGTGCTGCGCTCCTGGTCGGCGGCGCTGCCGCCGGCGCGGCGGCGGCCGGCATCATGTACCGCGATGGTGAGTTGCGCGCCGACCTCGAAGCGACGCCGCCGACCGTGATCAAAGCCACCGAGAGGGCTTTTCGCGATCTGATCTGGACCAAGGAATCCGCCCAGGCCAGCGCCACCGACGGGCAGGCCACCGCACGCACGGCCACGGGCAAGGAAGTTTTGGTGACGGTGACGCGCAAAACGGACAGTACCAGCCAAATCGGCATTCGCGTCGGCACTTTCGGTGACGAGAACCTCAGCCGCCTGCTCTACGACAAGATCAAGTTCTTTCTTCAGCACAGCTGACATGCCCTGCGACCACGATGAGCGCTTTGATCGAAGCCCGGAACCTGGTAAAAACCTACAACGGCGTGGCGGCGGTCGATGACATCTCCTTTTGCGTCTCCACGGGCGAATGCCTTGGCCTTCTGGGCCCCAACGGGGCCGGCAAGACCACCACGATCCGCATGCTCTACGGCTTCTCACCCATCAGTCAGGGCCGGCTGACCCTGTTCGGTCAGGATATCGGCACGCATTGGCGCGCCATCAAGGCGCGCATCGGCGTCTGCCAGCAGGACAATACCCTGGATCCGGATCTGACCGTCGAGCAGAACCTCCTGATCTACGCCGGCTATTTTTCGATTCCCGCCGCCGAGGCCCGGGCGCGCTCGGCCGAACTGCTCGATTTCTTCGCGTTGACCCACCGCAAGGACGCCAAGGTGATGGAACTCTCGGGCGGCATGGCCCGCCGCCTCATCCTGGCCCGGGCGCTGGTGAACCGCCCCGAGCTTCTCATTCTGGACGAGCCCACCACCGGTCTCGATCCCCAGTCGCGCCACCAGGTGTGGGACAAGATCGCCGCCCTCAAGAAGAAGGGCCTCACCGTGCTGCTCACGACCCACTACATGGAGGAGGCCGCCAGTCTGTGCGATCGCCTCGTGATCATCGATCACGGCAAGATCCTGGTGGAAGGCGGACCGGAGGACCTGATCACCCGGTACGCCGGCCGGCAGGTGATCGAGATCGAAGGCGCTGATGCGCCCTTACGGAATTACTTGAGCGCGCATGGGGCCCAGATGGACGATCTCGCTGAAAAGATCATCGTCTACACCACGGGGGAGTCGGATCTGCACCGCGTCATCCGGGAAGAATTTTGCACCGAACGCTGCACCTTTCGCAACGGGACCCTCGAAGACGTCTTCCTGCGGCTGACGGGAAGGGAGCTGCGGGAATGATCGATCTCGGGGCTTTCTCGCTGCGCTTTTTAAAGGTCTGGAAGCGCAATCTCGTAACCTATCGCCGCATCTGGAAGGTCAATTTCATCACCCCCCTGCTGGAGCCGCTGCTCTACATTCTGGCCTTTGGTCTGGGGTTCAGCGGAATGATCGGCGACGTCACGTATGCCGGGATGTCGCTCGGCTACACCCAGTTCATGGCCCCCGCCCTGATCGCCACGGCCGTCATGTGGAATGCCTTTTTCGAGACCACCTACGCCTCCTTCGTGCGCATGTACTACCAGAAGACGTTTGACGGGATGCTGGCCACGCCGCTCTCGCTCGAGGAGATCATCTTAGCGGAAATCGTCTGGAGCGCCACCAAGGCCGTGGCCGCCGCCGCCATCATGACGACGGTCCTGGGCCTGCTGGGCTACGTGGCCTTTCCCGCCGGGTTGATGCTGCTCCCGGTGGCGCTCCTGGGCGGGCTGGCCTTAGGCGCCATCGGCATGTTCTTCACCGGCATCACCCCCACGATCGATATGTTCAACCTGCCCATTTTTCTCTTCATCACGCCCATGTTTCTTTTCAGCGGCACCTTTTTCCCGGTCAGCAACCTGCCCGCCTGGGCACAGCCCATGGCGCTGGCGTTTCCCCTCTACCATCTGGTCGAACTGACGCGACTTTTCGCGCTGGGGGCCTGCGATACCCACCCGCTGATCAGCTGTATCTATCTGTTGCTGTTTTTTCTTGTGTTTGGGGGGGTGGCGTTGCGGGCCATGCGGCGGCGGCTCATCACCTGACGG
>CAYMAR010000494.1:0-2273 GCA_964388465.1 uncultured Desulfobacteraceae bacterium
GGATATCGCCGCGTCGCACGGGAGTCATGCCGGCCCAGACGGGGTAGGCCTTCTGGGCCGCTTCGATGGCCTTGACCACATCGGTCTCTTGGGAACGCACCGCCTGGCAAAGCAGTTGACCCGAGGCGGGCGACAGATTATTGATCAGGGCCCCGTCGGCGGCCCCTTTCTCGGCACCGTCGATCCAGTTTAATACGATTTCGGGAAAGTGTGTTGTAGTCATCTTCTTCTTCCTGCTGGAGTTAGCTACCAGGCCGTAAAACCGCCATCGACAACCAATTCCGTCCCTGTCACGTATGCCGAGGCCTCCGATGCCAGAAAAAGCAAAGGGCCCCGAAGATCCTCTTGCGTGGCCATGCGTCCAAGGGGAACGCGCGCACAGAATTTTTGTTTGAACGCGTCATCCTGCCCACCGAGAACGCCTCCGGGCGAAAGGGTATTTACCCGCACACCGCGGGGCGCCCACAGGGTTGCCAAATAACGGCTCAGATTGACGACCGCCGCTTTGGACGCGCCGTAGGCGGGCGGTTTCAGAAATGGCGGGTCGCTCTGAATATGGTCGTAAAAGCGCAAGTCCGGGGCAACACTTGCGTAGAGTGATCCGATATTGATGATCGATCCGCGACCTTCCGCGACCATCGAGTGGCCGAACACCTGCGCCACCAGAAAAAGCCCCAGCGTATTGACCTCGAACACCCGCCGGTTGACTTCCAGGGGAATATCCTCCAGGCGATACCCCCCACCCGGCTGGTCGGGGGATTGATCGATACCGGCATTGTTGACCAGGACGGTGGGCGGGCCATAGGTGCTCCGGCAAAATTCGAGAGCGCCCTGGAGATCTCCACGCCTTCGGACATCAGCGGACACGGTCTGAAGGCACTCGCCACCGAATCTTTTCTGCAATTCCGTGAACGCTTCGCCGGGGGCCTGCCCCGGTCGGTCGAGTCCCACGACGCGGGCGCCCGCCTCGAGCAAAGCCCGTGTCCACATCGGCCCCAGCTTACCGAAAGCGCCGGTGACAAGGGCGATCTCGTCATCGAGTCGAAAAAGATCGCTCAAGACACGGCTCCCGAGACTTTCTGAGCCCCGTTCAGCACGTCGAAGGTGATATCTTCATCGCTAGCAATCGGTTTCAGTGTCGTGCGGCCGATGACCTTATCGATTTCATAGGGTGGCAGTCCGTCGCCGGGGCATTTGATGGCCAGATCCGCCATCTGAAGAGCGTGTCCCTGCGGCAAATCACGCGCGGCCACAATCTTCTTGCCCATTTTGACCATGGGATTGACTTCGCTCTCGTAGACGCGCTTGACGCCGTCTCCCAGAGCGACCTTCACACGTTCAAGATCCCGCACCATTTTGCGGAATCCGATCGGCTCCAGCGAGAAGGCGTGGTCGGTGCCTTTCCAGGTGTGATTGAGCGTGAAGTGCTTCTCGACCACCCGGGCCCCCAGCATGTATGCGGCCAGCGCCATGGCGATGCCGTTGTCATGAGAGGACAGCCCCACGACGCTATTGGGAAATCTCTCGCGGAAGGTCGTGATGACATTCAGGTTGAGCTCCTCGAAGGCGGCCGGGTAACCGGCCGTGCACTGCAGGATGCAGAGTTGCGGATTGATCGGCATGATGGCATCGTAGGCCCGGCGCACATCCTCCATGGTTCCGCCGCCCGTGCTGAGAATCATGGGCTTCTGGAACTGCGCGATGTGGGTCAGCAAGGGGATGTTCTTCAAATCACCGGAGGCAATCTTGAAAGCCGGCATGTCCATCTTGGCCAGAAAATCGGCACTTGAGAAATCGAAGGCGGTTGCAAACAAGGTCAGCCCCAGCTCCTGAGCGTAAGCCTTGAGTTCGGTATACTCGGGCCATTCGAATTCCAGGAATTCGCGGTGCTCACCATAGGTCTGGCCGTAGCTGTTCGGATTCTCGTAGGGTTTGGCGTAGGCCGCCGCTGTATACAGCTTGCGGTTGTCACGCTTTTGGAGTTTGACGGCATTGGCACCGCTTTCTTTGGCGACCTTGAACATCTCCTTGGCCGTGTCCATATTTCCCTGGTGATTGTGACCGATTTCGGCAATGACATAACAACTGCTGCTGTCATCGATCGTCGTGTTTTCTATAGTGAGTTTTCGCATGTCTTTCTCCCTTGTTGAAATTCTGCGGCAAGACCTCTCAGGCCTTGGTCCGCGGCCTTAATCATCAAAGTATTTAAGTCGGTCCTTCGGCCTTTGGCCTCGGCCCATCTCCGTTAGAGGCCCGCTTGCGCATCCACGCTG
>CAYMAR010000495.1:0-2262 GCA_964388465.1 uncultured Desulfobacteraceae bacterium
TGATGCATTGAGTTCACAAAGCTATCATTGCTTCGTCATGCAACGCAAAGAGCTAATCTTGTTATCGTGAAGGCGCAGAGAATCGCCTGGTTGACGTCAATGCGCGGGAAGTGGATGTCGAGTCTGTCGCCGGTGATGTCGACTGTCCAGGATTTGAGCAGGGCACGGTCATGGCCTACCTCGGCGAAGATGTCCAGATCCTGTTCGACCGTCTGATCGTTGATGGCGACATCGAACTGGCGCCAGCCTCTATAGTCCCAGCCCCCGCCGGTGCCGTACCAGGGCTCGATAAAATGAGCCTGGACGGTGTAGCGGCCGGGGGTGACGGGAATGCGGTAGCGCAGGCGGTCGCGTCCCCAGCGGAAGGTCTGATAGAGGGCTGGATCGGTCGTTCCGGTGATGGGGTCCCACGTCTGGCCGCGGCTGGCCAGGTCGTCGGGGATGGTCTCGAAGTCATTGCCCCAGGAGAGCCAGCCGGGGGTGTTTTCCTGCCAGGGCGTGTCGGCCAGCCAGGTGCGCCCCTGGCTGTCGGTGTACTCCCCTCCCCCGCAGTTCATACGGAGAATGACTTCGCCGGCCGGATCCTGTACGGGTTGCGCAGCCGTCGAAAACAGTCCTTTCTGATGGGGAGACGGGGGCAGTGCGTGAAGCAGCAGCGTGTCATGGGCGACCCGTTTGCCTTCCACATAGCCTTTGGCCTGCAGCACACCGTAGCGCAGATCGGCTTGTTCCCAGGTGAAATGGCGTCCCCGCCCGGGGTTGGCAAGACGCCCGAGAGAGAGGTCGTCCACATCGTTGAAGAGTTCGACCTCGTCGCAGTTGCTGTAGACATGGACATCCTGTTTGCATGCGTGCGTGAAGAGATCCTGCGAGGTGTGGGAGACGATGTAGACCATGGGATGCTCGGCGGCAGGCAGATAGTTGGCCATGTACAGGTAGAACGAATCGGTCGGCTCATGCCAGGCGGTCATCAGGCCCTTGTTGTTGATCGGGCCGATGGCGGCGTTGCCGGGGCCTTCATGGCAGTCGGGAGAGCGGCCAGGATTGACAAAGGAGGCCAGGATCCAGTGGTAGTGGCCGACGACCTTGTCGCGGACGGCTTCGGCGCGCCGAATTTTGGTCTCCAGCAGATAGCAGTGGTAGCTCTCGGTGAAGTCGTCCTCGTTGCCGCTGTACGGGCCATGGCCATGCACGCCAAGGTGGCGCCAGGCGCCGTATTCGCCGACCAACTGCACCTGTTCCAGGTCGTAGTCATTGCAGTTGCCGCCGTAGGTGCCGCTCCATTCCTGCGGTACGTTCCAGTCGGATCCCTTGCCGCCGTTGCAGGTGGTCGTGGGGCGCTGCGCCGGGCTGGTGGGATCTTCGGCGCGCACGATCTCGCGCAGTTCCCGGGCGAACTCCGGGGGGAGCGAGGATTCGTTCTGCAATCCCCAGACGGCAATGCAGGGGTGGTTGCGGCGTTCGCGCACCCACTGCCGGGTCAGCCGCCGCATGTTGTCCCGGAAGGCGTCGTTGTCGAAGTAGATATGCGAGCCCATCTGGGTCCAGCAGATGACGCCACGCCGGTCGAGATGCTCATAGTAACGCAGGTTGTGGGGATGATGCCCGTCACGGAATGCATTGAAACCGGTGGCGGCGATCTTGTCGACCTGGCTGGCGACCTGTGCATCGGAGAAGGCGTGATCGTTGCCCAGCAGGTGTTCGTATTCGGCTTCGCCGTTGTGAAAGAACGGGGTTCCATTGAGCAGAAACGGCTTGCGTTCGACCGTTCTGCCGTTGTCCTCGTTCAGGATTTCGATGACGGGGCGGCCGCGGTTGATCACGCCGGACGAATCGAAGAAGCCGAATGTCGTCTCGGTCCGGTGCAGGAGAACGTGGTGTTGATCCCGGATATCGAGGACGACTTTATGCAGGTAGGGGTCGCGAGGGCTCCAGCAGTGCGGAAACCGCAGCTCTTCGCCCTGCAGCTGGATGGTGTTGCGGCCCGGGGCGAGATGGGTGTCGGCGTGGATGTCTTCCAGAAAAACCGTGCCGCCTTCATTGAGCACTTCGGCTTTGAGGTGAACCGGGAGCGCCGCATCGGTTGTGTTGTCAATGTGCAGTTGCAGACGCAGCCGGGCACATTCCCGGCTGAGATTGGGCGCGGTGATCTCAACCCCCATTGGTGCCAGGGACACCGTTCCGTTGCCTTCACGCAGCAGCTTGGTGTAACCGTTGTTCTCGGGAGCAGCCGGCGCATCCCCCAGGTCGCGAATCTTTCTT
>CAYMAR010000496.1:0-2258 GCA_964388465.1 uncultured Desulfobacteraceae bacterium
TGAGAAGGAGGGGATGGGGGGCATTGGGAGGGAAGGTCATATTGACACAGGGTTCGGCATTAAAACATGACCTTCAGTTTCAGACAGGCGGCATAGGCATTCAGAGACACCCCGCCATCCCCATGAAAGGGTGTTTGCACAAAAGCCGGCACCATTTCCTCGACATCAAGACTCAGCGTATAAGGATTGCTGTTGAAAACCTGAAATGATTGGGAATTGTTTTGAACCGTTTGCAAGGCGTCGGGCGACAGATCCGTGTATCTGACGTCCGTATTGTAGGCCGGGACGATAGTGATGAAACTCCCCAGCGAACCGCAGCCGGTGGCGCTCATGCAAAGGGCCGTCGCCAATATGATTAACCGTATCGTTTGTGCGTGCATCATAATCTTCATCTTTCAAATGGTCTGAAACGGATACATAAACAATATGCGTGCCAAGGCCGGCCATTGCGTTTCAAACAATGGATATCTCGATAAAAATTTTATAATACCGGCGGGTAAAAGGCTTATCGACTTGACGATGCAGTGATATCTCGCATATAAATGATTAAATATAACCAATTAGGTCAAATATCATCATGCGTAGTCGTATCGACTATTTCAAATCGCTTTCCGAAGAACTCGATCCCGAGCGACTTCAACGTAAGTTTCTGGAATCCTTACTGGAACTTCAAAGTGTCCGCCGTGGTTCCATTTGGATCAAGCAAGAACGATACTACCAATGCGTGGAGGCGGCCGGCCGCCAGCGCGAGTCCATGGTGGGCGTTCGAATTCCGGTAGGCCAACCGAGTATCGCCGGGTGGGTGATCGAAAATGGCCAGATGACTGTAGCAGAGCCAGAGACCGACGGGCGCCACCACCCAACGGCGGAAAGCGGATTCGATGTCAAGAGCAGCCTGATTTTGTGTTTCCCCCTTTTCCTGCGCAACGGCACGGTCTACGGGGCGGTCCAGATCATCGATACGGACCCCCGCAAAACCAAGCTGAATCTCGAAAACGATTATCTTGCGGACATCCAGGCGCTCATTGACATCGGGGCCGTGGCGCTCAGCAACGCATTGATTTACAGCGAAAAGCTGAAAGAGACCGAATCGCTCAAACAAACCCTGGAAGAACTCCAGGCCGAACCGGCCCTGATCGGCCAGAGCCCTGCATTTCTGGAGGCCCGCGATCTCATGGAGGAATATGCCCGCACGGAATACGCGGTCTTGATCACGGGCGAAAGCGGCACCGGGAAGGAGCTTTTTGCCCGACAAATTCACCTGACGAGCCGGCGGCGCAAAAAACCTCTAATGGTCCAGAATTGCAGCGCCATTCCCGAAACGCTCCTGGAGAGCGAACTCTTCGGGTACACGCGCGGCGCATTCTCAGGGGCCGAAAGAAATCGCATCGGCCTTTTCGAGGCCGCTGAAGGGGGCACCCTCTTTCTGGACGAGATCGGTGATATGCCGCTAAATCTGCAAGCACGCATACTGCGGGTCATCCAGGACGGCGAGGTCAAACCTTTGGGTTCCAACCGCGCCAGAACGGTCGACGTGCGTATTGTCGCTGCCACCCACCGTGACATCCGGCAGATGGTCGGCGACAACCTTTTTCGCGAGGATCTTTTTTACCGGCTTTCCGTCCTTCCGCTGAGCGTGCCGCCCCTGCGTGAACGACGTGAGGATATACCCCTTCTGCTCAGGCATTTCATGACCCGGGAAGCGCTAAAAATGGCCGTCGAACCCAAGCGATTTTCAGCGCAGGCGCTCGATTTGCTGGGCACTTACGGCTGGGGCGGCAACATACGGGAACTTCAGAATTTTGTCCGTTACATGCTGGTTACGGGGGATAAGAATGTTATTGCCGGGGGCGATCTTCCGGCCCACATGACGGGCATCGGTCAGCGGCGTCGACGCAGCGACAAAAAGCACCCACCCGCCCGGACCCACCTTACCCAAGACGAGGCCGCAAAACCCTATTCCTTGGATTTCGGCCCCCGTACCTGGCAGGAGGTCGAAAAAGAATACATCCACTATCTCATGGATGCCCACCGCTGGAATATCACCCGGGCGGCCCAGGCGGCCGCGGTCAATCGCTCTACGTTCGTTTCCCGGATGCGGCGACTGGGAATTGTCAGAAAGGCCTAACCGGGGCGATCTTCATTTGGGAACGCCATCCCTCGGGATCAAGGAAAATGGGTAAGCCCCGCCCTGCCGCGGGCGACGGCGCCGCCTTAACCCGAATATTTCACGCGTTCGCGATGTTCATTGGCAAGGC
>CAYMAR010000497.1:0-2231 GCA_964388465.1 uncultured Desulfobacteraceae bacterium
GAAAGCGCTGAGGCCGCGGGCCACCCCCGGCCACAGGGTGCTCGTGCCCTTCGGCCGGCGGCGCGTCACGGGGTATATCCTGGGGCCGGCCGCGGGAACGAAACCCGATGCCGTCAAGGACGTCCTGGATTTGCTGGACGCGCAGGCCCTCTTTCCCGAAGCCCTGATCCCCTTCTTCCGCTGGGTGGCCGACTATTATCTCCACCCGCTGGGCGAAGTCATTCGCAGCGGCCTGCCCGGCGGCCTGAACCTCTACGAATACAATCTGTTCACCGTCAACGCCGAGGCCTGTCCGCTGCCCGATGACGAACGGCTGTCACCCCTGGAACGCGACATCCTGGACTGTCTGCGTCAGAGGGCCTGCCGCCTCAAAGACCTGCAAAACCACCTGGATCGCCCGGTGCCCGGCGCCCTCCTGCAGGCCATGGTCGACTGCGGCTGGGTCGCACGGCGCAAAACACTGCGCGGCGGGCGCACCCGCCCCAAAAAGGCCTGGCTGGTCCGGCGTGTCGGCGCGCTTCCCGCCGGTGTGCGCATCACCCCCCAGCGCCGGCGGATCCTGGATCGCCTTGAAGACGAAGCGGAATTGCCCCTCCGCACGATCCAGAAGTCGATCCCGGGTGCCGGGGCCATTGTGCGCACCATGGCCCGTCGCGGAATGGTCGACCTGGTCGAGACGAACGTCTACCGCGATCCGTTCGGCGAGCCCATTCTGCCGGATCAGCCCCCGGATCTGACCCCCGAGCAGCAATCGGCCCTCGAGACCATCGATGCCGCCCGCCGACAGGGCTTCGCCGCCATCCTGCTGGACGGCGTCACCGGCAGCGGCAAAACCGAAATCTACCTGCGGGCCGCGGCGGAAACCCTTGGCCGCGGTCAATGCGTCCTGGTGCTGGTTCCCGAAATCGCCCTGATCTCACAGACCGAGCGCCGTTTTCGGGCCCGATTCGGCGAACGGGTGGCCGTTTTGCACAGCGGGCTGTCCAGCGGCGAGCGGCTCGACCAGTGGCAACGCATCCGCCATCGGGAAGTCCCGATCGTCATCGGCGCCCGATCGGCCATCTTCGCCCCCCTCGAGAACATCGGTCTCATCGTCGTGGATGAAGAGCACGACGGCGCCTACAAGCAGGAAACCGGTTTACGCTACAACGCGCGCGACCTCGCCACCGTGCGCGCCCGGATGAACGCCTGCCCGGTCATCATGGGATCGGCCACGCCATCGGTGCAAAGCTATTTCAATCACCAGCAGGGCAAGTTTCAGCGCATCCGCCTGAGCCGCCGGGTTCAGGCAAAAACCCTGCCGGCGGTCGACGTCCTGGATCTGCGCGCGATCCAAAACGAACGCGGGGTGCGCAAATACCTGAGCACAGCACTCATCGACGCCATCGGGGAAACCCTCGCGCGCGGGGAACAATCCCTGATTTTTCTGAATCGGCGCGGCTATGCCAGCTACCCCATTTGTTCGGCCTGCGGCGCCATCCTGAAATGCCGCCACTGCACCATCAGCCTGACCTTCCACCAGCGGGCCAATGCCTACCGCTGCCACTACTGCGGCTACACCCGCGCGGCCCGGGCCACCTGCCCGGCGTGCGGATCCGACAAGATCTGGCATTACGGACTGGGCACCGAAAAGCTGGAGGAATTTCTGCAGCGCTATTTCCCGGCCGCCCGCATGGCCCGCCTGGACCGGGACACCACCCGGCGCCGGAACGGGTTGCTGACGGTGCTCAAAAAACTCCAGGCGGGCGCCATCGACATTCTGGTCGGCACCCAGATGGTGGCCAAGGGGCACGACTATCCCAACATCACCCTGGTCGGCGTGGTCTGCGCCGACAGCACCCTCAATTTTCCCGATTTTCGCGCCGGTGAACGGACGTTCCAACTCCTGGCCCAGGTGGCCGGCCGGGCCGGGCGGGGCGATCGTCCCGGACGGGTCATTCTGCAGACCTACACCCCCGAGCACTTCATCATCAGCGCCGCACGCCGGCAGAACTACGCCCGTTTCTACGCGGACGAAATCAATTTCCGCCGCGCGCTGGGCTACCCGCCCTACAACCGCATGATCCAGTTGCTGATCACCGGCCGTGATGCGGAACAGACCGCCGCGGCCGCCCGACGATTGGGACGGGCCGCCCGGGCGCAATTGCAGCGGCCGAAACCGAGCGGTGGCCGCGTCAGCCTTCTGGGGCCGGTGGAGGCGGCGCTGCATCGGGTCGCCGGGCGCTACCGCT
>CAYMAR010000498.1:0-2227 GCA_964388465.1 uncultured Desulfobacteraceae bacterium
AGGGATCCATGGACCAGCCGCCGTTGTCGATGGCCAGGATCACCTTGAGGCGGTCCTTGAGATCGCGGTCGAAGACAATCTCGATCTCCCCGCCGTTCTTCATGGTCTGGTAGATGGTGGCATCCACGTTGACCTGGTCGCGGGGGCCGGAGGGAACCATGTGGCGCAGGCGTTTCAGGGCCTCGCCCATCATGGCCTCGGTCAGAGGGCCGCTCAGGGAATAGTCGCGATAGCGCCGGTCCAGGGCCACCTTGACGGCCGACTTGTTGCGCGACACGCCCCCGACGCGCATGCCCCCGGGGTGGAAGCCCGAGTGGCCCACGGGCGAAG
Source organism: uncultured Desulfobacteraceae bacterium (assembly GCA_964388465.1). Classification (GTDB taxonomy): domain Bacteria; phylum Desulfobacterota; class Desulfobacteria; order Desulfobacterales; family UBA5852; genus JABZFP01. Next base: position 331 of record CAYMAR010000498.1, read on the forward strand.
TCCCGCCGGTGCCGATCCAGCGGTTGCCGCCGTGGTGTTCGCCCGCCTGGTCCTTCAAACGCGCCTTGAAATAGTCGAGCAGTTCCTCCGGGGAGAGCTTGGCGAGTTCGTCTGCGTCGATCCCCAGGAGATCGGCCATCTCCCGGGGGTTGCGCAGCCATTCTTCCAGCATCGTGCGGGTCAGCTCGTCCAGTTCCAGCCCCTCCACATCCGGCAGTTCGGTCCCCTCGAAATAGTGGGCGAAGACCTGGTCGTAGCGGTCGAAATAGCGCTCGCTTTTCACCAGGATGGCACGGGCGGCGGTGTAGAAATCGTCCAGCGAGGCCACCAGGCCGGAGGCGAGCGCACGGTGCAGGGTCAGAAAGGCGGTCGGGCTGACCGGCACCCCGGACTCGCGCAGGGTATAGAAGAAATTGACGAACATCAGAAGCGTTTGCGGCGGCTCACCAGGGCCCCGGCTTTCTGGTAGTCCTGGCTTTTCTTGAACAGGACCCCCAGAAAGGGAATGTCGCCCTGGGCGAGCTTCTGGGGTTTGAAATCCGGATCGGCGCCCAAGGCCCGGATCCAGTTGATCAGCTCGCGCGTGGCCGGACGCTTTTCGATGCCCTCCAGCTCCCGCAGCCGGTAAAAGGTCTCCACGGCGTTATCCATCAATTCGTCGTCGATCTTGGGGAAGTGCACCCGGATGATCCGGCGCATCATCTTGGGGTCGGGGAAGGCGATGTGGTGAAAGTTGCAGCGCCCCAGGAAGGGATCCGATAGATCCTTCTTGGCGTTGGACGTGATGACGATCACGGGCCGATGACGGGCCGACACGGTCTTGTCGATTTCGATGATGTCGAATTCCATCTGGTCCAGCACGTCCAGCATGTCGTCCTGGAAATCCGTGTCGGCCTTGTCGATTTCGTCGATCAAAAGGACGGTGCGGGTGTCGGCGGTGAAAGCCTGGCCGATCTTGCCCATCTTGATATAGTCTTCGATGTTGCTGACATCCCGGGTGGAGTCGCCGAAGCGGCTGTCGTTGAGCCGGGTCAGGGTGTCGTACTGGTAGAGCGTCTCCACGAGCTTGAGGCTGGATTTGACGTTTAGCACGATCAGCGGCATACCCAGGCTCTCGGCGATGGCGTGGGCCAGCATGGTCTTGCCGGTGCCCGGCTCCCCCTTGAGCAGGAGCGGCATCTCCAGCGCCATGGAAATGTTGACGATGGCCGCCAGCTCGGCGTCCAGCACATAGCGGCTGGCGCCGGTGAAGTTTTTACGGTTCGTCTCGAGCATCACAACCTCTCTTGGGGCGGGTTCGTAAGAAGCCGATATCGGCGTTACGCGAATCCTTCTTCGCTGCGGCGTAAGTCAGTAAGCCTCGCTCCTCAGAATCCGCAAGCCTTGATCTCGGGCTTCTTAAGGACCCGCCTTGATTTTTTTACATATTCGACTTCGACCCGTCGCTTGGCAAGGCGGCCGGGGTGATCTGATGACGATTGGCGCTGTGTGAGCGCCTTAAGAAGCCTTGCAGCAGCGCCTGACAAGCGTTTCGATTATGGGGGTATCCTTTGCTCAAGGGTACGGCATACAAGTTCTGATAGCTCGCGCTGCTGTTAGGCATCTTTGGGCGCGAGTTCGCCAGGCGTCAGCCGGTCATCCCGGCCGCCTCCCCCCCGCACCACGCGCGACAGCTCCCGGGTGAGGTCCAGCACTTTCTGGGCGTGGCCCACGCTCAGGGAGCCGGTCCCGCAACTGGGCGTTATCAGGGACTGTCGCCGCAATATCGCGGGATCGAGCCCCGCCTTTTCGGCCGCGGCCATCAGTTCCTGCCAGCGGACCACCAGGCTTTCCAGCGATTCATTCTCGATCACGTCGGCCGGGCCGGTGGGAACGATGCCCCAGGCCACCAGCCCCC
>CAYMAR010000499.1:0-2225 GCA_964388465.1 uncultured Desulfobacteraceae bacterium
CCGCGCCTTTCCAATGCCTCGAGAATAAAGCTGATACTCAAATGGTCGGCGTCGCGGGCCGGCATGAAGCCCTGCCGCTCGCTGTCGACCAGTTGCACTTCTCTGAGGATGTCACTGTCGGTCAGTTCACGCAGCACACGGTTCGTCAACGGCAGCGGCAGGCCCAGTTCATCGGCGACCTGACCGCTCTCCACCGGTGCGGCGCCCCGGTCGAACCGCCGCACGATGTAAAGACAGATGCGCAGGGCCACGAGTTTGCGCAGTCCGGGGCTGGCGTGGGTGGTGTCCTGTTCGAATTCGTATTTCCCCACATTCTGGGTGGCGTAGGCAATTTCCGCCCCCAGCAGCACGATCAGCCAGCTGGCCTGGAGCCAGATCAGCAGAAGCGGCAGGGCGGCGAAACTGCCGTAGATGGCGTTGTAGCGGGCGAAACCGATTTGAAACGCGAAATAGAACCCTTGCAGAAGCTGGTAGCTGCTCCCGGCAATCACGCCGGCCACCAGGGCCGAGCGGAATTTAACCCGGGTGTTGGGCATAACGAGATAAATCAGGATGAACAGGATCCAGACGAGAAAATAGGGGACCAGCTTGTATGAAAAAGAAATCAGCGGGTCCAAATAGCCCAACAGGGTGATATTCTGGGTGACAATGGTGATCTGGGTGGTGACAAAAACCGTGGCACTGCTCTGGAGGATGATGATGACCGGGCTCAGAAGCATGATCGCCAGGTAATCGGAGAGTTTGCGGGCCAACGAGCGTTCACGTTTGACTTGCCAGATCTGGTTGAACGCGTTTTCGATGTTTCCCATCACCTTGAATACGGCCCAGAACAGAATCACCAGACCGAAGCCGGCAATGACGCCCCCCTTGGTGGTTTCCAGCAGGCTGTCGGCAAAGACCACAACCTTGCTGACGACATCCTCCTGACCTGGAAAATTCTGATAGAGCTGTTCTTCCAGCGTGTCATGGAAGCCAAAACCCTTGGCAATGCCGAAGGCCATGGCCGCCACGGGGACGATGGACAGCAGGGTGTAGAAAGTGAGCGAAGAGGCCCGGAGCATGCAGTTATCTTCACGAAACCCCCTCAGGGCCAGCAGCAGGATGCGCAGGCTCCGCATCCAGACCCGCTTGAGCAATGGCATCTCCTGCATGCGCGCACGCCAGATGTCGCCCGAAACGAACTGCACCAGTCCGCTGACTTTCTCTTTGACTTCACCGATCGATTTGGCGGGATTGGCCATTGCGCCCGCTTTTCGCCAGGGGTTAGGGGGCGTGGGATGCACCGGGTCCGAACGTCGACCGCAATCGGTCGACGGCCCCAATAGCCGTATTGATACCGGCAGTATAGTGATTTAATTAAAAATATGCAATCATAGCGTGTGATCCCTGCCGACACCGCTCGAGCAGGGATCGTGCAAATCGGCAAACGGGCGGGAGCATTGAAAGACATGATCATGCCCTTGCATCTTCCAGGGAGCCACCATTCATGGCCGCCAGCATGACGACCAGCGACCGGGCCGCACTCCATACGGCCAAAAAAATGCTGGCCACGCCGGGAATCGCCGCCCGCCTGACCAACGCGATGAGCATCCCCGTCGCCAAGGGCCTGGCCCTCATTCCGGCCCCCGGCCTGCGCCTGGTGGGACGGATCACCCAGGCGGCCGTCGAGCGCGCGCTGGCGGCGGCGACCCGAACGCTCCGGGCCGGGCAGCGGCGACCGGCCGCCCGCGGCCGGCACACGCTGGCGGTGGTGCTCAGCGGTGCGGCGGCCGGCGCCTTCGGTCTGCCGGCCCTGGCGCTGGAACTGCCGCTGTCCACCGCCGTCATGCTGCGCTCCATCGCCGCCATTGCCCGCCGTGAAGGCCACGACCCGCAGGATCCCCGGGTCCGGCTCGAGTGTGTCCAGGTGTTCGCGCTGGGAGGGCCGGCATCCCGAACGTCCGGGCCCGAAACCGGCTATTTCGCGGTGCGGGCCGGGCTGGCCCGATCCGTCGCCGAGGCGGCCCGGCACATGACCGGGCAGGCCGTGGGCACGCAGAGCGCGCCGGCCCTGGTCCGTTTTATCACCCAGGTCACCGCCCGCTTCGGCCTGGTGGTTTCGGACAAAGTCGTCGCCCAGGCCATTCCATTGATCGGCGCCGTCGGCGGGGGGCTCGTCAATTTTCTCTTCATCCGCCAGTTCCAGCGCGCCGCCCGCGGGCATTTCATCATCCGCCGGCTGGAAG
>CAYMAR010000500.1:0-2224 GCA_964388465.1 uncultured Desulfobacteraceae bacterium
GTCGGCTGCGAGTCTATGCGGGCTATTCCGGCTGGGCCCCGGGCCAGCTCGACGGCGAGCTCGCGCGGGGCGGCTGGCACGTCGTGCCCGGCGACACGGCCGTCGTGTTCTCCGAGAACCCGGAGCAGGTGTGGGAAACGCTGGTGCCGCGGCAGGCGCCGCTTTCCGCCGGACTGCGCGGCGTGACGGGCGGGTGCATAGCGGCGCGGGCGCCGGGATGTCCCGGCGCCCGGCCGGTCGACGCTACTTCAGCGAGAAATTGATGTGCAGCGAGTACTGGATGCGGTAGTCCTCGCCGGTCTTTCCATCGACATCCTCGCGCTCGCCCCAGCTGAACTCGAAGCCCGTGTACACGTTCTTCGTCGGGTAGAAGAGCAGATTGGTCGAGGCGATCTGACCCTTCTTGAACTCGTCGAAGGCCTGGCCGTCCTCATCGTCGATATCGGTCATGCTCCAGCCGATCGTGCTGGACCACTTGTCGCTCCAGTAGTGGTCGTAGTAGGCGACGATACCGAGGATCGTGGCCGCCGTTGCGTCGGTATTCTCCAGATCGGCGCTGTCGGGCGCGACGTCGAGACCGCCGTCGTTGAAGTAGTTGCCGATGCCTTCACCATAGGCCAGCTGCAGCTTCAGCTTGTCACGATCAAACATGTTGATCACGGTACTGGCGTTGAAGCCGTAGCCCATCTCGTAGTCGCTGTTGCCGTTGTCGAGCCGCTCGTAGCCCAGCTTGCGCACGATGCCGGCGAGCTGCCAGTGGCCCCAGCCGTTGTTGTTGCGGTAGCGGGCGGTGAAGTCGGGCACGTCGTTCTTGGCCTGAAAGATATCGGAGGCGTTCGAGTCGCAGCTCTCCCCCGGGACGTTGCCGGGCAGGTCGCAGGTCGAGGTGTCGCGGAAGCGCCCGACCGTCAGCGCCGTGCCCGGGTCCTCGATCGAGAACGCCAGCTCGTCGTCCCCCAGCGGGAACGTGTAGCGCACCTGCTGGTTGCGGTAGAAGATCATGCCCGTCGGGCCCCAGTAGTCGATCGTGTTCGGGAACACGTCCGCGTCCATGAAGTTCGACCAGTACTGGCCCGCGCCGAGGTTGTTCCAGCTCGCCCAGGCGTGACGCAGGCGCGGCGTCGTCTGCCCGGCATCGCCGCCGGTGCCGAACCACTCGTACTCCAGGATGGCGCTGACCCGGTCGGTCTCGGTCTCCCAGTCGGCGCTCATGCCCATGCGCGACTGGCGGACGGAAGTGACGAACTCGCCGTCGCCGCCGTAGGGCTCGCCCCGGGTCGGGATCGTGGAGACCCGCAGGGTGTCGTTCCAGTCCGGGTCCACCCGCTTGAAGTCGTAGATGAAATCCGCGTGCACGAAGCCGTAGACGTTGAAATTCACATCGCCGAGGTTGATGCCGTCTTCGTCGTCCCCGAGGGCTGCGGCGGGACCCAACAGTCCGACTGCGGTGGCCAGCAGCGTCGCCGCGCAGCCGGTCCAGATACCACGCCCGCAATGCGTGCCGGCGCGATCTTCAGATGTCCGTGGATGACTCAGCATGGAATGTCTCCAATCCTTGATTCAAACGAAGATGGCCTCTGTGGCGAGCCCGATACCGGGCCGCAACAGAGGCCATCGCTGGTCGATTCCCGCACCCGGCGTCACCGACCGTTCCACCATGCTCGCAAGCATTCGGGCGGACGCGGCATGTGATCTATCCGGGCGCTCTTCGTCGCGTCAGTCAGGGTTCGCCCCGAAGATGCCGACGCCGAGCTCGCCGGCGATATGGCGGATCGCGTTCTGCGCGCGGACGCTGTTGCCGTACTCGTCGAGCCGCGGCGAAAAAGCGGCGATGGCGAACTTGCCTGGGACGACGGAAACGATGCCACCACCGACACCGGTCTTCGAAGGCAGGCCGGCCGTCATCGACCAGTAGCCGGAACCGTCGTAGAAACCGGCGGTGAGCATGATGGCAAGCAGCTCGGGCACATAGGCCTCATTGATCATGCGCTTGCCGGTCTTCGGATTGACGCCGCCGTTCGACAGCGTCGCGCCCATGAGGGCGAGTTCGCGGGTGGTGACGCCGACGGAACACTGTTTGGTGTAGACCCGCAGCGCCTCTTCCGGATCCGAGTAGAAGCGCTCGTAGTTATAGAGGTTGTTGGCGATGCCGCGATTGCTCCAGGAAGTCTCGTACTCGGAGTTGTAGACCTTGTCGAGCAGCGGCAGCTCCTCGCCGGCGAAG
>CAYMAR010000501.1:0-2216 GCA_964388465.1 uncultured Desulfobacteraceae bacterium
CTGTTTAAGGACCACAAGATCGCTCGACATTCCAACCCCAAAAGACGCGGCAGTGATGAGGGGTGGACGGTGAGAGGAGGGAACAGGCCAGGCATGACCGAAGAACACCGGATCGAGATCCAAACGGATGCGAAAGAATCTAATGAAAAAACTGCGGACGCATCCGATACCGCGACCATGGGTGAAGCGGACCATGCCTCTGAAGACGAGATCGAGGAGCAACCCGCCGAGACGCCCCGGGCGGAGGCCAAACCTGATGCGCCCGAGGATGACCTTCAAATCCAGCTTGAAAAAGCCCAAGCCGAAGCGCAGACGCACTACGAAAGCTTTCTGCGCGCGGCCGCTGAACTGGACAATTTCCGCAAGCGCAAGGAGCGCGAAGTCAGCGATCTGCGCAAATACGCCAACCAGAATTTGCTCCGCGAACTTCTCAACGTCGTCGACAACCTGGAGCGCGCTATCGGCGCCCCCCGCGAATCCGAGGGCACGGACGGTCTCCTGGAAGGCGTCGACATGACCCTGAAAGAGCTGCTCAAAATATTCGACAAATTCGGTGTCACGCCCATCGAGGCCGTCAATCAGCCCTTCGATCCCAGTCTGCATGAAGCCGTCATGCAGGAGGAAAACGCGGATGTCGCTGAAAACACGGTCATCCGTGAGCTTCAGCGAGGCTACCAGATCCACGACCGTCTTCTACGGCCGGCCATGGTGGTCGTGTCCCGATGACGTGCGTTGAATAACAACGTTTTCAACAAATCATACTGAACCGATGCATTCGGAAGGCACTGTTTTGATTGCGCAAGGAGGATGAGGACCATGGGCAAAATTATCGGAATCGATCTTGGCACCACCAATTCATGTGTCGCCATTATGGAAGGCGGCGATGCCAAGGTCATCACCAACACGGAGGGTGGTCGCACCACCCCCTCGATCGTTGCCGTCAACGACGGCGGCGAACGTCTCGTCGGCCAGATCGCCAAACGCCAGGCCGTCACCAATCCGGAGAACACGGTATTTGGCGTCAAGCGTCTGATCGGCCGCAAATTTGACTCCAAGGAAGTCCAGGCTGACGTCAAAATTCTGCCCTACAAAATGGAGAAGGCCGCCAACGGCGACGTGCGCATTCTGCTCAGGGACAAACGCTACAGCCCGGCGGAAGTCTCCTCCTTCATTCTGGCCAACATCAAAAAAACGGCGGAAGAGTACCTGGGCGAAACCGTGAACGATGCGGTTATAACGGTGCCGGCCTATTTTAACGACAGTCAGCGCCAGGCCACCAAGGATGCCGGCAAGATTGCCGGGCTGAACGTGCAGCGAATCATTAACGAGCCCACGGCCGCCTCACTGGCCTACGGGCTGGATAAAAAAAGTGAAGAGAAAATCGCCGTGTTCGATCTCGGCGGGGGTACCTTCGACATATCCGTGCTCGAAATCGGTGAAGGTGTATTTGAGGTCAAGGCCACCAACGGAGACACCCATCTGGGTGGCGAGGATTTCGATCTGCGCCTGATCGATTATCTGGCCGACGAGTTCAAAAAAGACCAGGGCATCGACGTTCGCGCCGACAAGATGGCGCTCCAGCGCCTCAAGGAAGCGGCAGAAAAGGCCAAAATGGAACTCTCCTCCTCGATGGAAACCGAGGTCAACCTGCCGTTCATCACCGCCGATGCCAGCGGTCCCAAACACATGAACATCAAAGTCAGCCGGGCCAAGCTTGAAGCCCTCGTAGCCGATCTGCTGGACAATCTCGAGGGGCCCTGCCGGCAAGCCATGAAAGATGCCGGCCTGTCCTCGGGCGAGATCAACGAGGTCATTCTCGTGGGCGGCATGACCCGCATGCCGGCCGTGCAGGCGCGCGTCAAAAAGATATTCGGCAAGGAACCCAACAAGAGCGTCAACCCGGACGAGGTCGTGGCCCTGGGGGCCGCCATCCAGGGCGGCGTGCTGCAGGGCGACGTCAAGGACGTCCTGCTCCTGGACGTCACCCCGCTATCTTTGGGCATCGAAACCCTGGGCGGGGTCATGACGCGTCTAATCGAAAAAAACACCACGATCCCGACCCGCAAAAGTCAGATTTTTTCAACGGCGGCCGACAACCAGCCGGCTGTGTCGATCCACGTCCTGCAGGGTGAGCGCGAAATGGCCGCCACCAACAAGACCCTGGGACGTTTCGAGCTGGTCGGCATTCCGCCGGCCCCGCGCGGCGTGCCGCAGAT
>CAYMAR010000502.1:0-2206 GCA_964388465.1 uncultured Desulfobacteraceae bacterium
GGACGCCCGCGCCTGCGGCTTTCGGTCTGGCCGGGCCTTTTATGGGGGCGCCCCTGGCGGCGATGCTGCTGGAGACGCTGGCGGCCTGGGGCGCAAGACGTTTTATTTTCATCGGGTGGTGCGGCGCGCTGGCGTCTTCCGTGCAGAGCGGCGATGTCGTGGTCCCCAGCGGGGCCTTTGCGGAGGAGGGAACCACGCGGGCCTATGGCGGGATGGCGGGCCGTGTTGCGGCGGTTTCGCCTGATTTTCAAGCGGCGCTGAACACCCACCTGTTTGAAAGCGGTATCGACAGCCGGGAAGGTTTGATATGGACGACCGATGCCGTCTTCCGCGAAACCGCGGACAAGGTGCGTCGGTTCCGGCAAATGGGGGCCCTGGCCGTCGAGATGGAACTTTCCGCCCTTTTTACGGTAGGACGTCTCCTCGATATTGAACTGGGTGCCGTCCTGATCGTATCGGATGAACTCTCCACCCTGAAATGGCGGCCGGGGTTTAAATCCGAACGTTTCCAAGCGGCCCGCACGGCCGTCTGTGAGGCCATTGCCACTTATGCCGAAAGATCCCAGCCCTGAAATCCGATCCCGCGCCGCCGTGTTGCGCGAGGCCCTCAACCACCACAACCATCGCTACCACGTGCAGGACGATCCGGAAATCTCCGATGCCGAGTACGACCGACTGTTCCAGGAGCTGGTGTCGATCGAAACCCAATGGCCCCAGCTCGTGTCCGCGGATTCGCCCACGCAGCGGGTCGGGGCGCCGCCGTTGGAGAAGTTTGAAAGCGTTGCGCACAGCCTGCCCATGCGCAGTCTGGACAATGCCTTCAGCGATGAGGATGTGCGCGATTTTGACAAGCGGATTCGGCGCCAGCTGGCCGTCGCGGGAACGGTGGATTTCACGCTGGAGCCGAAGATGGACGGCGTGGCGGTCGAACTCATCTACCGCGACGGCCTGCTGGCACTGGCATCCACCCGCGGCGACGGGATCCGGGGAGAAGTCATCACCGCCAACGTCCGCACGATTCCGTCCGTCCCCCTGCGCCTGAAAGCCGTCGGGGGCAGGCTGCCCGACCTTCTCGAGGTCCGGGCCGAGGTTTTTATCCACCGCGAAGCTTTCGAGAAACTGAATCGGGAGCGGACCGATCGCGACCTGCCGTCATTTGCCAATGCCCGCAATGCCGCCGCCGGCTCCCTGCGCCAGCTTGACCCGAAGATTACCGCCCGGCGGCCCCTGGCCGTGTTCTGCTACGGCATTGGCCGATTTGACGGCGCGATGCCGGACACGCAAGGCGCGATCCTTGATTATCTTCGGTCGGCCGGGCTGCCGGTCAATCCTCTGGTACGCACGCGCCAGAGCATCGAGGCGGCCCTCGCATTCTATCGCGAGTTGGAAACACGCCGGCCGGAGCTTCCCTACGACATCGACGGGATGGTCATCAAGGTGGACCGGCTCGACTACCAGGAACAGCTCGGTGCCACCACACGCAGCCCGCGTTGGGCGATCGCTTTCAAATTCAAAGCGGTTCAGGCCACCACGCGCCTCGTTGGGATCGAGGTCCAGGTAGGGCGCACCGGCGCTCTCACGCCGGTGGCCCACCTGGAACCGGTGGAAATCGGCGGTGTCGTCGTCAGCCGGGCCACCCTGCACAATCAGGACGAGATCGACCGCAAGGACATCCGTGTCGGGGACACGGTGCTGGTCCAGCGCGCCGGCGACGTGATACCCGAGGTGGTCAATGTGGTCGCCGCCAGGCGCAGCGGTCAGGAGCGGCATTTCAGCATGCCGGACCACTGCCCGGACTGCGGCGTCGAAGTGGTTCAGTTGCAGGGCGAGATTGCGCTGCGCTGCGTCAACGCCGACTGCCCCGCCCAGATCAAAGAACGGATACGGCATTTCGCCTCCAAAAAGGCCTTGGACATCGATGGTCTGGGCCGTAAGATCGTGGCCCAGCTCGTGGATACGGGGCTGGTGCGTTCGTTCCCGGATCTTTTTCTCCTCGACGCACCGACGCTGGCCGGGCTGGAGCGCATGGGCGTCAAATCGGCCGACAACCTGGTAGCCGCGATTGCCGCCAGCCGGCGAATCGACCTTGCGCGTTTTGTCTTTGCCTTGGGCATCCGCCATGTGGGCGAAAACGCCGCCCGCCTGCTGGCCCGGCGTTTTCACGATTGGGAGCGGCTGGCGGCGGCGACGCGTGAAGAATTGGAGG
>CAYMAR010000503.1:0-2205 GCA_964388465.1 uncultured Desulfobacteraceae bacterium
TGCCGGAAGAGCTCTCCGTCGACCGGGACGAGTTGACCCCGACCATGAAGCTCAAGCGGCGGGTCATCCTGGCCAACTACGCCGCGGCGATCGAGAGCATGTACGCTGAATAGTGACTTAGGGGCATTATACTTCTATATCGGTTTAGTGGTGGTACTTTATCTTCAGGCGGATTAGCTTTTTATTGGGATCACAACTTGGCAGTGTTAGGGCGTTCTTTTCAGCTAATAATAATTACTTCAATTGATTGGTTACAAGGCCGGCTTGATGTCCAGAATGGGCGTCCCGTCGAACATGTCCAGTCCCCGCACCCGCAGGCGGGAGCCTTTTTTCGCCAGCACCTCGACGACGGACAAGCCGATGGGGTTGGGGCGCCGGGGCGAGCAGATACTGAAGACGCCCTTGATCGCCCTGCTGTGACGGGTCTCCTGGGTGAGCTGGTCGCTTGAAAAAGGCGGGCTGCGGTCGAACAGGAAGAGCACCATGATCTTCTGGCCGGCCGTGATATCCGCAAGGCCGGCCGCTAGGTCCGGCCGTATGTCGAGATCGCCCGCCAAATCGGACACGGTCCAGTGGCGGGGCACCTCGGCCGCGTCGTGCCGGACCCAGCCGATGGCGTTCAACGTGACGTTCAGCGAATGATCGTGGGTGCCCATCAGCAAGCGTCTCCTAGCGGTTGCCCTCCGGATTCAATCGATCCGCAGCACATAGCCCAGCCAGTTGCGGTTTCCTCCGACGGCCGAAGGACCGCGGCTGAAATGAATGACCGCCAATCCCAGGTCCTTGAAAAGACCGCGCAGGACCGCATCCGACCAGAGGTAGAAAATGCGGCCATGCCTGTCGACATGCCGGCCGCGCCCTGCTTTCAGAGAAATATAGACCGGGCCCCTGTCGTCTGTGGCGCGGCCGCAATCGTTGAGCGGGGACGGAAGTGGCGTGATCGCCGGAAGAATTCGACCGATCACGTGCGGCAGGTCGGCGTGCGGCACATGAACGAGGGCCCCGCACATGAGCAGGGCGTCCACGACCAGAGAAGCAAAATCGAACCGCGTGAAATCGCCGACGATGACCTGGCCGCCGGTCTCTCGCCGCGCCAGCTCGGCCAGACCGGGCGAGCGTTCGAAACCGATCGCCTCGAAGCCCCGGCGCCTGAGCCAGGCGAGGTCGCGCCCCGATCCGCAGCCGACGTCCAGCACCCGGCTGCCAGGCCGCAGCCGCCGGGCGAACGGCTCCAGGAACGGTGTCGGATCGACATGAAATGTCTCCGCGTGATAGGCCCGGTAATGGACGCTGTAGTAATCGGCCGCAGGGCCGCGGGCACCGCCCGGGCTTTCGTCCGATCGGTGCCGGCGCGGTTGCCTCCTACCAGTTTTCACACAAAAGCTCGAAATAGCCCCGGGGTTTGACGCAGGCCGGGCATTTGTCCGGCGCGCTCGCGCCGGTGTGCAGGTAGCCGCAGTTGCGGCAGCGCCAGACGTTTTCGTCCGGGCGGGCAAAGGCCCTTTCACCCTGCAGGTTGGCGGCCAGCTCGCGGTAACGCTTTTCATGCTGGCGTTCCGACACGGCGATGGCCGCCCAGGTGTCGGCCGCCCGCTGAAAGCCCTCCTCTTCGGCGATCCGGGCGAATTGCGGATACATCTCGGTGTGCTCGTAGCGCTCCCCATCGGCGGCGGCAACCAGATTGGCATGGGTGTCGCGGACCACGCCGGCCGGAAACCGCCAGCGCACCTCCAGTTCGCCGCCGTTGAAGAACTTGAAGAAGCGCAGGGCGTGCTCGCATTCGTGACCGGCCGTCTCCTCGAAGATATCGGCAATCTGGATCAACCCTTCCTCGCGGGCCCGGCGGGCGAAATACGTGTAGCGGTTGCGCGCCTGGGATTCGCCCGCGAAGGCGGTCAACAGGTTCCGCGCCGTGCGGCTGTCTCTGAACTTGCCCATAGCGATCTCTCCCGACCGGTTTTACTCTTCGATAACGATGGCGTCCGCCCCGCACTCCTGGGCGGCCTGGCGAACGACGGCTTCATACTGTTCGGGGATCTCGTCGAACTTGACGATGGAAAGCAGCTGATCCTCGTCGTACTCGAAGACTTCGGGACAGAGTTTGTTGCAGTTGCGGTCGCCCATGCATTGTTCGGTGATTTTGACTTTCATGCGGGTCTCCTTTTTGGGTTGGAAGTCTCGGTAAAACCGTGCGCGCCGCGGAAT
>CAYMAR010000504.1:0-2205 GCA_964388465.1 uncultured Desulfobacteraceae bacterium
CCTCCAGGATGTCGATCATGCGGGCGTAGAGCACCTGGAGAAAGGCATGGGATACCCAGTTGTTGGTATCGGTCAGATAGGCCTCGTCAACCTCGAGCCCTTCAAGCAGCTTGCCCAGGGATCCGTTGTTTCTTTCCCTGACGTACATCAAGAGGGTGCGTGTGATCCGGCCGCTAATTTCGCGCTTCATGGCTCGATGCTTGTATCCTGATCGTATTAGGCGCCATCCGGCCGAACGCATCCCGCAGCCCCACGGGCCAAACTGATTTTAAGTCCATCGGGGTACGGCGAGGCGCAAAGTGCCGGCTGTGAATTCAACTGCGCTCGGAACAATCTAAATGAGGTATCCGCCGGACGCAAGAAATCTTTAGTATGCATAAAGATTTTCAATAGGCCGGCGCCTTTTTTCCGAATGATGTCAACTATCTCGCCCGGGGCGCGGTGGACGTCCTCTATTCTTGCCCGGCACCTTGGACGGCATTCAACGCACCGGGACGAGGAAGAATCTAATGAATGGGCAGTTGGCCGTTATATTTTGTTTGGGGGTGGTGCTGGCAGGACCGGCGGCTGAACCTGCAGCTCAATCCAACGGTCGGCAGAAGGTCTCGCGGGTAAAGAAGAGCAGCAGCACAGCCAGCGCCGCCCAGGCGAGCATCAGGGCGAATCCGGTCCGGTAGGCGTCGAGGCTGTAGACGCGAACCCCGTTTTCGATAACCCCCGTCCAGTGCCGGTCGAGCATCCAGCCGATGGCGGGCTGCAGCAGGGTCGGCCCCATCATCACGCCCATGTTGGTGATCCCGGTGGCGGTGCCGGACAGATGGCCCGGCACCGATTCCTTGGCAAAGGCAAAGCTGATGATCATGCAGCCCGAGCTCAATCCCGTGAGAATGATCAGGAGGACCAGTACCGGCAGGGGCGGGCGGGGGATGAGAACGATCGCGGACCAGCACGCCAGAGCGACAACGCAGCCCCCGATATAGAGGGGTTTGCGGCGCCCGGTGCGATCGGAAAGCCAGCCCAGAACGGGTCCCCCGACCGCCCAGGCCACCAGCAGAGTGGTGGTCAGAACAGCGGCCCGGGTGGGGGGCAGGCCGTAGTGGGTCGTGAGAAAGGGGACCCCCCACAGGCCCGCGAAGGCCAGCACCGGTCCGACCACGCCGCCGGGGATCAGGAAAAGCAGAACCGTGTTGGGATAGCGCAGAACCGTCCGGATACCGGCCAGGATGGACACCGAAGCGGCCGGCGTCGCGGCGTCAGCCGCCGGCCCCGGTCCGCGGTAGCCCTTCTCGCGGGGATGATCGCGGACCACGATCCAGATGGCGGCCGCGACCAGGACCGTCGCCAGCCCCGACACCAGGATGGTGGCGCGCCAGCCGAAGGCGTCGACACCCAGCCGCAGGGGCGGTCCGGCGCAGACCGCCCCGACAACCCCCACGAACAGCGCCATGCCGGCCACCATCCCGTACAGCCGCGGCGGAAACCAGTTGTTGGCCAACTGCAGGCAGCCCACGAAAGCCACGGCCACCGAACCGCCGATCAGGAAGCGCCCCAGGCCCACCAGCCGCATGTCCGGCGCCAGCGCAAAGATCAGCGTGCCGCCGGCCGCCACCAGGGCGCCGAGGCTCAGCAAGCGCCGCGGCCCCCAGCGGTCGGCGATGATCCCCGTGGGGATCTGCATGGCCACGTAGCTGTAGAAATACAGGGCCGAAAGATTGCCCAGGGCGGCGGCCCCGATCTGGAACTCGCGCATCAGGGCGTCGGTCATCACGGCCGGGGCCACGCGCTGGAAAAAGGCCAGGAGGTAGAACGAGGCGCCCAGCCCCCAGACCGTCCAGGCCGCCCGCAGGGGCGGGGCCGTTATGGTTTCCTCCGTGGTCATCGATCGCATTCGGCCTTTCGCCTTGTCGGGGGCAGCGAACCAATGGGCATGCCCGCGGAAAATCGCTTCCAGGGGGCTATAGCCTTTCGCGAGGCGCACGGCAAGGGCGGTTTTAAGGCGTCGGCCCAAAAACGCTTGGTAGCCGCGCGCTTGGGGTCGTTACCGGAATCCGTTTGCCGTGGGCGCTGAAACACTGTAAGGATCGAACTTCTTTGAAAACCTTTACGAACGAAAGCGCCGCCATGTTTACCCCCGCCAGAAGCAATGCCCTGTTCCATCTCCTGATCGGCGCGGTCATGATCAGTTTCTCGGGCGTCTGGGTCAAG
>CAYMAR010000505.1:0-2201 GCA_964388465.1 uncultured Desulfobacteraceae bacterium
CTACCGAATTTACCTGATCGATAATTTCGAACAGCCCATCCGCCTGGTGCCCGAAGTGGCGACCTCCCACAGCGAAATGCTGGTTCGTCTGCTGCGGGCAGGACGCGACGACCTCGATATCCGCGTGCTGAACACGTCGCTGAGCAAAGGCCTGACCCGGGTCATTTACGATCTCGTCAATGGTGTCTGCGTCGACGCGGTGGTATCCGCCATCCCCGGTTCGAACTACACCTACGACCAGATCAACAGCCTGTTTGAATACCGGCGCGTGATCGGGCCCGAGAACATTCTCTACCACCGCAGCGCGCTGCGCGATCTGTTGCGCGACATCGCTTTAAAAGGCTTTCCATCGGTCGAATGGCTTGAGACCATCGACGTCAATTCGATCAAGCTGCGCCACGATGCCCGCAAATTTGCCTACATCGAGGCCCTTAAGCGTTTCAGCGTGCCGGTCATCCTGCCCTATGGCAACGCGGACGCCCGCCACCGCGGAAGCATCCGGGCCGTAAACCTGTTAAGCCTGGCCGCCAATGCGAGGGTCTACAGCGCCCTGGATCGGGCGGGCGAACGCGTGGAAGGCTTTCCTTACAGCCCGCTGAGCAGCGGTGACGAAACCGCCGAGTT
This sequence comes from uncultured Desulfobacteraceae bacterium, assembly GCA_964388465.1. Classification (GTDB taxonomy): domain Bacteria; phylum Desulfobacterota; class Desulfobacteria; order Desulfobacterales; family UBA5852; genus JABZFP01. The sequence goes on from CAYMAR010000505.1 coordinate 625, forward strand.
CCGTATGGTCGAGTGCCCCCATCCAACGGACCCCTTCAAAGCCATTCTCGATATCGACGACGACGGCCATCGCGACTACACTTTTTTCCGTACCGGCGCGATCGCCTTCCGCAACGCCGGCGGAGAACTTGATTTCGCGCCGCCGGTGACCCGCCAGGACGTTTTTGTCCAATGGCGCGATCAGGTGGCCGGCCCGACCGAGTGCCGCATCGACACCCCCATCGTGCTTACCGCGACGCAGTTCCGGAAATTACAGAAACAATGCCCCACGGCTTGGGCGCGGGATGTCACCCAGCCCTATGTCTGGTTGAACGCTCCCGGGAGGCAGCGGATCTTTGAATTCGCACCGACCTGCGGCGCTCGGGGCACCATCAGCGGAACTTCGGTGATCCCGCCGCATAAACTCAAACAAATGCTGCCGCCCAAAGATAGGGTGGAACCGCAGGCGCACAGCGAGGCGCGCCCGCCGGCTGCAGACGGATAGCATGGCACCCGGGACGGGAACCGGCAGAATTCGCTTCTGCGGCCCAGCACGTCCGATTTTCGGATGATCGGCGGCGGTGGGGACGCGGGAACACGCCCGACATTCGCCCGTTTCCGTCCCACGCCCCGTCGCAACCCCACGGTCGACCTGGCGGCCGGCGCAAACGCCGCCCCGGAAAAGGTGACCCATCGCGAGGAATATTGCAATGAATGCAGACAAGCGGCAAAAACTTCGTACGGCCATTCAGCAGAAGATCGATGCGCTGCGCAAGGATATCGAATCCTTCGAGGCCCTCGCCCGGCCCGTTGCACCGGACAACGCCATTGGGCGGCTGACGCGCATGGAGGCGATCAATGCCCAAGGCATCAACGTCGCCGCTCTGGGAAAGGCCCGCCACACGCTGGCCTGTCTCGAACGGGCCCTGCCGCGGGTCGATCACCCTGACTTCGGGCTGTGCCGCGAGTGCGGCGAAAGCATTCCGTTTGCCCGCCTGATGATCTTGCCGGAAACCGACCTGTGCGTTCCGTGTGCCGAAGCGGAGGGCCGATAGGTTTCCCCGGCGATGCCACCGCCGGCGGTTGGTCATCGTAAACACTTTGGGGGACGGGTCTTTTCGCGCGACGGGAACCTCACTGGTCAACTTGTCAAATATGATTATGGTAAGTCCGATTAATTTGATTGGGCGGCTCACGGCTGTCGCCCGATAGAGACATCGATATACAGAAAATGGATTCAACGCGCATGTGCTTTGCTGGCTTACGATCGAAACAATGGCTGCTCGGCTCCCTTGCCGCAATGTTGGCGATGGTTGGTTGTTCTTCCGGTAGCGACTGGCGCTCGGCCAGCCGGGATTCGGCGGGGATTGCCCCCGATCCGGCGCAGACGCCCGAGGCGGTGGTACACGTTTACGGCGCAGATGCCTGGGGGTGGCGCGGTTGGTTCGCCATCCACACTTGGATCGCGGTCAAACGGGCGGGGGCGTCTTCCTATACGGTCTACGATGTCGTCGGATGGCGCGGGTACCACAACCGCCAGGTTATGCGAATTTACCAGGATTTACCCGACCGCCACTGGTACGGTGCCAAACCCCGAC
>CAYMAR010000506.1:0-2182 GCA_964388465.1 uncultured Desulfobacteraceae bacterium
TCCATCCAGTCCAGCCAGATCGGGCGCGTGTCGATGACGTACGCGTTGACGATATCGCCCGTCAGCTCGAAATAGGGGCGCGGCGGGCGCACCTCGTCCCAATGATTGAAATGCATGCCCCAGCGGGCCGCCACCTGCTCGAGGGTCCAGCCCTTGTACTCGGTCAGGAACTCGCGGAACTCGAGCATCGCCCAGCGGCTGTAGTCCAGGCGATATTCCGGCTGCTCGTTGAGGCCCGCCTCGGTCGATATCTGGTTGGGCTGCCAGCACACCAGGGCCGGATGCTTGCCGTAGCGGGCGGCCAGCAACCGGGCCAGACGCGGACGGTGGGCGCGGGCCTTCTCGCCGTAGTTGACGACGTGCATCGAGCCGTAGTAGCGTCCGGGCACGACGCTGTCCCGCCGACCGTGATGATAGAGCTGCACTTCGTCGCGCAACCAAACCGGCGTTGCGCCCGGCGTGTCGTGAGAGCCGAAGCAGATACCGACACCCAGATCGTACTTGACGGCATTGCGGAACAGGTTGTCAAGGCGCTGGAACGCGTACACCCCCGGCAGCGGCTCGAGCGAGCGCCACACCTGCCAGGCTTTGATGCAGTCGTAGCCGGCTTCCTTGACGACGCGAGCCATGCGCTCGAAGGTCTTTTGATTGGTCTGCCCGAAATCGCCGGCGCTGAACAGCATGTGCCCGGGGCCGACCAGCTCGTCGTAGGATTTCCGCTTCATGCCCGCCGGCGCCGGGAGCGGCTCGATCTGACCCGTCTCGAAGAGCTTGTCGTCGCGGACGCCGATCTTCTCCCGTGCGAATCCGGCCAGCGCGCCGTCCTTCCAGAGCGAAACGTCAACCAGGAACGGCCCCTGCTCCGCGGACTTCCATTGAAACGTCGCCGCCGTACTGGCGCCGGCTTTCGCCGACTGGGCGGGAAGCGCCTCGATCTTGTCGAGAAACCAGTCGCGGATGTCGCAGCGCAGCTCGTAGTTGCCTTCCGGCAGTCCCGCGCCGTCGAGGCTCACCTTGACGACGGCGGGTTCGCCGAGCTTGAAGATGCGCCGGTCGGCGAAAGGAATCTCGGCGTCGCGCAGCCCCTGCGGCTCGACGCGGAGCCGCGCGGCGGCGTCCAGAGGTTGCGCCTCCGAGGCCGGCCCGAACGCCTCGATCTCGTAGAAGATCACGTCGCCGAAGCCGCCACCGCCGCCGCCGCGCCAGGTCGAGTCATGCACGACCAGCCTGAGACCCTTGGTCTTCAGGTCCAGGCCGTCCCATTCCATGGGCTTGTCCCAGGCGCCGGCGCCGTTGAATTCCCGCACCGTGGCCCATTTCCCGCCGACCCAGGCCTGCACCTCGCCGCGATACTGCTGCGGTTGCGCCCAGTTTTCCGGACCCATGGCGATCCTGATCTTGGCGATCGGCACCGGCCGGTCGTACGGGAACCACAGTTCCAGCTCGCACGGCGAACAGGTTCCCCAGGCAAGATCATTTCTGCCATTCTTGCCGTCCACCACCGTGCTCAGCCGTTCTTTCGCGGCCACCCGGTCACTCCCGTCGGTCAGGGCGTTCTCGGCATAACGGTGCGTGTCCGACCATACCCCCATGGGCCGGGCGATGACCGTCGAGTTCAGGGCGTAGTTCGTCTCCGCGGCCGCCTTGGTCTCCTGCGCCACCGCGGGAAGCGCCATTGCCATTGTCAGTCCCAGTGCCAGCCCCAGTGTCTGTGTGTGTTGCTTCATGCGTCTCATGTGCTTCTCTCCTTGTTGTTGTTTCCCAATCGTTCTCGTAGCGCCTGAGTTCTGCGTTCCCTTTATCTTTCGCCTTCATCTTTCGCCCTAATCGGACAGAGATTAAGGCGAAAGATTAGGGCGAAAGATTAGGGGGGCCTAGCCCCGAATGGCGCTTAGTTAAGCGCGTTTGGGACAGACAGAACGGAATGAACGCGCGCCACAAATGACGAATGACGAAATACCCAAATACCCAAGGAATGACGAAGTCCGAATGACGAATAGCGCGAAACAGGACCGTTCAGGTGGCATTTTGAGCTTGGGTACTTCGAATTTCGGGTTTCTTTGGGTATTTGGGTGTTTGGGTATTTCGTCATTGAATGGCACGTATCACAGACACGGTTCATGCAAAACAGGCCTTATCTAAGTGCCATTCGGGCCTAGCCCCTAACCCCTAACGCCTAGCC
>CAYMAR010000507.1:0-2167 GCA_964388465.1 uncultured Desulfobacteraceae bacterium
GGCATTTCACGTCCTGTGTTCAATCTGAGCGTGACCGCTTTTTTGCCGATGTCCACATCGAAAACGAAGAGCGCGGTGTCTTCGTAGGGAAAATAAATTTTTTCCCGCACCGCGCCGTTAATCTGGGAAAGATAATACCCATCCCCGTCCCGGCCAATGGCACCGTGAAATTTGGCGATGATGCGGGGGCGCTCGAACCGTCCGTGGCGGTTGCGCCAGAACCCGTGACGGTCCAGCCAGAAAACAGCCTGTTCTTTGGGGATGACGATTTCTTTCATGAGCCTGCCGGTTTGGATTAGGCGCCGGCTCCCGCGTTCACCGGCCATGCCGGTCGCCGTCCGTTCCGGCCCTTGGATCGAATCTTATTGGATCTCGGGGTGATCGGCAAGACTTGCCCTTCGAAAATCAGCGGTTGCGCGTGAAACGGCCCGGCGTGCCGCCGCCCCGGCTTGCCCTTTGATTCACGAAGATTAGTTTGTCACCAGAATGATCGATGTTCCTGCACGCACCGGCCATAAAAGCACCCGCTGGCTGTGCATTAACATGAAACCAACAGGGGCCTCGCTCTGATTCGGCGGCCACCGCGGGGCCCTGCTTCACAAACATAAGAGGTGATCACCATGACGACAATCCCCACACCCGGCACACGAACAGCCACTTTCGCCGGCGGCTGCTTCTGGTGCACCGAATCGGATTTTGAGAAGGTCCCTGGCGTCACGGCCGTTGTTTCAGGCTATACGGGCGGCAGCCTTCCCGATCCGACCTACGAAGCGGTCTGCCAGGGAACCACCGGACACTATGAAGCCGTCCAGGTTCATTATGACCCCGAAAAGGTCAGCTACAGCGATCTGCTGGATATCTTCTGGCGCTCCATCGACCCCACCGACGGCGGCGGCCAGTTCGTGGATCGCGGTCCTCAGTACCGCACCGCTGTCTTTTATGCCAACGACGAGGAAAAACGTCTGGCCGAGGCGTCCAAGCGCGCTCTGGAAGCCTCGGGTCGTTTGACTCAGCCAGTGGTTACGGACATAAAGCCGTTCGCCGTTTTTTATCCGGCCGAAGATTACCACCAGGACTACTTCCGCAAAGCACCACAGCACTATCAAGCCTACCGCCGGAACTCCGGCCGTGATCAGTTCCTTCGGCGCCTGTGGGTCGCCGCACCCAACCAGGCCGCCCCGCCGACATCGGCTAACGACAAGCACGCCGAGCGCCCCCCTGAGGATGAACTCCGCCAGCGGCTGACGCCACTCCAGTACCGGGTCGTGCGGGAGAATGGCACCGAGCCGCCTTTTGACAACCGCTACTGGGATAACCACGAGGAAGGCATCTACGTGGATATCGTCTCCGGGGAACCACTGTTCAGCTCACGGGATAAATTCGATTCCGGAACCGGATGGCCCAGTTTTGACCGCCCTCTCGAAGTCGCCAATATTATTGAAAAAGAAGATCGCCGGCTTTTCATGACCCGCACGGAAGTGCGCAGCCGGCGAGGCGACTCCCATCTCGGCCATGTCTTTCCCGACGGCCCTCCCCCCGGCGGGAGGCGTTATTGCATCAACTCGGCCGCCCTAAGGTTTATTCCCCGCGAATCCCTTGCGCGCGAGGGCTACGGTGAATACGCGGCGCTTTTCGAGACGGCGGCATCCTGAGCACCGGCCCGGATTGGCCGCCCACGACCCCCAGGCGGTGGACAGGCTTTAACGCCTGTGCTAAAAAGGGCGCCTTTTTTGCGGCCATCGCCTTGACCAGGAGATCGATTGGATAGCCAAATCTACAAAGCGATCGTCAACGCCATCCCGGACATGATCATCCGCATCAGCCGCGACGGTGTTTTTCAAAGCTTCGAGGGGGCCACGGCCGAGCTGTATTGGCCGGCGGAAGCCTATCTGGGCAAGCACCTGGACGATGTGCTGCCAGTGGAGACCGCCAACCTCTTCGCCCGCAAGATCGAAGCGGCCTTCTGCACGGGCGAAGTCCAGTATCTCGAATACAGCCTGCGCTTCAAGGGCCTCCGGCGCCACTACGAGTCGCGGATGATCCGCAGCCGCCGGAACGAAGCGCTGGCCATCGTGCGCAACGTCACCCACGAAAAAGAGGTCGCCGCCGAACTGCGCCGCTATCACGAGGACCTGGAGACGCTCGTCCGGGAACGCACGGACGAACT
>CAYMAR010000508.1:0-2164 GCA_964388465.1 uncultured Desulfobacteraceae bacterium
CCGCGAAAAAGCCCCCTGCGAAAAAGGCTGTCACCCCGAGCGTCGTCAAGGCCAAGGCCGCGAAAGCCGCCCCTAAGCCCCCCGCTCCCGCGCGGCGTCCTCGCAAGGCCGAGCTTGAAGACGGCAAAGCAGCCGTGCAAAAAGCGCTGGAGGGCCTTGTCAAGCGCGGCAGGGAACAGGGCTTTCTGACTTATGAAGAAATCAACGCCGCCCTTCCGGACGCCTTGCTCACGCCCGACCAGATCGACGATACGCTGATGATGTTTGACGAGTACGACATCGAAGTGATCGATAAGAAAAAAGGCAGCCTTACCGCCAAGAGCAAGGCCGCGCAGACGGCCAAGGCCAAAACCGGGGATTCGAGCCTGCCGGATTTTGGCACCGTTACCGATCCCGTGAAAATGTACCTTCGCGAGATGGGCAATGTCACGCTTCTCAGCCGCGAGGGTGAAGTCGAAATTGCCAAAAAAATCGAATTTGGCGAGCAGGAGGTTTTACGGGCGCTTCTGGACACGACCACAGCGGTTGAATGCATCCTTGAACTGGGCGAGCATATTCACAACGGCGCCCTGCGACCCAAGTATGTGCTTCGGGATGTCGACGAGGGCGACAGCCCGTTGGACGAATCGGAACAGACCGATAAGTTCCTGGCGACCACCGAGGCGATCCGCGAAATCAACGAGGAAAACCGCAAGCGGCGTGAAAAACTGTTTCAAACCGGACTCAAACCGGATGAGCAGCGCCGGATTCGCCGGGCGATCAACCGGCGCACGGTCAAGATTTTCGATTTGCTCAAGGAATGGCGCCTGGAAAGCAGTGTCATCGACCGTATCGAGAATATCATCCGCAACCAGATCGAGTGGTTCGATTCGATGAACAAGGCGATCAGCATGTATGCGGACACGATCGATGCCCCGGTGGGCGAATTGCGCAACCACCTGTCTTCGGAGACGCGCTTCGTAAAATGGGCCAAGGCGCGTTGCGATCTGACCAAGAAGGATCTGGGCATGCTCTACAAGGAATTGCGGGCCGTCCAGGACAAGATTGCGGAAAAAGAGCTGGCCATCAAGGCCAAAAACCGCGTGCTCAAGCGCATCATCGCCAGCGTGGATGAGGGGCGGTTCAGGGCCAAACTCGCCAAAAGTGAACTCACCAAGGCCAACCTGCGGCTCGTGGTGAGCATCGCCAAAAAATATACCAACCGGGGACTTCAGTTCCTCGACCTGATCCAGGAGGGCAACATCGGTCTGATGAAGGCCGTGGACAAGTTTGAATATCGGCGTGGGTACAAATTCAGCACCTACGCCACTTGGTGGATCCGCCAGGCCATCACCCGCGCCATTGCCGACCAGGCGCGCACGATCAGAATTCCGGTCCACATGATCGAGACCATCAACAAGCTGATCCGCACGTCGCGTTATCTCGTCCAGGAACAGGGGCGTGAGCCTTCACCGGAGGAGATCGCCGAAAAGATGGAGATTCCGTTGGAAAAGGTCCGCAAAGTGCTCAAGATCGCGCGCGAGCCCATTTCGTTGGAAACCCCTATCGGCGAAGAGGAAGACAGCCATCTGGGGGATTTCATCGAAGACAAAAAATTCATGCTGCCCTCGGATGCGGCCGTCAATCTGAATCTGGCCGAGCAGACCCGCAAGGTGCTCGCCACCCTGACGCCGCGCGAAGAGAAAGTGCTGCGCATGCGTTTCGGCATCGGTGAGAAAGCCGACCATACCCTGGAGGAGGTGGGGCAGGACTTTGCGGTTACGCGGGAGCGCATCCGGCAGATCGAGGCCAAAGCGCTGCGCAAGCTGCGCCATCCGACCCGCAGCAAGAAACTGAAGCATTTTATTGAAAACTGAGAGCCGGCTCGAAGGCCGTCGCGGGGCGGGTCCGCTATCCGGCCCGGGCGCCGTCGGTGGGGTCGGCGGCGGCGATCTCCCGACCGCGGTGCTTCTTGACAAAAAAGATATGGAAAGTTAGGACAGGGCTCGCTTGTGCCCGGGGTGCCGCCCGCCGCTTGCGACGGTGCTTTCGGACAGGGCCTGGCGGAGGTCAGATTCGATCCTTGCGATCCGTGCCCGGCCCGCTGCTCGAGGGCCCATAGCTCAGTTGGTAGAGCCACCGGCTCATAACCGGTAGGTCCCTGGTTCGATCCCAGGTGGGCCCA
>CAYMAR010000509.1:0-1906 GCA_964388465.1 uncultured Desulfobacteraceae bacterium
CGACCCACCAGTGCGGCTCTGACCCCCATGGGCGGGGGCAACGAATCGGGGCGCAGTTTGGGACCGCGAACCCGGTAGATCTGGATGCGCCGCGTTTTACCTTTGACATGGGCGCTGGGGCCCAGTTCGAAGTCGATGTGGCCCATGGCCAATCGATAGGTGCCGGGGCCGGCGACGATCTCGTCGGCCTCTGCCAGATCGGCCATGCGGGCAGCGGTGTTGATGGTATCGCCGGCGATGCCGTGACGGCCGTGTTCCAGATCCACCTTGCCGGTGACCACCAGCCCGGAGTTGACCCCGGTGTGCATGCTCAACCGGTGTCCACCCAGACGCTCACTGAACTCGCGCCCCTTCTCGGGCACGAGTTTGTGGATGGCCAGGGCCGCTCGGATGGCCCGCACAGCGTCATCTTCATGGGCGATGGGCGCGCCGAAAAGGGCCAGGACGCCATCCCCCAGAATCCGTTCGATACAGCCTTCGTAGCGGTCGACGATGGCCACCACACCCTCGAACACCTGGCTCATCACCTCCTTGACATCTTCCGGGTCGACGCGCTCCAGAAGGGCCGTGTATCCCGTCAGGTCTGAAAAAACCACGGTGATGTGCTTGCGCTCCCCCGTCGTCCGGGGGGAAGGGGCGCCATTTCCGGGGGCGGGGCTGGGACGCTGCCCGATATCCGCTTTCAGGGGGGCACCACATTCACTGCAGAAATTGTTGGTGGGAACGTTGGGGGTCTGGCAGCCGGGGCAGGGGATCCCCAGGCGCTGACCGCACTGGCCACAGAATTTGGCATGGCGGAGGTTCTCGTGCTGGCACTGGGAACAGAGCATGGGGGTATGACCCTTTCCTTGGCGCCGCCGCCCCTCGCTTGAGCTCCATTTGTTTTCCCTGCCGAGGCGGGCGTTGGCACAGGTTCGGCTGATGTGGATCCGCGGCTGATGGCGGATGGTGACCAGGCTTGCCAACTTGAATGATAGTCCTCTATAATATCCGCTCACCCCAGTTGCTGTCAAGATGCGTATGGGGGTTTAAGTGATCAATAATGTTAATTTTTTTGGTTGCGCCGGCGACACCTGAGGGGCGCTGGCAAGGGGGGCGGAGATGGCCGTATTCGGGCTCACCGGCGGTATTGCCAGTGGCAAGTCCACCGTCGCCGGGATGCTCTCTGCCCTGGGGGCCGAAATCATCGACGCCGACCGGCTGGCCCGGCAGGCCGTCGCACCGGGCCGGGAGGCCTATCGAAAAGTGGTCGCTGCCTTCGGCAGCGGTGTGGTCGGCCCGGACGGCCAGCTGGACCGTCAGCAGCTGGGAGCGCTGGTCTTTGGCGATGCGGACCGACGCCGGCTGCTTGAATCCCTGGTTCATCCCTATGTTCGCCGGGAGTCGGCCCGTGCCCAGGCCGAGATCGCCCACCGGCGGCCGGAAGCGCTGATTTTTCTGGATGTGCCCCTGCTCTTTGAATCTGGTATGGACCGGGGCCTCGAAGCGATCGTGGTGGTGTACGTGCCCGCCGCGGTGCAGCTGGCGCGTCTCAAGGCGCGTGACCGTCTCAGCGAAGCCGCCGCATTGGCCCGCATCGACTCCCAGATGAATCTGGAGATCAAGCGCCGGCGGGCGACGCACGTCATCGACAACAGCGGCAGCCGCGAGGAAACCCGGCGGCAGGTCACCCGGCTCTTCGGCCGCCTGCGAGCCCAGGATAGCGGTTGACACCGTTTGCACGGCATTATAATTGCTACAGTTTACGGGCTGGCTTGAGGGCCCGTTTTTTTATGCCCACAGCGGACATTTTCAGCGATCCAGGCTGCCGCCGGGATCCAGCGCCTGGTGTTGAAGGTCTTTCGTCCTTCGCCAGACGCTACATCGAGGATAGCGACAGATGAACAAGCAGCACCAACAGGAGATT
>CAYMAR010000509.1:1916-2163 GCA_964388465.1 uncultured Desulfobacteraceae bacterium
TCACGGAAAAGCTCCTTCTCTTTGGCGGCGCCATTCAGATGGCAGGGGCCGTCAAGGCCCGACGCGCCACGCGGCATGCCACCAGCGACTGGATGAGCATCGAGCAGGAGCGCGGCATCTCCGTGACCACGTCGGTCATGAAGTTCCATTATGACGGTTACGAGGTCAACCTGCTGGATACGCCCGGGCATCAGGATTTCTCCGAGGACACCTACCGGGTGCTCACCGCCGTGGACAGCGCCCTGAT
>CAYMAR010000510.1:0-2162 GCA_964388465.1 uncultured Desulfobacteraceae bacterium
TAGTCGTAACCCTCGTCACCGGCCTCGTGCGAGATCACCAGCTTGTAGCGCGGGTCCTCGAGTTCCTCCACCAGGGCGATCGCATGTTCGATGCCCTTGCGCTGAACGATCCGCGTGGGCTGCAGGATCATGACGTCGTCCGGCCCCAGACCGATACCCTCGCGGATTTTCCGACTCTGGACCGCATCGACTTCCGGCGGGTTTTCATAGTCGATCACGTTGGGGATGATGATGGAAGCGATGCCGGTGCGCAGGGCCAGCTCCTCCTGGGCGGAGGAGTTGATGACCACGTGCTCGATACTGGGCAGTTTCGGCGGAAAAGCCATGCGCAGGTAGTCTTCCACGGCGTTGACGGCATAGCGCGTCCGCTCCCAGTAGAAATCGTGGTGGTGGGCGATGGTGGGGATCTGGGTTTCGGCAACCAGCTCGGTCAGGGCGATGCCCAGGGGGATGTGCATGGGGATCGTGAGCACATTCTCGGCGATCAGCATGTCCACCTGGAAGCTTTCGATGAAGTCGCGCAGCTGCACCTTGAGGATCGATTTGAGGGCCTGGATGGTTTCGGTCACGGAAGCCTTGCGCTGCTTGCGGCCTAAGACGCGTTCGTTAATCCAGCGGTTCTGATCGTCGCGGAAATGGGCCTCGGGAACGAGAAAGCTCCGGTCGGCGTCGCGGTCGAGCTCGCCGGCGAACCAGAAGCACCGGTGTCCCCTGGTTTCGAGCACCCGGGCCCACTTGCTGGCCTCCAGGGTGACACCGTCGGTGCCGGCAAAACGTGTGGATACAAAGCCGATGTTCTGGGGCATAAACCCCCCCTCATTGGATTCTTTTTTTAACAATTTAGGCTCGAACACTAACGATATGGAAATGCGAATTCAAGGGCGGGGAGGTGAAAATAGGTTTAAAGACGTGCGTCCCGTCATATTTCTTGAATCCACCCGGGCATGGCGCCGGATCGAATTCAGGCGTGTCGGCTGGCCGTGCACGTCGGCCCCGCCGGTCAGCATGGATGCCGATTCCGCACCGGAGCGGGCGGAGGCCCTCTCCGGTGTTTTACGGCGAGGTGATCATCAATACATATCGTCGTCCATGCCTTCCGCCGGCATTGCCGGTGTTTTCTGCTTTTTGGGCTTTTCGGCCACCATGGCCTCGGTGGTCAGCATCAGACCGGCCACGGAAGCGGCGTTCTGAACGGCAAAGCGTACAACCTTGGTGGGATCGATGACGCCGGCGGCCAGCAGGTTCTCGAAGGTCTCCGTCTGGGCATTGAAACCGAAATCGTCCTTGCCCTCGAGAACCTTGTTGAGCACGATCGCGCCTTCATGGCCCGCGTTGCGGGCGATCTGGCGCAGGGGCTCGGTCATCGACCGTTTTAAAATGGCAATACCCTGGCGCTCTTCACCTTTCACCTTGACGTTATCCAAAGCGGTAAGACAGCGCACCAGAGCCACACCGCCGCCAGGCACCACGCCTTCCTCCACCGCTGCCCGGGTGGCGTTCAGGGCGTCCTCGACCCGGGCCTTCTTTTCCTTCATCTCAATTTCGGTGGCCGCCCCGATGTTGATGACGGCAACCCCGCCGATAATCTTGGCCAACCGCTCCTGCAGCTTCTCCCGGTCGTAATCCGAGGTGGTCTCCTCGATCTGGGCGCGGATCTGTTTGACGCGCCCCTCGATGGCGGCTTTGGTGCCGGCCCCGTCGACGATGGTGGTGTTGTCCTTGTCGATCTTGACCGTTTTGCACTTGCCCAAGTCCTTGACCGTGATGTTTTCCAGCTTGATGCCCAGATCCTCGGAGATCACCTGAGCGCCGGTCAGGACGGCGATGTCCTGGAGCATGGCCTTGCGCCGGTCGCCGAAACCGGGCGCCTTGACGGCGGCCACCTGCAGGGTGCCGCGCAGCTTGTTGACGATGAGGGTGGCCAACGCCTCGCCCTCCACGTCCTCGGCGATGATCAGCATGGGTTTGCCGGCCCGGGCCACCTGTTCGAGCAACGGCACCAGGTCTTTCATCACCGTAACCTTCTTTTCGTGAATCAAGAGGTAGGGTTCCTCCAGCACGCACTCCATACGCTCGGCGTTGGTCACGAAATAGGGCGACAAGTAGCCGCGGTCGAACTGCATGCCCTCGACCACGTCCAGCGCCGTCTCCATGCTCTTGGC
>CAYMAR010000511.1:0-2135 GCA_964388465.1 uncultured Desulfobacteraceae bacterium
TACTTGCCGGCCCCGAAGGCGGGCTTGGCCTGCTCCGGTTTGATGTCGTCCCCATCATCATCACCGTCGCCGTCCGCCTCGGACTCGCCGGAAGCTGTTACGTCCTCGAGCGTCTCGTCCTCGAGCGTCCCGGGTTCGGCTTCCGCGGGCAACACGTCATCATCGCCCGCCGGATCCGCGTCTGCTCCTTTCGACACCTTGTCTCCTCCGTCCCCACTTCTCTCGTTGCCGGATGTTCTGACACCGCAAACCGCTCACGATGAGCGCCGGTATCCAACCGTTCCTGACGACGCGGGCGCCTAGCGCCTCGGCAAAAGGCCGAGGGGATTGACGGGCTTGCCCCGGCGTCGGATTTCAAAGTGCAATTGGGGTTGCCCTGCGGACGTCCCCATCTCGGCAATCACTTTTCCCCGCGCCACCCTGTCCCCCTCCCGGACCAGCCGCTTGGCATTGTGTCCGTAGGCGCTGAGGAATTCTTTATTATGTTTGATGATAATAAGCTGGCCGTAACCGACCAGTCCACTGCCACTGTAAACCACCTCCCCGGCCTCTGACGCCACAACTTGCTGCCCCAGGTTGCCGCGGATCTTGACGCCCTTGCGCGCAGGGTCGCTCGGCGAGAACGTCTGAACCACCCGCCCCTTGGCCGGCCAGGTCCAGCGCAATGACCCCGACGGCACCTCTTTCACCGCGCGGGGCTTCGGGGTGGACGACGGTACAGCGGTGTTCTTGGCTCTCGTCGCCGGCACGGACGCGGGGGCGGTCTTGCCCGTCGTAGCCGGCGATTTCGCTGTCGCTGCATTCTTTGCGGACTTCGCCGGCGCCTGCTTCGTTGCCCTGGCGGTCCCCGGAACGACCCGGAGTTGCTGGCGGACATAGATGGTGTATGGCGGCGCGATTGCGTTCCAGGCGGCCAGGTCCTGGTAGTCAACACCCGCACGCCAGGCGATTCCGTACAAGGTGTCGCCAGGCTGAACCCGGTAGGTCGGACCCTGGATGCGGCCGCCTGCGTCGCTGTATCCGGATCCCGACCGCGTCTCCACCGGCGCACGCCATGGTGCCGAACAGCCCGTGGCCAGCAGCGCCACAAGGACGAGAACGAATGCGGGGGATCCCTTCGACATCTCGGCGTCGGTCCTTCGTCTCCGGTGGCTATTTCAGCTGAAGCACCATGACAACCGCCACCACCACAGCGATCACCACCCAACCGGCGATATCCACGTAGCGCCGCAGTACCGTCTCCATGGGTTCTCCGCCCCAGGCCATGAGCAACGCCACAAGGAAGAAGCGCGCTCCCCGCCCGATCATCGAGGCAATCACGAATGGCACAAGCGCCATACCGATGGCGCCGGCCGTGATGGTGAAAACCTTGTAGGGAATCGGTGAGAAGCCTGCCAGGAACACGGCCCAGAAGCCCCAGGCATCAAACCATTCGCGCGCTTTCAGGTACTTGTCCCAGTATCCCAGCTGTTCGATCAACGGCGCCGTCGCCTCGAAGGCGAAGAAACCGATGACGTACCCCGCCAGCCCGCCGAGCACCGACGCCACCGTCGTCAGCGATGCGAACCAGATCGCCCGCGACGGACTGGCCATGCTCATCGGCGCGAGCATGACGTCCGGCGGGACCGGGAAAAAAGAGGATTCGGCGAAACTCAGTCCGGCCAGATAGGCCGGCGCATGACGGTGCCGTGACCAGCGCATGACTCTGTCGTACAGCCCGGAAAAAAGTTTCAACTACAGCACCCCGCCAAGCAACGGCACGAAGGAAACGCGTTCCAGAAACTCGGTCTCGTAATGATCCTCCGTGCGGGTCACGCGGACCAGCACCTGCTCCTCGCTGGTACCGATCGGCAGGATCATCACGCCGCCCACGCGCAGCTGGGCCACGAGTGCCCTGGGAATGCCTTCTGGCGCTGCGGTCACCATGATGGCGTCGAAGGGACCGTATTCAGGCAATCCCATCTTGCCATCGGAATGCTTGACCCGCACGTTCCGGATCTTCAACTGGCGGAAACGGTGTCGTGCCAGTGCCACCAGGTCCTCGATGCGTTCGACACTGTAGACGCGGCGTACGAGCCGCGCCAGAACGGCCGTCTGGTATCCGGATCCCGTGCCCACCTCGAGCACCGTGTCGC
>CAYMAR010000512.1:0-2133 GCA_964388465.1 uncultured Desulfobacteraceae bacterium
TCTCCTCCCTGATCATTCCGGGGTCGAATTTTCCTGTTGCTGGCGGAGGGCCTCTTCCTGTTCGAAAAGGTCGCCAAAATAATCATCAATCTCCCGGTCAATTTTTACGTTCACGTCGATGGTGATGTGAATCGGCTTGACCTCGACCGGTGCTACCTCGACGCGGTGCTGGGTGCAGGCGGCGCTGGTGCCGGTCAGCAGGACGGCCGCCAACAAAAGCCATTTTTTGCCCATAGGGGTCTCCATTCCGTTAGGAGAAAAGGTTCAGCAAGTCTTTGTACTCCAGTAGACGGTTAAGGGGCAGCGAAAAGTTGACATCCAGTTTGATTTCCTCGAATCGGGATCCCGGGCTTTCAGGATCCGCCGGGACGAATCCGCCGGCGCGGGTATCGTAGATGAACGGCAGCGGATGCGTCGGTCGACCGCTCAGTTGCAATTTGAGGCGCAGCAGGTCTTCCCGGGGTTCGGTGGCGAGCGTAAGTTTAACCCAGTCGTAATCATATTCTTTAAGGGCCTGTCTGGCAAGCTCGAGCTGGTTGAACTGGGGCGTGCCGGGGGGTATCCCGGCGGTCAGCATGTCGGTGCCGCGCAGCCGGATCGTGCCGCCTTCACCGGGGGAGGAATACAGGAATCCGCTGTCCACCTGGAACTGACCCTTGCGGATGCGGATCGGCACGCGGCCGCTGACCGTGCCGCCCCCTTCAGCCCGGGCCGCTCCGATCTGCTCCAGCAGGGGGGCCAGCTTGAGCCGGTCGCAACTGAGGGTGAGGTCGTATTCGTCTTTTCCCGGCATCACCCGGGTGGCCGGCAGATAGACGGTTCCCTGGCACCATTGGAATCGGCCCTGTTCGAGAAAAAAGACCCCGCCGGGCTCGATCTGGAAGTCGATCCGGCCGTCGGAGGCGGCCAGATCGCCGACATACGTCCGTTCGAAGGCGATTTGCTGCCGGGGGGCCGAACGCAGGGTCGTCAGATCCGGGAAAACAACGGCGCCCTCGAAGCCCAGGATGCCCGCCTTTTTTTGGGGTATGGTCAGGCGCCCACCGGAAATTTCCATGCGGAGGTCGGCCTGAAGGCTTCCCGGTTCATAGACACCGCGGCCTGCGGCCGTGATGCGTCCATTGCCGCGGATGCCGGCCCAATCGGCCTTCAGAGCGCCGAGATCGATGTCCTCCCGGCTGGCGGCGCGCTCGAGACGATAGGCCAGGCTCACCCGGGGAATGGTCTCACCGGTCGCGAGAGCCACGCGGCCGTCGACCGCCAGGCGGGCGCCGGGCAGCAGGGCGCTTTGATGGGTTGCCGCGAAATCAGCCCCCCGGGCTTGCTGGCGAACCCGGCCGCTTACCGCACCCAGCGACAGGTCGTTCCATTTGAGGGCCGCCAGGCTGAATCGGCCCCCGGCCGTTGCGGGGTCCTGGGGCCAGGCCAGGGGCAGATCGAGGCGGATGCCTTCCATGCTGAGCCCGTCTTTCGGTATGCGCACGGCCCCGCGCGAGATCCGGGCGCGCCCTGTAAGGCGCAGATCGTCTCCGGCCGTGTGAAAGCCGCCCGCGACGGCGACCCGTGGCAGTCGCCCCTGAACGGATTCGTTTGAGATCCGCAGGCCGTCGGCTTTGAAGATGTAGCGCCCCTGGAGCTGGTGCCAGCGACCTTCCGCGGAAGCCTGAAGCGAAACCGCGGGAATTCGCACGCGGGTCTGCGACCGCTGCACGCTGAAATCCGTCAGTTGCGCGTTGGTCTGGAATTGGATCTGGTCCTTTGCGCCGCTGGCCGTCAGATCCAATCGGGGGGTGAAATGCAAAGGGCCGGTTTCAGCCGCCGGCTTCGGGTGCCACTGCCAGGATGGGCCTTCTCCCGAAACTTTGAAAGTCCAGCCTTTCTCCGCCGACCATCGCCCCGCATATCGAAGCGGCAGGTTTTGACCCGGCGAGGCTTCGGCCGTGCTGGCCGCATCGGGATCCGGTGTGCGGACTTCCAGCTCCAAGGCGCCTTGCGTCAGCCAGTCCTTGACATCGGGTCGCAGCCGGCCGCGCCAGTTGCGTATCCGCACATGCTCCACCGGGCCAAAGGCAAAGTCCGGCACGTGCAGCGTCCAGCTGCGGCCTTCGGCCCGTTTGATGGTGGCCAGCGGTG
>CAYMAR010000513.1:0-2113 GCA_964388465.1 uncultured Desulfobacteraceae bacterium
CGCCGGGCCCAGTACATCATCGTGTCCAATCACCAGTCCCAGCTCGACATTCTGGTGGCTTTTCGACTGTTTTTCCCCTTCAAATGGGTTTCCAAACTTGAGGTCTTCCGCCTGCCTTTTGTCGGTTGGAATATGTACCTCAACCGCTACATCGGCCTGCGGCGAGGGGATAAGGACAGCATTCGCCAAATGATGAACGCGTGCGAGCGTGCTCTCGCCGAAGGGTGTTCCGTCTATTTCTTTCCTGAGGGCACACGTTCCCGTACGGGCCGGTTGAAACCGTTCAAACCGGGGGCATTTATCCTGGCCCAGCAGATGCAGGTGCCGATTCTGCCCGTGGTTATCGAAGGTACCCGCGCGGCCCTGCCCAAATACAGCCTGAACTTCCACGGGCGCCATCTGATCCGGCTGAGGGTGCTGGATGCCATTCCCCCGTCGGACTTCGTCGATCTGTCGGCTGAGGCGCTGGCCGAAACGGTGCGCGCCAGGTTTGCCGCGGCACTGGGGACCGACCCGTAAGATGAGCGTCGATATCGCCAAGGCCATCTACGTCAAACTGGCCAGTTACGGGAATGAATTTTCGCACGGGCTTTTCCGATCCATCAAGGCGCCCCTCGAATCCAGAGAAAGGTCAACAACGGCTCATGACGTGTCCCCGAGATCCGCATCATATTCTTCAATCGGTTTTCGGCTACGACCGGTTCCGCGAAAACCAGGAAGCCATCATTGCGACCCTGGTCTCCGGCGGCAACGCCTTCGTGCTTATGCCGACCGGCAGCGGCAAATCCCTTTGCTACCAGATTCCCGGTGTCATCCGGGAGGGGGTCGGGATCGTGGTCTCGCCCCTGATTGCCCTGATGCAGGATCAGGTTGCTGCGCTGCAGGCCAACGGCGTCAGGGCCGCCTGTTTGAATTCCAGTTTGGAAGCGGGCGTTGCGCGCCGGGTCGAGCAAGACGCTGTTGCGGGTCGCCTGGATCTTCTCTACCTCGCCCCGGAGCGCCTGCTTACCGATGGCTTTCAGCGCCTGCTTGAGCGTCTGTCCATTGCGCTTTTTGCGATCGACGAGGCGCATTGCGTGTCCCAGTGGGGGCACGATTTCAGGCCCGAATACCTGCAGATTGCAGCCGTCACCCGCCGCTATCCCGCGGTGCCGCGGGTGGCCCTAACGGCCACAGCCGATGCCCAGACCCGCCGCGATATTCTGGAGAAGCTCGACTTGGCCGATGCGTCCATCTACGTCTCCAGCTTCGACCGTTCCAATATCCGGTACCGCGTGCAGCTTAAAAAGCGCGATCGCCAGCAGTTGCTCCAGTTTATCCGCACCGAGCACCCGGGCGCATCGGGCATTGTCTATGTGCGCACCCGCAAACGGGTCGAGGCCGTCGCCCATTTTCTGCAGACGGAAGGCCTCGAGGCGCTGCCCTACCATGCCGGACTTGATGCCGGCACGCGGGGTCGTCACCTGAAACGCTTCATCACCGCGGATGGCGTGGTGATGGTCGCCACGATCGCCTTCGGCATGGGCATCGACAAGCCGGACGTAAGATTCGTGGCCCATCTCGATTTGCCGGCCAGCATGGAGGCGTATTACCAGGAAACAGGCCGTGCGGGGCGTGACGGCGAACCAGCGGACGCCTGGATGGTCTATTCGCTGGCCGACCTGGTGGCCCTGCGCCGCCTTTTTGAGCGATCCGAGGGCAGCCAGGCGTTCAAACGCATCCAGGGGCGCAAGCTCGACCGCTTGCTGGGGTTCGCCGAAATCGTGTCCTGCCGCCGCCGGGCGCTGCTGGCTTATTTCGGTGAGGAGCGCCAGATCGATTGCGGGAACTGCGACAATTGCCTGCAGCCCGTCGAATCCTGGGACGGCACCGTCGCCGCCCAGAAGGCCCTCTCCTGCGTCTATCGCACGGGGCAGCGTTTCGGGGCGGTGCACCTGGCCGATGTGCTCACCGGCAACGCCAACCAACGGGTCTCCAACTGGCGTCACGAAAGGCTCACGACCTTTGGTGTGGGCAAAGACCTTTCCAAAACTCAGTGGCAGTCCGTTTTTCGTCAGCTTCTGGCGGCCGGGCTGCTATCGGTCGACCCGGGGGCGGTGTCGGGCTTCCGGCT
>CAYMAR010000514.1:0-2103 GCA_964388465.1 uncultured Desulfobacteraceae bacterium
GTCCGGGAATGTTCAAGGGCCGGGCGGTGCCGCATCCTGCCACGAGCAGCGCCAAGCCGGCCCACAGGCAGATCGCGGCCACGCGGGGATTGACGACGGTTGGGCCGGCCATGCGAACCTCCTTGCCTATTTGAGCGGGGGACGACGTCCTGCGAATGGACGCCACTATCCTATAAAAGATCTCCATAAAAAAAAGCAATACCTTCAAAATGTTGGGCGTGCCGATCGTCATGGTGCGCCGCGCGCAGAAAAATCATACGCTTGACTTAATCATACGAATGAATTATTTTATGTAAAATCCCTTCGAAAGGATCCCGGCATGCCCAAGCGCAACAATCGACCCGATGCACGCTCGCGCCTGATCCAGGCCGGCATCGAGATTTTCGCCGAGAACGGTTTCAACGCCACCACCACGCGCATGCTGGCGGACAAGGCCCAGGTAAACCTCTCGGCGATCCCCTACTATTTCCGCAGCAAGGAAGGGCTCTACCAGGCCACGGTCGAGCATATCGCCGATGTGCTGGGCGGTCATCTGGTGCCCTTCCTGGAACGCATTTCCGCCACGCCGGCAGGCGAACTCGATCCCCCGGCAGCGCGCGCCCTGCTGGGCGAAGGCCTGTCTGCCATGATCAGCGTGATGTGCGGCGACCCCGGCACGATGCCCTTTTCCAAGATCATCCTGCGGGAGCAGATGGCGCCCACGGCGGCCTTCGACCGGATTTATCCCAAGGTGATGGCGCGTATCCTGGAGGCTTTCAGCACCCTGATCGCGGCGGCCACCGGTGAAACCGACCGGCGCGAGTGCAGCCTGCAGGCGATCCTGTTTATAGGCCAGGTGATGGTGTTCCGAGCCGGCCGGGCCACGGTGACCCGGCGCCTGGGCATGGAGGGTTACACCCCCGCGGAGATTGAAGAGATCCAGGCCGGCGTGGTTTCCCGGGCCATGGCCGCGCTCGATTTCATGGCCGCCCGGCGGCCCGACCTGGAGGATTCAGCATGAAGAAATTGGTGATTCTGGCGATCCTGGCGGCGGCGGTGGCGGCCGGCATCCTGGGCTACCGCCACTGGCAGGCCGGCCGGCCGGTAGCGGGCGACGACAGCCTGACCCTCTACGGCAACGTGGACATCCGTAAAGTCGATCTGGGCTTTCGCGTGGCCGGGAGGCTGGCCGAGGTCTTTTTCGAGGAGGGCGACCGGGTCAGCAAGGGCCAGCAAGTGGGCCTGCTCGACCATGCGCCCTACGAAAACGAGGTGGACCTGGCGCGCGCGGCGCGCGACCGGGCGGCGGCCGAGCTGGCCCGCCTTGAAAACGGCGTGCGCCCCCAGGAGATCCGGCAGGCCCGTGCCCGGGTGGCGGAGCAGGCCGCCGCCCTCAAGGCCTATCAGGCGGAATTCGAACGCCGCCGGGCCCTACTGGCGGAGGATATCGGCACCCGTCAGGCTTTCGATGACATCCGGGCCCGTCGCGACGAAGCCCGCGCAAGGCTTAAAACCGCGCGCGAGGCCCTGGCCCTGGCGCTCGACGGCTTCCGTGTGGAGGAGATCGCCGCCGGCCGGGCCCACCTGGCCGAGGCCGAGGCGCGCCTGGCGCAGGCCCAAATCCGCCTGGCCGATACGGCCGTCATCGCCCCGGCCGACGGGATGCTGCTGACGCGGGTGGTCGAACCGGGGGCCATCTTGGCGGCCGGCCAGACCGTGGCCACCCTTTCCATGGACGATCCCGTGTGGGTGCGGGCCTACGTACCGGAGCCGGACCTGGGCAGGGTCTGGCCAGGGATGCCGGCCGCGATCTATACCGACAGCCGGCCGGATGCGCCTTACCAGGGCCAGGTGGGCTTCATCAGCCCGGAAGCGGAATTCACCCCCAAGAACGTCGAAACCCCGCGCCTGCGCACCGACCTGGTCTTCCGCCTGCGGGTGGTGGCCGCCAACCCGGACGAGGGGTTGCGCCAGGGCATGCCGGTCACGGTGAAGCTGGATACCCGCAATCCGCCGCCGGCGCGGGGACCGCAACGTCTGTCCATGACGGACGCCAACTGAAAAGCCCGTACCATGCTGATCATCGAAGCCTGGAACGTGGCCATACCTTAGAAAGGGAGGGAG
>CAYMAR010000515.1:0-2098 GCA_964388465.1 uncultured Desulfobacteraceae bacterium
GCTTTGTAGAGCGATGAGCCGACCCCGACCGCAACGGCGCCTGCCGCGAAGTAGTCCTGTGCATTGTCACGGTTGATGCCTCCAACCGCGACGACCGGGGCGGGCAGTACGGCTTTCAGGTCCTTGATGTAGCCCGGGCCCAGGCGCCCGACCGGGAAGCACTTGAGCAGATCGGCGCCCGCGGCAAGGGCGGCAAAGGCTTCGCTCGGAGTGAAAAATCCCGGAATGGAGATCAGGCCGCGTTCTTTGGTCCGTCGAATCACCGCCGCGTCGGAGTTGGGCGAGATGATGTAGGTGCCGCCGGCCGCGGCGACCTGGTCGACTTCGTCCGGCGTGAGCACGGTACCGGCGCCGATGTGAACGCCTTGCGGAGCGAGAGTTTCGGCCGCCTTGGCAATACTGTCGGCGGGGCTGGGGGAATTCATGGTGACCTCGATAAAGCGGATGCCGCCAGCGGCCAGTGCACGACAAACGGGCAGCACGCTGTCCGGGGTGACGCCACGCAGAATGGCGATGACCGGCGATTTCTGCAGGTCGTCGAGGAGTTGAGGTAAAGATGACACTTTAGATCTCCTGGTTAATTGACTGGGAACATTACTATTTCTTTCCGTTCTGCGTCATGGTCAGTGCGGCGCCATGATCTATCCTATAAGCCTATTGTTCCGGGGGGAAGAAGCGATCTTCGAGAGCGAGACAGAGGGTGTGATACAGGGGCAGGTGCAACTCCTGGACCTGGTATGTCTCGTCTGCCGGCACGCAGAGACAGAGATCCGCCAATCGGGCCAGGACGCCGCCGTCGCGACCGGTCAGGCCGATGACGGTCAGGCCTTTTGCCCGGGCCGTGCGGGCGGCGGCCAGGACATTGGCCGAGTTGCCGGATGTGCTGATGGCCAGCAGGATGTCTTCTGGTCCCCCGAGCACATGTACTTGCTGGGCGTAGACCGCGTCGGCATTGACATCATTGGCAAAGGCCGACGCAAAGGCCCCGCCCGTTTGCAGCACGAGAGCCGGCAGCCCGCCTTCGAGCTGTGCACGCAGGTCGTCGGGGAGTTCGTTCGCCCAGTCGGCTGTCACGGGGCGCTTGCGCCGGAAAGACTTGAGCAGCTCGCCGGCAATGTGCTCGCAGTCGGCCTGACTGCCGCCATTGCCGCAGAGCAGCAACTTGCCGCCTTGTCGAAATGAGTTCTCGATGGCGTCGATGGCGTTGGTTAGATGCTCTCGGCAGACGGCCAGGCTCGGGAGTCGCACGATCAGGTGTTCGACCGGGTTTTCGTTCGCGCATGCCTGCCTTGCGGGCTCGGCGGCAGGCGCTGACGGGATGCATGTGTCCTCTTCCAGCGCTTCCCGCAGTGCGGTCAGAAACTCGCGGTTGTCGGCGCACATATAGTGCATGGTTCCGCCCATGCGGTTGAAGGTCTTGCAGTAGCGCAGGTAGTAGGCGGGATTGTCCATGGGCGGTTCGCCATCGCGGCTCCAGTCCCAGGTGCTTTCCGCCAGGTCGACGATGAGCATATAGTGCTGGTCGATGTGCCGGCCTTCCTGCATTTCCAGGTTTTGCGACATGGAAAGGGATTTCTCGAAGATCATGGGCGACATGACCGCGGAGCCGATAGAGAGGTAGACGCCGCCGTCAAGCTGCCTGACCTGGTGTGCGAAGCTGAGAAAATCCCGTTCCGCAGTGCGGCCGATGGCCGCGCCGCAGTTCATGGGGTGATTGTAGATGATGTCGTGGCCGATCATGGGGTGCCCGGTAAAGGGGATGCCCAAGCGATAGGCATTGCCCTGAACACTGTATGGCTTGCAGGGGTGCGGGATGGGCATCTTGCCCGGAGCCAGGTCGAAGGTGGCGATGGTCTGTAGCAGGTCCGCCGCCGAGGCGCTCCGGGCGGGGTCGCTCGTCAGGTTCTCTTTGATCACGTCCTGCAGTTCCTCCCTCGTGGGGATGGTCAGCGACTCCTCCTGGATCATGGCGCCGACGGCTTCTCCGTAGCCCATTCCCCGGTAGGCGCCCACCACAATCGCAAGGTTGATGTAGTAACCGGATTCCTGCCAGATGCCGAATTGCCCGGCATCGACGTTGGCCCGCACGTCCTCGCTT
>CAYMAR010000516.1:0-2086 GCA_964388465.1 uncultured Desulfobacteraceae bacterium
GTGTTCATGGACTACGGGCTGCACCGCACGCCCGGGCGGATGCGCCAGCAGCTACAAGCGGTTCTGGCGCAGATCCGGCCGGCCAGCCGGTTGCTTTTAGGCTACGGCCGCTGCGGCAACGGGCTCGACGGCCTCCGTGCCGACCAGCATACTCTCATCGTGCCGCGGGTGGAGGATTGCATCGCCGTTCTGCTGGGATCGCGTCGTGTCTACCGCAAGCAATTTGCCGCCGAACCCGGGACATATTATCTGTCCGCGGGCTGGCTCGAAGCCGGAGCGCATCCCCTGCAGGAATACCGGGAATATGCCGACACCTACGGACAGGCGGAAGCCGACTGGATCATGGATGACCAATATCGTCACTACCGGCGTCTGGCCTTTATCGCCCACAGCCGCGAGGAACTCGAACGCTATCGGCCGCAGGCGTTGGCGGTGGCCCGCTACTGCCGGCGCTGGCACATGCGCTATGAAGAGATCATCGGATCGGAGCGCTTCTTCCGGAGAATGGTCGCGATGATCGCGGGTCCGCCTGCCGATGACGACGCGTTCATCGTGGTGCCCCCCGGCGGCCATATTCGTCAGGCCCATTTCGAGACCTGACCGCCGCAATGCCGGCCGGCAGCGTTACGGCCAATGCCGGCCACAGCCATTCAGGAGATCTACCATGAGGGTCAACCGACACAATTACGAGGTCAACGCAACCCCCCGGCTGCAGATCTTGAGCCAAGACCAGATCGAGGCCATCTATTACGCGGCCCTGAGCGTGTTGTACGAGACCGGCGTGCGCGTCTACGCAACGGAAGGCGTCGAGGTCGCCCGCGCCGGAGGCGCGATTGTCGAGGACACCACGGCGCAGAGCAGCCTGGTCAAAATTCCCCCCGACATGGTCGACAAGGCCCGGGCCACCGTCCCCAGCAAGGTCGTGGTGATCGGCCCGGATCGCCGCTACCGGATGGAGCTTTATAAAAACCAGATTTACTACGGCGGGGGTTCCGATACGCCCTTTACCCTGGATCCCTATACCGGCGAGCGCCGGCGGAGCACTTACCAGGACGTCAAAAATTGCGCCCGCATCGCCCAGGCCCTGCCCAACTACGATTTTCACATGTCCCTCGGTATCACCCAGGATACGGCCGTCGGGACCTATGACCGCTGGCAGTATCTGGCCATGCTGGAGGGCACCAGCAAGCCCATCAACATCACGGCGGTGGACATCGAAGGGGTTCGCGACCAACTGGAGATGGCCTACATCCGCGTCGGCGGAAAGGAGGAATGGCGCAAAGGCCCCATTTTCTCGCTCTATATCGAGCCGGTATCGCCCCTGAGCCATTCCCGGGAGGTCGTCCAGAAACTCTTGTTCTGCTGTGACAACGAGATTCCCTTCGTCTATACCCCCTGTCCTCTGGCGGGAGCGACGGCGCCGGCCACCCTTGCGGGGCTGCTGGTCCAGGCCCTGGCCGAAAGCCTTTTCGGCATCGTGCTCAGCCAACTGCGCCGGCCCGGTGCCCAGATCATCATCGGTGGATTGATGTCCAACATGGACATGCTCTCGACGATCTATTGCTACGGTTCGCCGGAAATGGCCCTGCTGAGCGCCGCGTATACCGACATCACCAAGTGGTTGCGGGTGCCCGAATACGAGACGGCGGGCTGCTCGGACGCCAAGCTGTTCGACGAACAGGCCGCCATGGAGGCGGCCATCAACATCGCCACATCCGGGCTCGTCGGCGGCAACATGATCCACGACGTGGGCTACCTCGATTCAGGATTGACCAGCTCGCCGGAGTTGATGGTGGCTTCCGACGAGATCATCGACATGGTCAAGCGCATTCTCCGGGGCATCGAGGTGACCCCGGACACCATGGCCCTGGATGTCATCGCCGCGGTCGGCCCCGGCGGGCATTTCATGGAGCACGACCACACCTTCGAGCGCTTCAAGACGGAGATCTGGCGGCCCAAACTCATCCATCGTCAAAACTGGGAGAATTGGCAGCTGGCCGGCGGGAAGCGCTACGGGCAACGTGTCCACGCACGCGTGATCGAGATTCTGGAAACCGAGACCGCGCCGCTGTTGGATGAGGCCATG
>CAYMAR010000517.1:0-2073 GCA_964388465.1 uncultured Desulfobacteraceae bacterium
GCGTCGCCTATCTGCGCGATCTGCGGATTGACGATACGGATTTCATGTTCACCCCGCACTGGCGCATCCTCGACTTCGCCGATTGGCTCGGCCCGGTGGGAACGGGAACGCCGCGACTGCCGCTCAGCTCGCTGCTGGTGCGCGGGCGGGCTGGGGAACATCGCCTCGCGTACGATGCCTACGGCATGCCGCGCACGCTCGACGATTTCGAGCCCCTCCCCGCGGGGAACTATGTCGTGGATGTGGAGGTTCGCGCCCGCTATCAGGGCGGCGTGGTCTTCTCGGCCTCGGAACCGGTGGCTTTCGATCCCGACGACATCGTCGGTTCTTTTGGACACCAACTCGGACTGCCGGAGGCGCCCGGTACGTACTGGCTGGCGCCACCGTACGGGACGAGGCGGGTCACTATGTGTACGGCCGGCGCCTGCAGGTGGTCGTCACGGATCCGGCGGTGGGCGATGCCGCATCCACACTGGTGGAGCAGCCGCGCCTGAGCCATGCCGGAAAGGCCCTGGTCGCGCTGGACAGCGGCCGGCCGGATCATGTTTTCGACGCCCCGGCGGCGGCGCGCGTCACCGCGCGGTTCCGTGCGCCGCAACGGCCCGCGAACGCGCTGCGCTGCGAATGGACCATCGAGTCGCCCCAGCTTGCCGAGCCGGTGCCGGGCGGCCAGGCGCTCGCGCTCGCCGACGGCACCCAGGATCTCGTCATTGAATGCCCGGCGGCGGAGGTCACTGCCTGCTACGACCTGACCGTGCGCCTGTTCGATGGCGACGTGCTGCTGGATCGGGCATTGCTGCGGGTCGGCCGGCGCGTGCCGCCGGCGGCGCCGACAGAGAAGAACGTGCGACTGCCTGACTATCGGGACGTGCTGTTTCCCGGGCCGACGGTCGGCCTGTGCGCGCCGCACCTTTCCCATCCGGCCATTCCCGGCGGCACGCCGCCGACGGTCGCGGAGCAACAGCGGCTGTTCGAGCAGTCGCTGGACCAGGCGGCGGAGATTGTCGGCACGGACCTGGCCCTCGTGCGCGTGTACGTGTCCTGGCCGGAGGTTGAGCCTCTGCCGGGACTCTATTGTCTTGCGTCACTGGACGAGCGCATCGCGAAGTTGCGCGGGAAGGGCTTGCGCGGGGTGGTTGCATTTTCGGGGAATACGACTCCGCCATGGTTGAGATGGGAAGGAGCGATGTCGGGGCAATATGGCATCGGCCTGCATGGCAGCACGGTCGGCAGGGGTTACCACGCCGCGCGCTTGAAGCCTTCACGCTGGTCGCCCGCGTACAGTCAATCGATGACCGGAATATTCCAGGCGTTGGGCCGCTATCTGCTCAATGAGCCGGTCATAGTCGGGTACCATTGCGATACAACGCAGGAAGCCATTTTCGATGTTGGAGACATGATTACCGACTATTCGCCCTGGGCGCGCCGCGCCTTTGCCGCGTTCCTGCGCGACCGCCGCGGCTTGTCGCTGGAGGAAGTCAACACCCGCTACGGCACCGCCTGGCAATCGTGGGACGAGGTGCAACTGCCCCAGGCCGGATCGCCGCAGGACGGCCCCGACCTGTCGCAGGCCTGGCAGGATTTCAGCGCATTCAAACAGGCGACTGTCCGGCGCGGGCTGGTTGATCTCTGTGTCAACCCACTGCGTAAAATCGGCGATCCGCGCCCGGTCTTCTTCTACCATGAGAACTGGGGCGGCAACATCGATGAGGTCTGGTCCGACTGTGCCAGGCTTGGGGCCGTGCCGATGGGTGGCGCGGGGAATGATCCGACCAGCCAATACCATTACCATGTGCGCGCCGCGCTCTATGGCGGCGTCTACAGCCACGAACCGCATTCGGCCTACTTCCACCCGGCCGGGCGGAATGCCATGCACATTGCCGGCGATGTCTTCTCGGGCGCGTTCGCCGTCGGCGGCCACGGACTCAAGATTTTCTTTTACTATGGACCCACACAGGTGGCCGGCAACCCGAAGCTGTTTGAAATGGTCGCCGGGCACATCAACGCCCTGCGCGAGCGCGGCGCCTCGCGCCTGCCCCCGTTTGACCTGGCCATCTATGTGCCCTGCAACCA
>CAYMAR010000518.1:0-2044 GCA_964388465.1 uncultured Desulfobacteraceae bacterium
GTTCAGAGCTGTGTCTACAGGATCCCAGCTAATAACGATGCCCGAGTCGTCCACGGTTTCTTCAGAAGGAGACAGGTTCTCGGGCGCGCATGGCAAGTCGTGTGAGAGTGTTGCCGTTCCCGTCAGCGAGTCACCCTCCACCGTCTTGCCTTTGAATTTGTATTCTCCCTCAGGAAAAAGCTCCAGAATCTCCTGTAAGGTCAACTCTTCCGGATCCAAATATTCGGGCTCCTCGCTTTCCCAAAAAAGCTCAGTCAAGCCCAATTCCTTTTTTAAATTTCCTTGGGCCTTTATATTGAATAGTTTTTTTCCGTTCGGATCGTTGACAGCCATTTTTTTCCATCCTTCACCATCAAGAAATACTTGGACACCGGCATCCCCGTCAGTGAAGTTAGTTTCAATGATGACTTTGGCGTCTTCCAGCACAGCTGGACCATCATCATCGTCATCGTCATCTTCTTGAGCCCATACCCCGGGAGCAAGACACGCGATAGCCAAAAAAAGAAAGGCTATCAGGAGAATATTGTACAGCCATTGATTTGATTTTTTTTTAACTTCGTTTCCATTAACTGTTTTTCTGATCATCTTGGTCTCCTTTGGGTTGTTGTTAAGGGCAAATTTACCAACAATGGTGCCCAGTTTCTGTGGAGGAGACTCAGCAGGGGCCAAATAAGACAGCGTAAACACAAGCCAACTCGCCTATCTCCGTCTGCATCAGTTAATCTATATCGAATCTGATTTTATAAGGCACCTTACAATTCTAATCAGAACCTGCCAGGGCACCCCTACAGAACTGTATAGTTAATGAAAATTACTAAAAGATTACTGAAACATTACGGATCGGTAATACTGCAAGTAAGTGTATCGGAAGGGGCGGCGTGCAGTTTGTGGCCAAGGATGTAAAAAATTTCAAAAGCTTAATCAACCGATTAATTGAAAAATATATACATGCATACGTCGAGGACCGACGAAGAGCGAGAACGCCGGCCGGGGACGAAAGATGCCGCCTCAACTTACTCCCGTCCAGTAGGCGCCCGGAAGTGGTAGATTTCGTTTCCGGCCAAGGCCGCAACGACCTGACGCCCACAGGCGTAGCGTTGGCTACGTCGAGGACCGGCAGGGAGCGAGAACGCCGGCCGGGGACGAAAGATGCCGCTTCCGGGCGCCTACTAGAGGGTGCGGGCGATCTCTTCCCCCTCCCCAATCGCCAGCATCAAATTGCGCGCTTCGCGCGCATCCCCGACGAGATGGATGTCGACCGCCCGACCCCTGAATAGGGCGCGGGCTTCGCGGATGGGAGTCATTCCTTCGCTGACCACCAAGGCGTCCAGCCCATCGAGGGTGTGGGCCCGGTCCTGGCTGCGGAAACGCACCCCGTGCGATTCGAAACCATCCACGGCCACGTTTTTGTGCATTTCGACCCCGTGGCGGTTCAAGCGTTCACGCAGGTAGAAGCGGTCATTGCTGGACATCTCGGCGGCGAAATGCCGACCGCGGTTCAGTACCGTCACGGTCTTGCCGGCCTCGGCCAGGTAGTCCGCCAGCATGAGCGCGCTCTGCCCCCCGCCCAGCACGAGAATCCGATCGCCCGCCGGCATCTCCCCTTCCATGACCTCCACCACCGTGTAGACGGGCATGCGTGTCTTGGAAAATCCCCGTATGACCGGCATGGCCGGCAGGCTTCCAGTGGCCAGGATGGCCGCATCCGGTGCAAGCGCGTCGATCACGGCTGGCGTCAGCGGCGTTTCGAGCCGCAGCTCGACGTCCAGGCGTTTTAATTCGGCGGTAAAATACGCGAGGATATCCCCGGCCTCCTGCCGTCCGGGCGCCCGGGCGGCCAGCCGGAAAAGGCCCCCCAAGTGCGGTGTCGTTTCGATCAGGCTCACCCGGTGGCCCCGAAGGGCGGCCATGCGGGCGGCGGCCATGCCGGCCGGGCCTCCGCCGACCACGAGAACGCGGCGCGACGCGGCGGCCGGCGAATCATTCGCTAGGTTGTACTCCCGTCCCACGTCGGGGTTGACCACGCACCCGCCGGGCTCGAGCT
>CAYMAR010000519.1:0-2034 GCA_964388465.1 uncultured Desulfobacteraceae bacterium
CGACCACCTACAACCGCAACCAGGTCGGCGTCAGGCCCGACGAGCCCGACGAACCGCTGACCGTACGCGTCGGCCTGCCGCGCCTGGCCGAGGGATCCTACCATGTGCGCCGCATCGGCGTCGGTGCCGAAGATCTCGGCGTGAAGACCGCCGCGCAACTGATTGAAGGCATCGAGATCACCCCACAGCAAAGTGAGCTGCAAGTCTTTGCCATCGAGCCAGTAGAGGGGAAGTAATCCCATGACATGCACAACCAACCATGAAGACGGTCTGTTCCTGCCTGTCGACTGGCGTCTTTTCGCTCCGGTCGCGTCCGGCGTCCCGGAACCGGATTTCGCCGCGATTACCGCTGTTCCCGCCACCCTTGATCTCGGTGGAGGCGCCATCCGCGCCCGGGATGTGCGCCTGGCGCGCAATCCTCGTTTTCTGGAATCGGACCTGGGGTTGCTAACCGGCGGCGCCGACAAGGGCAAGACGGCCTACCTGCTGGTCAATCTCGAATCCGACACCGCCCGGAGCCTCGACATCGGGGTGGGGGCGGACTGGTGGATGAAGGTCTGGTGTAACGGGCAGGTGGTCTGCGACACACTCGCTGACGGCAACGGCGCGCACGAACGAATCAACCATCGTGTTGCACTGCCGCTCAAGCAGGGACGCAACCTGCTGGCGGTCAAGGTGGTCAGTGGCGAACAGGGCTTCCGGTTCATGATCGGAGGCGAACGTGAGCTGGCGGAAGAGTATGTGATCGAGCGTCGAGTCGCCGAAGATCAGCCGCTCCTGCTGATTCCGCCGCGTATCCGGCCGTTTATCGAACCGGAGCTTGGTCCGGAAAACACCAATTTTGTCATGATGAACGGCGGTATTGTCCGGACCCCGGGCGGTCGGCTGTGGTTGCTCTGGGCCGGCGGGTCGGACGGGCCGCATTGCTGGTTGCTCATGGCATCGCGCGATGATGACGGCCAATCCTGGCAGACCCGTCACATCATCAGGGAACCCCGGACGCCAAATGGCTTTCCCCGTTCTGTACGCGACGGCAATCTCTGGATTGATCCAAGCGGTCGGCTGTGGTGCTTTTTCACGTACTCCCTGGGGTACTGCGACGGTCGTCTCGGCGTTTGGGCCGCGCACTGCACCGATCCGGATGCCGAAACCCTCGAATGGTCGACGCCTGAACGCCTGTATGACGGCCTGGTGCTGAGCAAGCCGGTTGTCCTGCAGGACGGCGCCTGGTTGCTGGCCACCTCGCTTTGGGACCGTACCGATATCGGCATCGCTCCCGGCGACCGTTCCGAAAGCCGGGCGTTTACCGAGCTTGATCCCTGGCGGATGGCCAATTTTCTGGCCTCGACCGATCAGGGGAAAACCTGGCAGCGCCGCGGCGGTGTGTTCGCGCAGTGCCGCAACTTTGACGAACCAGCGTTGTTCGAGAAAGCCGATGGCACCCTAGTCTGCCTGCTCCGCACGCACGAGGGACGCTCGGAAACCGTCTCGTTCGACCACGGCTTCAATTGGTCGGAACCAGCGCCGTCGGGGATGCCTCACCCCAATGCGCGGATTCTGACACTGCGCCTGGCGTCCGGCCGCATCCTGATGGTCAAGCACGGTGCCCTCCACGGGGAACGCCCCGGACGCACGCATCTCACCGCCTATCTCTCCGATGACGACGGTGCATCCTGGCGGGGCGGGTTGCTGCTGGAAGAACGGCCGTGCAGCTATCCGGACGGATGCCAGGCGGACGACGGCAACATCTACGTGGTCTATGACCAGGGCCGGGCCGGCGGGCAGATCCTGTTGTCCGTATTCTCTGAAGAAGATGTCGCCGCAGGTGATCCCGAACACCCCCGAAAGTCCGCGCCGCCACGCACAGGCCCATCGACGAGAAAGCACGGATAACAGAATGAGGAAATACGGCAGTAAAAAGTGTCAACTTTTAAGCAGGACTTGACCGCAGCCCTTCGGGCGGTCTGCCCTTGAGACATATAATTTTTACGCCAGCCTCACCCCTGCTCGTTGCAAGGCTGTGCGCATGGTGTC
>CAYMAR010000520.1:0-2030 GCA_964388465.1 uncultured Desulfobacteraceae bacterium
GATGATGGGGAGGCTCTGGAGAGTCCACTGATTCGGCAGGTTGTAGTTGACGAAAGGCTCGACCAGAGTCTGATTCACGTCGCGCCGGTCCGAATCGCCCGCTACAGACCAAAGATGCCTGCCCAGGACGCCAAATGATCCCCAGTCCGGCTGTGTCAGGGCGACGGCGGTGGGACCAACACTCCACTTTCCGGAACCAAGCCGGTCGTCGCTGGCGGTCGGCATCGTGACCGATGCGCCGATACCCCAGATCACGTCGTCCTTGGTCTTCAGGGGATTGAAGAAGAGCGAATAATTGATGTCGCCCAGGCCGGAGGTGCGACCGCTCACGGATCGCCGATGCCGGGGTTAGCCGGCAGCCCCGGAATGCCACCAGGCGCGTCGGCTAGCGGGATGATAAAACGATTGACGAGATTCCAATCCCCCACCGTCACCGGGATCACCGGCTGAATGTTCAAGAAATTGGCGTCACCATTGTCGGCCCCGTTATCAAAGGTGAATTTGAACGGCAGGCTGACCATGGAGCTGATGGGGTTCTGGGTAGCGGCGCGCAGGTCGCCGGAGCTTGCTTGTACAGTGGTGGAAAACACCGCCAGACAAATCCCGATTGGTACGACGAGTGAATCGCCCCGGGTTTTGAGGAGGCTTCAACTCTTGAGAGAATGGAGCCATGAACAAGTCGAACAAGTTTTCACCTGAGGTCCGTGAGCGTGCGGTTCGGATGGTCCAGGAGCATCGTGAGGAGTACCCGTCTCTGTGGGCCGCCGTGGAGTCGATCGCACCAAAGATCGGCTGCGTGCCACAGACACTGCTGGAATGGGTCAAGCGTGCGGAGGTTGATGCCGGAACACGACCGGGCACGACGACCGCCGAGGCGCAGCGCATCAAGGAACTGGAACGCGAGAACAAGGAACTGCGGCGCGCCAACGACATTCTGCGCACGGCCAGCGCTTTTTTCGCCCAGGCGGAGCTCGACCGCAAGCTGAAGTCCTGAACGCCTACATCGACCAGCACCGGGATACCTACGGGGTCGAGCCGATCTGCAAGGTATTGCAGGTCGCCCCGTCGGCTTACCGGCGCCATGCGGCCCGGAAGCGCAATCCTGAGTTGCGCAGCGCCAGGGCCAAGCGCGATGAACTGCTGATGCCGCATATTGAGCGTGTTTGGCAAGCCAACATGCAAGTCTACGGTGCCGAGAAGGTCTGGAAGCAGATGAACCGCGAGAACATCGCGGTGGCCCGCTGTACCGTGGAGCGACTCATGCGCCGTCTGGGACTGGAAGGCGTGCGCCGTGGTAAGAAGGTTCGCACCACCGTGCCTGATACATCGGCGCCTTGTCCGCTGGACCGGGTCAATCGCCAGTTCCAGGCCGACCGACCCAACCAGCTTTGGGTGTCGGATTTCACGTACGTATCGACCTGGCAGGGTTGGCTCTACGTGGCTTTCGTCGTTGACGTGTTCGCCCGACGCATCGTGGGCTGGCGTGTCAGTACCACCATGACTACGGACTTCGTACTCGATGCGCTGGAGCAGGCGCTGTACGCCCGGCAGCCCGATTCGGATGCCGCCCTGATCCATCATAGTGACCGAGGCTCGCAATACGTCTCCATCCGCTACAGCGAGCGGCTCGCCGAGGCCGGCATCGCGCCATCGGTCGGCAGCAAGGGCGATAGCTACGACAACGCCCTTGCCGAGACCATCAACGGACTGTACAAGGCCGAACTGGTCCATCGTCGGGGCCCATGGAAAACG
Organism: uncultured Desulfobacteraceae bacterium; assembly: GCA_964388465.1. Lineage (GTDB taxonomy): Bacteria > Desulfobacterota > Desulfobacteria > Desulfobacterales > UBA5852 > JABZFP01. Next base: position 1,753 of record CAYMAR010000520.1, read on the forward strand.
CGTGAATCTGTGGAGCTGGCGACCCTGGAATGGGTCTCTTGGTTTAACCATCAACGACTGATGGGACCACTCGGTCATATACCTCCCGCAGAAGCTGAGGCAAACTACTACAGGCAACTTGACCGTCAGATGGCGGTAGCTGCGTAACTTAAACCAAACAGCCTCCGCGATACCCGGGGCGATTCATCTGGCATCAAGAATAAAACCCTCAGTATCGACAATCCGCGTCGCTTGAAAACTAACCCACATGAACGGAACCAACAGGACCAGAATCAGAA
>CAYMAR010000521.1:0-2022 GCA_964388465.1 uncultured Desulfobacteraceae bacterium
GGCCTCCGCCTCTGCTTGCGCTTCGGCTTCCAGAATGGCCTGGCGCGCGATGGCGATCAACTCTTCGGCGCCCTCTTCGGTCATGTCGCGGACCTGCATCAAATCCTCAACGGAGGCAATGCTGATTTCTTCGGTGGAGAAGAATCCTTTTTCATAAAGTGCATCCGCCAGGCTGACGCCGACCCCCGGCAGCGCCACGATGGATTCGTAGCCGCTGCGCATGGTTTCGTTGTATTTGGTTTCGCTCTGGACGTCGAGATGCCAGCCGGTCAGGCGGGAAGCCAAGCGCACATTCTGCCCACGCTTACCGATCGCAATGGACAGAAAATCGTCCGGCACGATGACCTCCATGGCCCGGTTGGACTCATCAATGATGACGCGTGAAATCTCTGCCGGGGCCAGGGCATTGCAAACGTATTTGGCCGCGTCGATATGCCAGGGGATGATATCGATTTTTTCGCCCCGCAATTCCTGCACCACGTTCTGCACCCGGCTGCCCTTCATGCCGACGCAGGCACCGACCGGATCGATGTCCGAATTGTTGGAAGACACGGCGATTTTGGCGCGAACGCCGGGTTCGCGGGCTGCTCCCATAATACTGACGATGCCTTCGCTGATCTCGGGGACTTCCGTTTTAAACAGTAGGACCAGGAATTCCGGGTGCGCCCGGGAGAGTATAATCTGGGGACCCCGTGATTCGTGCAGAACATCCATGATATAGGCCCGGATGCGGTCGCCGCGCCGGTAGCCCTCGCGGGGCACCTGTTCGCGCACCGGTAGAACGCCTTCGGTATGCCCGAGATTGACGATGATATCGCCCCGATCCATGCGCTGGACAATCCCGTTGATAATTTCGCCTCTACGGTCGATAAAGTTGGCGTAGACGGCATCCTTTTCGGCATCCTTCATTTTTTGGATGATGACCTGCTTGGCCGACTGAGCGGCGATGCGCCCAAATGTGGAGGTGTCCATCTTGGTGCCAAGACTGTCGCCGATCTCACATTCGGCGTCGAGCTGGCGTCCTTCCTCCAGACTGACTTCGAGTGTTGGGTCCTCGACGTCCTCGACGACGTCCTTGAATTGAAAGACCTCGATTTCACCGGTCTCATCGCTGTACTGCACTTCGATGTCAATCCGACTTCCGAATTTCTTCCGAGCGGCTGATTTGAGCGCTTCTTCGAGAGCACTGATCAGAACCTCGCGATCGATACCTTTATCCCGGCTCACTTGTTCGACGACGCGTTTGATGTCTGCTACGAACATTTGATTTCTCCATTATAATTGACCAGCCTGGCGATGGATATTTTTTCGATCGGAATCACCGTTTCGTCATGGGCGCATGCCAGGCGGACCCCGTCAGCAGAGATGCCCTTTAAAATCCCTTTGAAATTCTTCCGGCCATCGATCGGCTGCAGCGTCCGGATACTGGCCTTGTGCCCCTGGAAGCGCTCGAAGTCTTCCGGTTTGCCGAGGGGACGATCCGCACCCGGCGAGGAGACTTCCAGGTGGTAGGGCCCAATGTCTTCCAGGTTGACATCCAGAATATCACTCAACTGGCGGCTGACCCGGGTGCAATCGTCCAGGGAAACGCCACCGGTTTTGTCGATGAACAACCGCAGCACGCGGCCGTTGGATTCACGGCGGTACTGCACGTAAACCAGCTCAAGGCCTTCGTCGCGACAGATCGGCTCCGCCAAGCGACTTGCCCTGGCGGCCACCTGTCTTTCGTGCCGAAAGGCATCCTGTTTTTCAGCCGCTATGTCATTCCGGTCGGCGATCAACGGTCGACTCCGAATCCCTTCCGTTAAAAAAATAAAAAAACGGGCATCCGCCCGTTTCAAAATCACCAAAACGCGTAACCGAAGTGAGACGTTATGTATTCATGCCAGTTACCAGACTCAAAGGGTTAGCAGAATCGCTTCGATACATAAGGCGTCTCCATTACGACCTTTTTCGCAAAAGGCGGAAAATGGAGCGGGCAACGAGATTCGAACTCGCGACACCAAGCTTGGGAAGCTTGTA
>CAYMAR010000522.1:0-2022 GCA_964388465.1 uncultured Desulfobacteraceae bacterium
GCGCCGGGCAGTTCATCGGCTTGATGGCGTAATGACGGTTCTCCGACTCGGTGGTGAACATGTCGTCACGGAACTTGTCCCAGTGACCGGAACGCTCCCACAACGAGCGGTCGATGACCTGTGGCGTATGCACTTCCTGGTAACCGGCCCGCCTCAGCTTTTCCCGTATGTACTCCTGGATCAGCAGGTAGATGTTCCAGCCGCGGTCGTGCCAGAACACCATCCCGGGCGCTTCCTCCTGGGTATGGAACAGATCCAGCTGCTTGCCGAGACGCCGATGGTCGCGCTTCTCCGCTTCCTCGAGCCGGTGCAGGTAGGCCTTGAGTTCGTCCTTGTTCCGCCAGGCGGTACCGTAGATGCGCTGGAGCATCTCGTTGTTCGAATCGCCGCGCCAGTAGGCACCGGCGACCTTCATCAGCTTGAAGGCACGGAGCTTTCCCGTGCTCGGCACATGCGGCCCGCGACAAAGATCCACGAAATCGCCCTGCCGGTAGACCGATATGATCTCGTCGCCCGGCAGATCATTGATGATCTCCGCCTTGTAGATCTCCCCCTGATCCCGGAAGAAATCCACCGCTGTACCACGACCCCAGACTTCCCGGTTGACGTCGAGATTCGCCTTGGCCAGTTCCTTCATCCGCTTCTCGATCTTCTGCAGATCCTCGGGCGTGAAGGGGCGTTTGTAGGCGAAGTCGTAGTAGAAGCCGTTCTCCACCGTGGGTCCGATGGTCACCTGCGCCTCGGGAAAGAGCTCCTTCACCGCCATAGCCAGCAGGTGGGCCGTGGAATGGCGGACGATCTCGAGTCCTTCCTCGTCGCGGTCGGTGACGATGGCGAGGTCGACGTCCGCGTCGATTTCGTAGGATGTATCCACCAGTTTTCCGCCCACGCGGCCTGCAATGGCAGCCTTGGCCAGGCCGGGACCGATATCAGCGGCTACTTCTGCAACGGAGACCGGATGGTCGAATTCGCGACGGGAGCCGTCAGGGAGAGAAATGCTGGGCATGACAACCTCTTACTCAGTGGTGACCCATACGAGAGGCCACATGAAACTCGAAACCGGGCCGCAGCCCGGTCCCTACGCACCGAAGCCCGACAATGCCGGGCTTCGCAATTGGTAGGCGCGATCGGATGACTTAGGGCTTCCTTTCCTCGGCCCTGCGGGCCGCGCTCCGCGCGTTCGAAATCGCTCCCGGCGATTTCGTCGAACCCAGTTCTCATCCACCCGCGCCCGGGTTTCAAACGTCCGGCTGTCGCCGGGGTCCATCTGAATTTGGTAGGCGCGATCGGATTCGAACCAACGACCCCCACCATGTCAAGGTGGTGCTCTAACCAACTGAGCTACGCGCCTGTAGCAAGGATGCGGATTCTACAAGCTCCAAAGGCCTTGCTGCAAGCCGCTTCAGTCCCCGTCCGCCACCATCGCCACACCGGGTCGATCTGCAAGCGCCTCGCGCACCAGCGCTGTTGCATAACTGCCACGCCCGAGCACGAACTCCAAATAAATCTGATCGCCTCGGAAAGTCCAGCGCAGTTCCCCGGCCGCGGCGCGGAGCGCACGCCGATCGCCCTCCAGTCTTTCCTTTTCGAGCGCCTCGCACCAGGGCAGATACTCGGCGAGGGCCAGGTATTCGGTCTCCCTGGCAGCCCCCAGCGGCTGAACCCGGGCATCGCGACCCCATAGCGGTCCTGTGGGACTGATCTCGAGGTCCGCGCACCGGCGAAGCAATTCGTCGTCGAGCACCGTTTCACGAAAGAGACCGCGCGCACCGGCGAGCTGAAAGACTTCTCCTTCCAGCGGCCGGTTCCAGTGTCCGCCGGTGATTCGCGATGCGAGCACCCGGTTGAAGAGCATGCTGCGGACGGCAGAAAACGGAAACCCTTTTTGCGCACGACTCACCCGGCGTTTGCCGCTAAAAAGCTCCGCCGCAGTCACGAGATTGCTGTTGTTGCGGCCGAACCGCTGCGCGCCGAAGTAATTCGGGAAGCCGTCGCGGGCAATGGCTGCGAAAATTTCGTCCA
>CAYMAR010000523.1:0-2009 GCA_964388465.1 uncultured Desulfobacteraceae bacterium
CCCTCCCACATCGCCTTCAAGTTCAAGGGGCAGGACAAATTCGGCAACACCATGGTCCCGGATGCCGATGAGTTTACGGGATTCTCGCGCGTCATTTAGTGCCCATCCATAAAAGGCATCTTTCGGCCCAGGCCGGCGTTCTCGCACTTTCGAAATCCTCGACGTAGTATCACTACGCCTGCGGTTCCAAAAGCACTGCGGCCTTGGCCTGAACCAAAATCTACCATTTCTGGATGGGCACTGATATCGGGATGGATTCTTAAAAACCGATAGCGGCGTTACGCTTCAACCCTCGTCATTGCGGCGTACAGACGTACGCCTCCTCGGTGCTCGCAAGCCGTATCTCGGATGTTTTACGAAACCGTCTGAAAAGGGGCTGGCAACCGATTTGTGGTGCGTCCTGCTGCGTTTGTATTAATCCCATTGTCCCGCGCCGAGCATCAGCGGATCGAACGGAAAAGGCTCGCGGACCTGTTTGAGCGAAGCGAGTTTCCGCGAGACCCGTTCGATGCGATGACGCGCAGGACCAAGCGGGACACCGGCGTTTTCTTTTGGTTACTTTTCTTTGATAAAACCGTAAAAAGTCTTGTAGAATTTGGTTGACCACAACCTGATGCGTATTTACTTTCTTTACTTCCACAATATATGGTGGTAGTAATTGCAAGTTTCGACTTTTTACGAGACCATCTTTTCTTTTCACGCGAAAGAAAAGTAACAAGACCATTCAAAGCGCTTCCAGCAGCCTGGCGTGGATATTGTCGAACCCGCCGTTGGACATAATGAGAACCACATCGTCGGGCGCCGCCTCCTTCAACACGAAGTCGATGATGGCTTCGGTGTCATCGAAGTATTGGGCCAAAGTGCCGCGTCGTCGGATATCCGCCACCAGCTTTTCCGAGGAGAATCGCTGCCCCTCCGGAATCTTCTCCAGCAGGGGCGGCTTGCGAATACAGACCAGGTCGGCCGGATCGAAGCAGGCGGCATAGGTATCCTGAAACACGTCGCGCATGCTCGTATTGGTGCGCGGCTCGAAGACCGCCACCAACCGCCGCTCGCCATAAAATTCCCGTATCGCCCGGACGGTTTCGCGCACGGCCGTGGGGTGATGGGCGAAATCGTCGATCACGGTGACGCCGTTCTTGATCCCGCGCACCTCCTGGCGCCGTTTGACCCCGCGGAACCCGGCCAGCCCCACGGCCAGGTCGGGCGCCGCAACGCCGGCATAATGGGCCGCCGCCAGGGCGGCCACGACATTGAGCAGATTGTGCGTCCCGATCATGGGGGTGTTGAAAGTGCCGAAGGGCTCGCCCCCGCAATAGACGTCGAATGCCGTCCTGGCATCCCGCAGACGGACATCCCCGAGCCGCCATTCCGAACGGGCCTTGCGGCCGTAACGCGCCACCGGGCAGGCCGGCGCCCGGGACAGCAGATCGGCCAGGTTGGGGTCCGCGTCGTAGGCCAGCAATTGACTTTCCGGGGCCATGCGATCCAAAAACTGCCGGAAAGCGGATTTGACATGGTCCAGGTCGCGGAATATGTCGGCGTGGTCGAACTCGACCCCGGTGACGATGGCCACCCGCGGCTGATAGTGCAAAAATTTGGGGCCCTTGTCGAAATAGGCCGTATCGTATTCGTCCCCCTCGACCACGAAGGTACGGCCCGCGCCAAGCCGGTAGTTGCCGCTGAAATTGTTCAATATCCCCCCAATCATGAAGGACGGATCCTGACCGGCGCTGTGCAGCAGCCAGGCCAGCAGCGACGATGTGGTGGTCTTGCCGTGGGTGCCGGCCACCAGCAGGGTCTCCTTGCCGGCGGCGGCAAAATGGTTCAGCGCCTCGGGCAGGGAGCAGTAGGCCAGCCCCATGGACCGCATGGCCTCGGCTTCGGGGTTGTCGCGGGTGACGGCGTTGCCCACCACCACCAGGTCGGGATGATGGTCTAGGTGCGCGGCGGAGAATCCGTCCATCACCCGGATGCGGCGATCGGCCAGGAACGTGCTCATGGGCGGA
>CAYMAR010000524.1:0-2002 GCA_964388465.1 uncultured Desulfobacteraceae bacterium
TTTGCCTGATGGTATCGCCGCGGCAAATGATGAGGGCATGCTCGAGAATATTTTCAAGCTCACGGACATTGCCCGGGTAGTCGTAATTGAGCAGGACTTCCATGGCTGCCTCGTCGATCCGGCTGATGGTGGTGTGCCTGGTGGTGCAAATGCGCTTGAGGATATGCTCGATCAGAAGAGGCAGATCGCTCTTGCGTTCCTTCAGGGCGGGCAATTCCAGCCGCATGACGTTGAGGCGGTAATAGAGATCCTCACGGAATTTCTTTTCCGCGACCAGTTGCTTGAGATTCTGGTTGGTGGCCGACAGGATGCGCACATCGACCTGGGTCGTTTGACGGCTGCCCAGCGCATAAAATTCGCGGTCTTCGATCACACGCAGCAGCTTGGCCTGCAGGGGCAGGGGCAGATCACCGATCTCATCCAGGAAAATGGTGCCGCCGTCGGCCAGCTGGAAGCGGCCCGGTTTGTCGCGGTCGGCTCCGGTAAAGGCCCCTTTGACATACCCGAACATTTCCGACTCGAGCAGGTTGTCCGGAAGGGATGCACAGTTGACCTTGATCAGTTTCCGGCCGGCGCGATCGCTCGTGTTATGGATGATTTTGGCCAAAAGATCCTTGCCGGTGCCGGTGGGCCCTTCGATCAGCACCGTGGCATCGCTGGAGGCGATGACCGGGATGATTTCAAATATTTTCTGCATCTCCGGGTGGCGCCCCACCATGTCGTAGAAGGTATACTGCCCCTTGATGGCACTTTTATAGTGGTACTGGAGGGAAAGATCCGAAATCGTCGTAAGCCCGCCCACGACGGTCCCTTCCTCGTTTTTCAAGGGGACATAGTTGGCCCGCACGGGAATGCGCTGGCCTTCGCGGGTGGTGAGGTCCGTTTCGACCCGGATGTGACCGTTTTCGTCTTCCGGAAGATCAGGCGTATTGGGGAAATCTTTTCCGAAGCGAGGACCGAAAACTTTGGCGCAGGACTTCCCCAGGAGTTCGCTCCGCGCATAGCCCGTGATCGTCTCCGCCATGGTGTTGAAAAACGAGATGTGATTGCCGCGATCGACCGTCAAGACCCCGATGTCCAGATTGTCCAGAATGATCTTGAGCCGCAGGTCCTCGAACCGAATCTGTTTGATCAGATCGCGAAACGCCGAGTGATCCTGGAAGACTTCGATGCAGCCGGTCATGCGATGATCCGCATCGAAGATCGGCGCTTCGATCTTGGTCAGGCTGCACTGTTTGCCTGAAGGATCGATAAAATCGATTTCCGATACGACCGTTTCGATTTCGCTCTGGGGCGCATCGAGATATTTGCACTTGCCGCCGCACAGGTAATCCAGAAAGACCTCGTAGCAGTTTTTGCCCAGAATATCGGCGGCCTTTTTACCGGTCAGGGATTCGGCGGCCCGATTGAGCGAAACGATCTGGCGCTGGGGCGAGAGCACGATCACCCCCAGGGAGAGGAGGTCAAAAATTTCCCCGATCTGTTCGTATCGCAGGAACATGGATTTACCCCCCGTCCGTGGGCACGTTTTCCCAGGGGCGGCGCGCGGCCTCCGCGACGCATGACTGTCCCCCGCCGGCGGCCGGAAAAACGACCGTGAAACGCGCGCCCTTCCCCGGCACCGAATCCGCGTAGATGACACCCCGGCAGTCCTTCACGATCCCGTAACTGATCGACAGCCCCAGGCCGGTGCCCTTGCCGACCTCCTTGGTGGTGAAAAACGGCTCGAAAATCTTCTCCTTGATCGCTTCGGGGATTCCGCCGCCGCTGTCTTCCACCTCGGCGACCACCCGGTCCGCCGTGCAGCGCGTGCGAATAACGATTTCCTTGACGGGCCTTTCCGCTTCCGCCTCCAGCTGGGATTCGGGGATGGTTTCCCACACGGCCTCGATGGCATCCCGGGCATTGACCAGCAGATTGATGAAGACCTGTTCGAGGCAACTCGGGTCGGCCTTGATGGGCGGCAGCCCCGGGGCCAGATCCCAGCGGACATCGATGCCCC
>CAYMAR010000525.1:0-2001 GCA_964388465.1 uncultured Desulfobacteraceae bacterium
CATGCCGGCGGCCAGCAGGATGGCGTGGCCGCCATTTTGCGGAGTCCGCAGTACCCGCAGGTGGGCGCGGCCGTGGTGGCGGATATCCAGTCCGTCATAAGGATGCTCGCCCAGGTAGACTGAGAGGTCGGCGCGGTGCCACGGGTCGACCCCGACCAGCCAGCTCGGGCCGGCGGCCGCTTCACCCACGGCCAGCACCTCGTTCTCCGCGTTGCGTCGGATAGCGGTTTCACCCTGCGGCGCGACCGGATAGGAGAAGTCCACGTGGACCGGTTCCCATTCGCTTGTCTTTGGAATGGGCTTGCGGGATTCGTACCAGCGCAGATAGTCGGCGAATGGCACCGGAGCCATCCCCATCAACTCCGAGAAGGCGGTGGTCAGGTCCTGCCCATCGGTGGTCTTCCAAGGCGGGGCGCCGTAGAAGACGACTGGAATCCCGGCTTTGACTGCGCGCACGATCACCGACCAGACCTCCGGACGCAGGATCACCGCATAGGGGAGAACCAGACGTTTGTAGGGGCGATTGTTGATGAGCAGCGCATCCTTTTCAATCGTTGCCTCGCCCAACGCGCGGTCGCTGATAAAGTCGAAGAACCGCCCGGAGTCGAGGGCGGCCTGGGCGAGATTGTTGAGCGAGCCCTGGAAGAGGCGCAGCAGGTAGCTGTGGCGGCCCGAGAGCGCGGTCAGGTTTTCCCAGCCGAACCAGACGGCGGTGTCCGCCACCGGTTCGGCGCCTTCGCCGAGCCAATGGGCCAAACGATTGAGGCCGGTGGCGTTGCGGGCGACGTCCTTCCAGTAGGGATCGTCGGGAAAGAGTGAGTGGCGTTCATTAAAGCCGTTGCCGATAAAGATGGCGAACCATTCGACGCCGTAGAGCGATTTGACGCGGGTGAAGTAGTCATACCACTTGACGCGTGGCGTGCGGCTCCAGTCGTTGCAATAGGCCGACGGTTTGTCCAGTTCCTTGCGCAACCCTTCGGCGAAAGCGAAATGCAGGAAGGTCTCACTGAAAGCTCCCTGCTCCCAGCCGGTATCGGTGAAGGCAGAGGAGAGGCTGCGGCCGAGGCGGAAGTAATCGATGCAGCCGCAGCGGATGTCGACCCCGATCCCGGAAAAGGTGTTGTGGGTGCCGCGGAAGCAGTCCTGGCCGAAGAGATCCTGGGCCTGCGCGTTGAAGGCCTCCTGGGCCCGGGCGTTCATCTCGTTGAGGGCGGTATGGTAGTCGCGCCGGGTTTGCATCGCACGCTCCGATTCACCGTCGTCCAGATCGATGATCCGCTCGCGCAACTCGTAGCCGTGCTGCTCCCGGAAGAAGTCAAAGAAACCGGCGCCGCACTTCCAGCCGGCGAAGGTGCCACCCTTGCCGGGCTCGTCCCAGCCGACCCCGTCGAGGCCGGCGTCGGCGTAACTCTGCAACAGGTCGCGCTGAACCTGCAGATAGCGCGAATGGGCCACATCGGCCAGCGCCATGTTCATGAAAGAGACGTAGAGGATGACCGAGCGGAAGCGGGGCTCGACCGTGCCGGTCAAGCCCAGGGTGTAATGGGCGCCGAGGCCCGGGCGGTGGTAGTCGTAGGCATGGTCGTCGTCGAGGCTCGGCAGGGCGTACTGCGAATTGTACGAGCGCCTTGAGAGCCCGAGTGCTGCCACATCGAGCAACACCCGTTCACCCGTTTCGGTCACGCCGTAGGCAGCGGTGATCTCCCCCACCTGCTCGCCCCGCAGACCGGGATACGGCATGTTCAACTCGAAGCTCCCGTCAAAACAGGGCGCCTCACCGCGCACGGCGGTCCACTGGGCCATCTCCGGGTAGAGTTCGACAAACTCGTCCACCCAGTGTGCCCAGTCCATGTCCAAGGCAAATTTCAGCCCGAGTTTGTGGCAGTTCGCCGCCGTCCGGGTTATCGCCCGGCGCGCATGTTCGTGGGTCACGGTATGATGCATATGGCGCACAAAGCCAATGATCGTGCCGAAGCCGCCATCGCGGGTCTGCTCCAGCGC
>CAYMAR010000526.1:0-1998 GCA_964388465.1 uncultured Desulfobacteraceae bacterium
TAGCCGCCCAGGATGACGACCCGACCCTCGAAATCCCCCGCCTTGGCGGCCAGCATGGGAAACGGCAGTGGGGGGTCGGCTTCGGCCATGGTACGGGCGGACATGACGGTACATGCTGTCAGCCATCCACCCGCCATCAGCAGCGCCACCACGCATGCCGCGACCTGCACGGGGCGCCGCCATATTGCCCGCGTCAGAACCAACGGCTGAATCGGGCGGCCGGCGGTGTCATCTAATTCGAGCCGCATGGGGATCCCTCCGACTACCTGTCAAAATTTAGTTTTAAATCTAAGTCCGAACTCGCCGGGCGCCAAGGTTTGTGTTTTGAACGCGCAAGGTCTATGCTGCCAACGGTAAAGTCCCACCCTTCATCGACAAAGGAGCAACACGCCATGCGGGCACGACGCAACCACGGCCGCCGGGTGCACCGCGGCCGGGTCTTTGAAATGCACGTGGACAACGTGACCCTCCAAAACGGCGTCACGATCGATCTGGAGGTGATTCGGCATCCGGGCGCGGCCGCCATCGTGCCGCTTACCGCGCTGGGCGGTGTGCTCTTGATCCGCCAGTACCGCTATGCTCTGGATCAGGATATCTGGGAAATCCCGGCCGGAACCCTCAATCCGGGGGAATCACCGCTGGCGTGCGCCCGCCGCGAACTTGAAGAGGAGGCCGGCGTGACGGCCGGGGATTGGACGGCGCTGGGGGAGCTTACCCCGCTGCCGGGCTACTCCGACGAAGTCATTCATCTTTTCGCGGCGCGCCGGCTCAAGACGGCGCGCCAGAACCTCGATGCCGACGAGCTTTTGGAAGTCAGGGAAGTGGCCTTTGATACGGCGCTGGCCATGATCGACGTCCATACCATCCGCGACGCCAAAACCGTTATTGGGCTTCTGTTGGCCGCGAAAGCGCCGAATTTGGCCGCTGGCGGGGATTGAGCGCAGCGCTCTGGATTCGACCGCGGGCGAAGGCCATCAATCCTGGTGGGCAAGCTCCGAGTAGGGAAAATCGCGCGGTGATTCGGAGGTATCGTCCCGGGCCCAGTCCGGCGCCGCACCGGCATCGAGCGTCGCCAGTTCGTTGAGCGCTTCACGGATATCCTTGGAACCTTCCGTGGATACCCGGTGAACGGCCTCGTACTCCGCCTTGACCTCTTTGCGGGCAATGCGCCCCTCCGTGCGTTTGAGCGTCAAATAAACGAGGTCGCGGACGGCCTGCCAGCTATCGCGGCGCGTCTGATTGCGCAGCGGCGTCAAACGGTCCAGGTGCCGCAGCTGATCGCGATGAAACCGGCGGCGCAGCCAACGGATCCCGGTGAGATACCAGAGCAAAAAAAACAAGCCGCCCGCGCCGCCGCCGACGGCCCCCATGAGGTTGGGCTCCGGTCCGATCAAGCCGGCGCCGATGACACCGGCGACGGCACCGCCACCGACGAGCAGGCTGACGGCCACGCTGATCAGGATATGCCGCCAGAAAAAACGGCGCGCACCCTGACTGTAGCTCACCAGCGCCTCCAGCAGATGCGAGAGGCGCTCTCCGTGGGTCTCGACAAATGTGGCCAGATTGTCGAGACGGAACCGCGGCGCCTGCAGCACGGCCTCTTTGACCTCCAGGCGCTGGTTGTCCAGGTAGTGCAGGTAGCGCTGATCCGTGCCCAGTTCGCCGGCCGGGTTCTGCAGCACGTGAGGCGAGTAGGTCAGGCGGATGGGCGGGATGTCCTTGCGGCCTGTCATCTGGCTAAGGTTCCAGCAGAGGGTGCCGTAGACCTGCAAAAGATCAATCAGGGAGGCGCACTCATCGATGCGGTTGAGGACGAAAAGCACCCGGTCTTCAAAGGTCTTGGCCGGCAGGGTGTCCCGCAGGCTGGTATGGGCCTCCCGCACCGTACCGGCTTTATGGGGGTCGAAAAGGACCAGTACCAGGTCGGCAATCTGGGCCAGGTCGCCGATCACATCCTGGTAGCTGTAGCCCCGATCCCTCTCCGTGATGGAATCCAGC
>CAYMAR010000527.1:0-1990 GCA_964388465.1 uncultured Desulfobacteraceae bacterium
GCACCAATAAATCGGGGCCGCCGCTGCTGGAGCGCTGCCCCATCAGCCGCGATTTGTCCCCGGCGCAGGTGCGGACGCGAATCGATGCCGGGGCCACCGTGCTGGATGCGCGGGACACGGCCGCCTTCGGCGGGGTGCACATCCCCGGCAGCATCAACATCGGGCTGGCCAAGCAAACGGCCAACTGGATCGGGATGGTGATCGAGCCCGCAGCCGAACTGGTCCTGGTGGTCCCGGATGAGCCGGCCTACCATCAAATGACAACCCACCTGCACCGGATCGGCTATGACAATATTGCGGGCTACCTGCACGGCGGCATCGCCGCCTGGCAAGAGGCGGGATACCCTCTGCGCCACCTGTGGCAGATTTCGGCGGAGACGCTCAAGAACAAACTCGCGGACAATCATCGCCGGCTTATCGACGTGCGTACGCCGGCTGAATGGCAGATGGGCCATGTGGCGGGCGCCATCCACCTGCCCCTGACGGAACTGCTCAAAGGCCGCGTTGATTTTCCCAAGAACGAAGAGATTATTGCCATGTGCGGGATCGGCTACCGTGGCAACATCGCCGCCAGCTATCTGGAGGGAATGGGTTTCGCTCACGTCCACAGTCTGGCCGGCGGCATGAAGGCCTGGCTCAACGCCGGTTACGACGTCGTCAACTAAAATCCAACCCAAACAGCAAAGAGAGGATAAGGCAATGGAAGAGAAGAAAAGCAGCATGCCCTTGTTGGGGGAAGCGTTTCCTGCAATGTCCGTTCAAACCACCCATGGCCCCATGAATGTCCCCGGTGACCTGAAAGGGTCCTGGTTCGTCCTCTTCAGTCACCCGGCGGACTATACGCCCGTGTGCACCACCGAGTTTGTCGCTTTTCAAAAACGGATGGAAGCATTCCGTCAATTGGACTGCAAGCTGATCGGTTTGTCCATCGACCAGGTCTTCTCACACATCAAATGGGTGGAATGGATCAAAGCAAAGCTGGACGTGGAGATCACCTATCCGATCATCGCCGGCAACGATACCATCGCCGGCCAACTGGGCATGCTGCACCCGGCCAAGGGCAGCAATACCGTCCGGGCCGTGTTCGTCGGCGACCCGGAAGGCAACATCCGGCTTATTCTCTACTATCCCCAGGAAGTCGGCCGTAACATGGATGAGATTCTGCGAGCCGTCAAAGCGCTTCAGGTGTCGGATGCCAACGGCGTAGCCATCCCGGCCGGTTGGCCCAACAACGAACTGATCAACGATCGGGTAATCGTACCGCCGGCCACCGACGAGAAAACGGCCAAGGAACGTCTGGGGCAGTTTGACAACTACGACTGGTGGTTCTGTCACCGCCAGCTGGATTGAACTGAATCCGATCCGGTCCATCGCGAAGATGGATCCCAAATGCCGTCCCGCTTGGTTTGACGGCGGGGCGGCATGATCAGCAACCGTCGACAGGGACGGAGGGGCTACGAACCGATGGAAGAACTGAGGCAGTTTCTGGAAGACTGGACGGATGACGCCCTGGGGACCAAACCGATATTTATCGCTTATATGAATCGCATTGCCGGCAAGGACGGCATTGACTTGGTCTTCAATGCCCGCCCGGGCGTCAGTTATTCGCTGCGCGGCATTCCAAGACACCGGAAGGACCGCCCCCTTTTTGTGATGATCGACATCATTGACGACAACCCGCGGGAACGGTGGCTTTCGGTCTGCTTTTACGGTGACACCATCCAGGACCCCGAGGAGCGCGGCGACCTGATCCCCGGGGGGCTTCTCGGCGAGGACGGTTATTGCTTCGACATTGCGGGGACCGACGACCATCTTGCGGCGTACGTCGGCGCGCGCATCCAGGAAGCCTACACCAACACGCGTCACGATCATTGACGGCGGGATGTCAGCCGTTCGCGGGCTGCAGGTGAATATCCGCTATTTCCATCTATTTCCAATTGGCTGTGCAGCGCAGTCCGGCGCGTCGAGGGCCCCCGGCTTGTTCCTGCAG
>CAYMAR010000528.1:0-1982 GCA_964388465.1 uncultured Desulfobacteraceae bacterium
CCGTGATCGGTACCCAGACCATCCGCCTGGTGGAAACCCAGGGCGTGGCGGCGGTTGAAGCCTTCATTCGGGATTTGCGCTGAGCGGTCGTTTTCAGGAGAGCGCCGCGGAAACGGATGAATGGCGGCTGAGGCCAAGCCGCACGACAATATAACCATAGGTGCACCGCAGCCGGCGGGTGCGGGGCGCGGCAGAAAAGGAGAGAGACGATGGGAAGACGGCTTCTGGTTGTGGTGGTGGCGATGGCGGTGCTGGCAGCGGTTCCGGCCCTGGCGATGGAACCGGTTAAAATCGGGATGATCACGACCCTGTCCACCAAGGCGGGTTATCTTGGCGAAGAGATTCGTGACGGGTTTCAGCTGGCCATCGACCAGGAGGGCGGCAAGCTGGGCGGGGTGCCGGTGGAACTCCTCGTGGACGACGACGGCCGCAAGCCCGAGAAGGCCAAACAGATTGCCGACCGCTTCATCCAACGCGACAAGGTCAAGATCCTGACCGGCATCGTTTTTTCCAACGTGGCCATCGCCGTGGTGCCCAAGGTGGTGCGCCAGGACGTGATCTATGTCAGCCCCAATGCCGGGCCCTCGCTGTTGGCCGGCAAAGGCTGCCATGCCAATTACTTCAACGTGGCCTACCAGAACGACAACCTCGACGAGGTCGTGGGCAAGTACGTGACCGCGGCCGGCTTCAAGAACGTCTATCTGCTGGCGCCCAACTACCCGGCCGGCAAGGACCATCTGGCCGGCTTCAAACGCTACTACAAGGGCAAGATCGCCGGCGAGGTCTACACCAAACTGGGCCAGTCGGACTACGCGGCCGAGATCGCCGCCCTGCGGGCCGCCAAGCCCGACGCCGTGTTCTTCTTCCTGCCCGGCGGCATGGGGATCAATTTCCTCAAGCAGTACGCCCAGGCGGGGCTCAATCAGTCCATCCCGGTCTTCGGACCGGCCTTTTCCTTCGACGAGCGCCTGCTGCAGGCGGTCAAGGACGCGGCCCTCGGGGTGAAGAACGGCTCCCAGTGGAGTCACGACCTGGACAACCCGGCCAATCGCCAGTTCGTGGCAGCCTTCCGCCAGGCCTACGGCCGCACGCCCACGCTCTACGCCAGCCAGGGTTACGATGCCGCACGTCTCCTGGGCAGCGCCCTGAAAGCGGTGGGCGGCGACGTCTCCAAGCTCGACGCGCTGCGCGGGGCCATCCGCAAGGCCGACTTCCCGACCGTGCGCGGCAAGTTCGCCTTCGCGCCCAACCAGCACCCGGTGCAGGATCTCTATATTCGCGAGGTGATCAAGGACGCGGACGGCAAGTACACCAACAAGACGCTCGAGGCGGTATTTACGGATCACAGCAACGTTTACGTCAAAGACTGCCAAATGAAATAGTGCCCGTCCAGAAAAGGTTTTTTTACCCCTGATCGGCGTTCTCCGCGGGTTTAGCGGTTGCGGCGTACAATTGTACGCCTCACCGCAAACCCTTGTGCGGCCTTGATCAGGGGCAAAAATCCTCTTTTCTGAATCGGGCACAAGACGGTTTTGATTCAATGCTTCTATTCATTGAACAGGTATTGAACGGGCTGCAGCTGGGGATCATGCTGTTTCTGATGTCCGCCGGGCTGACCCTGGTTTTCGGGATCATGCAGGTGATCAATCTGGCGCACGGGTCGTTCTACATGATCGGCGCCTACGTAGGCGCCACGGTGACTGCGCACACAGGCTCCTTCGTTCTGGGGTGCCTGGTAGCCCTGCCGGCGGCGGCCCTGGCGGGCATGGTGGTGGAAGTCCTGGTGCTGCGGCGACTTTACGAAAGGGACCATCTCGACCAGGTACTGGCCACCTTCGGGCTGATCATGTTCTTCAACGAGTTGACGCGCATCGTCTGGGGCCGCCAGCCGCTGTTCATGGACGTGCCCGCCTGGCTCGCCGGGAGCATCGAACTGATTCCAGGCGTGCCCTATCCCCGCTACCGGATCGCCGTGATTGCCG
>CAYMAR010000529.1:0-1979 GCA_964388465.1 uncultured Desulfobacteraceae bacterium
TTCTCGATCACGTCGGCCGGGCCGGTGGGAACGATGCCCCAGGCCACCAGCCCCCCCCGCGCCAGGAAGGCTTTCACCGCGTCGGCGTAGAGCAGAAAGCGCTCGGCATAGCCGTAGGCATCGAAGTTGACCACGTCCACGCCCGTGCTCAGCACAAGCCCCCAGTCCGTGTTGGCGCACACGTGGATCCCGGCCAACCCGCCGGCATTGTGGATGGCCCCGAAGACCTCCTCCAGGGCGGCCGTGATTTCCTCGCCCGACAGGCTGATCAATTCGGAGGAGCCGTAGCCGGCCAGTGCCGGTTCGTCCACGAATACGATCACCGGAACCCCGAGGGTCTTAAGACGCGTGACCTGCCAGGCCGCCTTCAGGGAAAGCAGTTTGACGGCCGCATCGCGGGTGTGCAGATCGTAGAACACCGGCCGGTCCTGCTGGTCCTTCAACCCCAGGCCGAATGTGACCGGGCCGGTCACCTGGCCTTTTACGGCCCGCAGCGATGGTTTCTCCCGGGCCAGCCGCGACATGAAGACATGAAACCCGCGGGCCACGTCGGGGCCGAGGGCGAAGCGCGATTCCAGCAGAACGGCCTCGTTCTCGACCGCCTGAAGATAGTCCTCATAGAAGGCGGTCAACGCCGTCTCGAAGACATCGCTCGCGCTGTCCACCCGCCAGCGGTCCTCCTCCCTGACCAGCCCCGGCATGCCGGGCATGAACTGCGGCACCATGCCTTCTTCCCGGAAAACAGGCAGCTGGACCCAGAGAGGGATCTCGGGTGTGGCCGCCAGCACCATATCCAGGGCTTCGTTGTGATCGGCCACCGGCAGGCTGCCGATGAGCAGCGGTCGCAATTCGGGATTGAATTCAGGCATTGTCACCTCGTTTTTAGAGTTTACCTTAAAAATGGGTCAACTAACATGGTCGCCTTTTATCTGCAAGCCGGGGCCGTTACGCCCAATAGTTCAGATTGACACCCGCGAATACGCGGTGGTATCTTTGTTTATTTTCAATCAACCGTTAAAGCGCTTTGACTTGCCGTGGCAGATATTATATCCATATGCGACAAATTGGCGCAGGCCAAGGATAAACAGTCCGCTTCGCGCGACAAGCGCAAGCGCCTGGCGGTCCAGCAGATGTACATGCGCGCCGGCTGCGCAGCGGTCTGCGAACGCTGCAGCGCCCCCACGGCGACGGGGTGCAGTTGCCAGTCCAGCGAGGTTCAGGATCGGCGCATTCCCTATCGGTTCTGCGAGGATTGCGCCGAGGAGTTCGTCGATTATATCGAGCGAATGCAGGGCCGCGGCGACCAGGAACTGTACTGGCGCGACGAGGCCTGGCTGGAGATGTGGGCGACCTGGATCAACCACCGGGCTGCCCTCGACCGGCATTTCCGGTCCAAAAGCTTCACCCGCTTGCTCGAAGAGATCAAAAACACCCCGTCGGATTAGGAGGAAAGTCGAATGTTCGGAATTGGAATGCCGGAACTGATCATCATATTGGTCATCATATTGATTATTTTTGGGGCGGGGAAATTGCCGGAAATCGGCGCCGGCATGGGCAAAGCCATCAAGAGCTTCAAATCCGCCACCGCCGACGAGGACAAGAAAGAGGCCGACAAGATCGAAGAAGACAAGAAAGACTGACGCGCGGCCCGATCAGCTGCGGGCGGCGGGAATGCTCCCGGCCACCCGCTGGACGCATCATCGGATTCATTAGACCCCGGCGAACCGCCGGGGTTTTCTTTTGTGGATCAGCGCCATCCCACGGACAGACCGTTTCTCCCCTGAAAAGACGACCGGCCCCGCATGCCGCTCGGCGGGCGAGGCCGAACATGGCACCTTAGATACGGCCGGTGGATGGCGTCGATCGCATCGCCGCGACCGGTCAGAACGGGATGTCATCCTCGTTTTCAGGATAGCTGGGCTGGCCGTAGTCGCCTCCCTGCCCCCCGCCCGAAGGGCTCTTGCCCCCCTGGCCGCCCT
>CAYMAR010000530.1:0-1972 GCA_964388465.1 uncultured Desulfobacteraceae bacterium
TCCAGCAAATCGTCCTCGAAAAAGGGTTTGAGCATGTAGATGATGTCGCTCTCCCGCGACGGGTACGGGCTCATCACGTTGTCCCAGAAGAGCTTGTCGGCCGTGCGGCCGTCGATCATGGCCTGTTTGAAGGTGTTGATCAGACCGGAAGCGTTGTCCGAAATGACATGCGCCCCCAGGATGTGGTTGTCTTCGTCCACCATGACCTTGAAGGCCGCATGCCCGAGCCCCACCCGCTTGTAGGTCGGCCAGCCGACCTGCCTGTCGCTATTTTTGTAGTAACGCACCCCGTCGGACCGCAGCGCATCCTCGGTGGCCCCCACCATGGCATACTGGGGATAGGTGAACAGCACCGTGGGCACGGTATGGTGGTCGATGCTGGCTTCGGCCCCGCCCTCGACGGCGGCCAGGATGTTCTTGGCGGCCACGTAGCCCTCGTAGTCCGCCACCCGGGCCAATTGGAGCGTGGCGGCGCAATCCCCCACAGCAAACACCCGCGGGTTGGAGGTGCGCATGGCCGCATCGACGGTGATGCCCCTTCGGGTGAAAGCCACCTCCCCGGCTTCGAGATTGAGATCGTCGAGCGCGGCCACCCGCCCCGCCCCGTGGACCACGAGATCGGCATCGTAGTCGGCCCCAGCGGTCCTGACCACCCAGCCCTTCCCGTTTTTTTCCACCGCTTCGATGGTCACACCGGTGTGGACGTCGATCCCCTCGGCCTGGGAGGCGGCCACCAGCAGGTCAACCATCTCACTGTCAAACGGCCCCAGCGGGCGCGGGGCCACCTCCAAAATGGTGGTGGCCTCGGCCGGCCCCAGGCGGGCGGCAAAATGGGCGAACTCGAAGGAAATGAAACCGCCGCCCACAAAGACCACACGGGGCGGCAGGTGGTCGCGCGCCAGGAATTCGGTGCTGGTCGCCAACTGGTCGGCGCCCGGAAACGACAGCGGCATGGGGCGGGCCCCGGTCGCCAGAATAAAAAAGCGCGCCGTGAGTTGATGATCCCCGGCCATCAGGGTTTCCGGATCTCGAAAAACAGCCGCCCCGTCGATGAAATCAATTCCCGCGCCCTCGAGCCCCTTGCGGGCGCCCGCCGGGATCGGATCGGTAAAGGCGTTCTTTTGCGCCAGCACCGCCGCCCAATCCGCCCGGGCGGGCCGGTCGATGCCCTTGCCCGTTAGGTGGCGGGAGCGGGCCACGGTCTCGGTGGCCTCGTAAAAATACTTCTTGGCCTGGCAACCAGCCAGGGCGCAGATCCCCCCGGGAGTCGGGCTGTTCTCCACGACGGCCACCTTGAGACCGTATTCACACAGCGTATAGGCTGCGGTCTGTCCGCCGGAGCCGGATCCCACCACCACGACATCATAGCTGTTCATGTGCGTCACCTTTCGAATGGGGTTTCAGCATAACCGCTGCGTATTTTACCGATTTGGGATCAGAAGGCAAACGCCACCTGCAGGAACCGTTCATGAGACACCTTAAATTCCGACGGCGGAATTCAATCCCGCTTGGCGTCCAGGAGGCCGCTCGGCGGGTCCAGAAGGCCGCGCAGTTTCTGGGACAGGACCGGAAGATCGAAGGGTTTCTGGAGGAAGCCGTCACATCCGCGCGCCAGGATCAGGCTGGCCCGCTGATTGAGGCTGTAGCCGCTGGCCAACAAGACTTTGACGTCCGGGTTCATCGTGCGCAGTTGGTCGAACGTATCGCTGCCGCTCATACCGGGCATGATCATGTCGAGAATCACCAAGTCGATTTCGCTTTGCTTGCGGCGATAGACGTCCAGGGCTTCCCGGCCGCCGGCGGCCAGCAGAATACGATAGCCAAGCTTCAGCAGCATCAGGCGTCCAACCTTGAGGATTTCATCCTCGTCATCCACGAGCAAAATCGTTTCATGACCCTTCAGCGCCTGGAGTGTTGGACGTTGATGCCGAAGGGGAACCTTTGCGGTTGCCGGCAGATAAATGGTGAAGGT
>CAYMAR010000531.1:0-1958 GCA_964388465.1 uncultured Desulfobacteraceae bacterium
GCATGCGCACTGATCGGGTCAGGGCGAGGTTCAATAGGGATGTGACCAGGGCATTGCGAATAGTGCTTTAGCCTGGATATTGGACGCCTCTGAAGGTTTCATTGGCGAGGCATTACGGGTGACGCCGTAGACTTTTACTGCAAGCCTTCGGTAACAAAGCCAATGGACACCTCAGGGAGCGCCCACACATGGCGAAATATGGGTTACGATTCGCGGTACAGCATCGGGGTGCCGATTGTGCCACGGTGGCTATTGCCAAACTTAGATCCAAAGCTTCGATTTTGCATTTAATGATTCAACACGAAGAAAAAAATTCATGCAATGTTCAGGTTAGGCCTCGTACCATTGGGCGCCTCGGGCTCGTTCGCCGACACGTCGGAAGGATTGGCCGGACGCCTAAGACGACTGGGGGGGCCGTCCGCTCCAAGCCCACAAGTAGTCAGCGAAACGGCGGTAGCTGCTGCCCACGGCCTCGATATACTGGTGAACCATGAGGGACTGCAGCTCGGTATTGGAGATCAGGCTGGGGTAGTTCTCCGACCTGTCCGCCAGAGGAAAGAAAAGGTTGCCGATCCGTGCTGGAAATTCCTGGCTTATAAGGGCCATCATATGACGCATAACGGCCGCATCCATGTCAAACCCGGGGCATAGATCGTTGATAACCCCCTCCAGGGAAAAAATCGCTTTACGGAAAAGCATCAAATCGGCCGGGAAGACAAATCCCTCGTAGGCCAGCTCTTCCAGAAGCTTGAACGTCTTGCGGATGTGGCTCAATTGTTCGAATGTGGAGGAATGGATTAAATCCAGAACGACCCGCCGAAACCGTCGTCGCTGTCCGGGATTTTCCCAGGATCCGTCGATGGCCAGGGATTTGATCACCCGGCGAATGCCGCTAAGATCTCGTTTGATCACGGCTTGTATCAATTGGGTGGTCTTGACGCGGTCGCTTCGGGTCAGGTGACCGGCCAGGGTCCAATCCAGCAGGCCGATTTGCAGGCGACCTGTGGTCGGATCTTCAACGGCCAGGATATTGCCGGCATGGGGATCACCGTGGAACAGGCTCTTGGCCTGTCGTCCGAAAAGCGGCCGGCAGACGAGGGCTTCGAAGAGGGCGCCGGCGAGGCGCCGGCGCTGCTCCCGGCCCAGTTCGGCATCGGTGAGCTTGGGGCCTTGCAGATAGGTCATGGCAGTCATGGCCGTGCTGCTGAAGGGCAGTAGCGCAGGGATGCGGATTAGATCCATGCCACCCCAAAAACCGGCCGCCTCCTCCAGATAGGTCTGCTCGGCCGCCAGATCGATCTCGTTGACCAGCATCTCCCGCACTTCCTGGAATACCGCCAGGAACTTAAAATCCTTGAACGGATAGCGGCGGCGGTGGGTTTCGAAAAAGGCGGCCGTTTTTTCCAAAATTTGCAGTTCCTCCTGGAGCTGTCGGCGTATTCCCGGCTTCAGGATCTTAAAGACCCCCTGAACACGTTTGCGGGTTGAGGGCGGATACCAATCGAAGCGCACCACGGCGGCGACACTGGCTTCGGCGTGGGTGAAGGGGTGGATTTCCACCTGCGCCCGGCCACCGGTCTTTTCCAGCTCGTGCGCGATCTGGGCCGCAATCTTGTCATGGGGCGTACCGTAAGCGCCATTTTCCAGATGGATCAGCCATTTTCTGACCGCCGGATCGATGTTGGGGTTGCGGGCAATGAGCTGACCGAGCTTATGGAGGGTGGCAAATCGCTTGGCCAACGCGACGAGCCGTTTTTGGACGTCCGTATCAGGATCGAGGCTCGATTGATCGAGCGCCAGTTCGATCAGCCGCTTACGACTGGCATGCGAAAGGAAGAACGCGATACCGTCGCGCACGACCGTTCGATAGCGGGCGTAGACCTCGGGGATGGCTTCATGGGGCTTGGTGCGTACCACCATTTCCTCGGCCAAGTGCCGGGCGAAGTTTTCATCACCCA
>CAYMAR010000532.1:0-1957 GCA_964388465.1 uncultured Desulfobacteraceae bacterium
TGTCCTTTTCAATGTCTTTGATGTAAAACCGGTCAATCTTGATATACTCCGGCCGGATATAATAGAGGAGCTTTAGGCTGGAGAAACCGGCACCAAAATCGTCTACAGCGATGCGAAAATCCTCTTTGCGCAGGCGTTCCAGGTGGTCGGAGAGGAGCACTGTATTGAAAATTTCATGTCGTTCGGAGATTTCCAGGCATGCGCTGCTTCTCAGATCCCTGGTTTCGTCCTGAGGGGGTGGGAGGATCGGCTGTTCGGCATGGCTGGACCCGAATAGGCGGCTGTCCAGATTGAAAAACAGACGGGCTTCAGTGTGCCAGGGCAATTGGGTGAATTTCGCGGCAGCCATTTTGAAGAGCATGTGATGCAGCCCCCCCAGAATACCTTCTTGCTCCGCCGCATCGAAAAAGGCGTCGATGCTGTCGAAACCGGCAGCGTCGACCTTGCGGATAAGGGCTTCGTAGCCGTAAACCATTCCGGTGTGGATATTAACGATAGGCTGAAAGGCATACTCTGTGAGGGAAATGATCCGCTCCCAGCTCATCGCCTCGACTTGATTCATTATCGGCTCCTTTGACCTGACCAAATTCCGGATCGATATGCTCGCCATTGCCCGACGCCCCACCTAATCGGCAGCGGGTCTGACGCAAGCTGGGCCAACATGATATTATCAGTCTTGGCTTCCTGAACTGAAATCGCTAACCAAAATCTAACCTTGCCACGCGGATGATTTCGAAAAGATCCGTGACCGAAAGACAAATGTGTCGGGGCCACTTTTTACGGGTTCATCAACCTGTACCGGCCGAGCTCATTCGGAAACCAGTAACCGCCAGGCGAACGCTGGACAGGTGACGCGGGGCTGCAGAGCGGTTTCGGGGGCGCAGCTCGCCTACGCCTGCTTCTCGGTCAGATACGGCCAGAAGCGGCGCGGCAGCTGTCGGCGGTGCAGCGCGGGGTTGCGCCGAGCGGTGATGTTGGCGGCGTTGTAGTAGCGTTGCCACAGTTGCTGGCAGTCCTGCTCCTCGGCTGAAAGCGGCGCCGCTAGCCGCCGCAGGTCGTCGGGGTCGATGCGGATCCGCCGGGAGACGCGGCCGTCGAAACACAGGCCGTAGTGGCGCCGAGTGTCGTAAATAATCCAGCGTTGATCCCCATAACGCTTTTCAAAATGGCGCCGAACCAGGGGCAGGACATCATACCGCGGTGCGATGCGGGCCACATATCCGCCCTCCGCATCCTTCTCGAAACGCACAAAGCCTTTGATGCGGTGCGCTTCACGGCCCACTTTCTGCGCCAGTCCATGGACGGTCAGGCGGTTGCCGATATCCGTCGCCTGGCGTCCATTGGAAACCGCATCGCGCACATATTGGTAGAGGGCGGTTTCCACGCCCGGAGCGCCGGACAGATATGCCCGATAGAACCGCTGGCGGGTCTTGCCGCCAAGTCGCCGCTTCAGCCCTTGCCACACCCGCTGGGCCGAACGGCGAGTCGTCGCGATAACCTCCCGCTGTTCGAACAGGTCCACCTGCCGCCTTCCCGCCGGCACAATGGCATCGGGCATCGCGAGGCCGGGGTGGCGCCGGCGTTGATAGGCCGCATAGATGGCGCTCAGCAGGCCGTCAAAGCTGTCTTCGCACTCAAATACCAGGGGCGCCAGCGCGTCTCTGGACGTCGCCGTTCGGAGACCGACGCCACCGCGCGGCCTTATTTCAGCGCCTCGCCAATGCGGCTTCGGCATGCCGTCGCAGTGGATGAAGGGCCGCGCGCGGTTGAGGGCCACGCCCATTTGTCGCAGGTGCTCCAGGCGGATGCGGCCGCCCCGCCGCAGGGATACGATGCGTTGCGCCGATCTTAGCCCGATGCCGGGCACCCGCAGAATCAGCTCGCGGTCGGCCGCGTTGACGTCCACGGGAAAAATGGCCGGGTTGCGCAGGGCGTATGCCTGTTTGGGGTCCATATC
>CAYMAR010000533.1:0-1920 GCA_964388465.1 uncultured Desulfobacteraceae bacterium
CGTGGCCGGTCTGCCCTCTGTGGCAACCGCCGAGGCGTGGCCGGTGGCCGCGGCGAATGAGTTGCGCCAGCGGTTGCACACGATCATTGCCGAAGATGCCGCGCACTGCGAGGATCCCGGGGTCGCGGTCGATGCCGCCATGGTTCGATTTTACCAGGCACGGGATTTCCAACCGGCCTGGGTGGATCGTTATGGTTTGCGGCCGGAGGGGGCCATGGCCCTATCCACCGTCTACCAGGCCGCCGATCAGGGCCTGCACTACGCCGACTACCGCAATCCCTGGCTGGAAAACCTTTTAGACGGTACGGTCTCCAGACCCGTGGTGCTCGGGAGGGAATTTGAAGGCCAGCAGATCAGACTCGATTTGATCGTTACCGAGACGGTGCTGCGCTACGCCTGGCATGTGATGGCGGGTCGTACGGATCCCGGCCTCAACAATTTCGGCCTGCCGATGGTGAAGCCCGCCATCGGCGGTCTGGCGATCGAACTGGCGGAATCCCTCAAACGCGGGAGCCTGCCGGAATATCTGGCGAATCTTGGACCCCGGCATGACGGTTACCGCGCCCTCCGGCAAAGCCTGGGCCGCTATCGAAAAATTCACCGCGAGGGCGGCTGGCCTGCCATCGACGCGGGACCCAAACTCCAAATCGGAGATTGCAGCGCGCGGGTCGACCCGCTGAAGCGGCGCCTGGAAGTCTCCGGTGATTATCACCGCCAAGGGGATGACACCGGCGCTTGCTTCGGAGCGAATCTTGCAGCGGCGGTGGCCCGGTTCCAGCGTCGCCATGGTCTGGTACCGGACGGGATCGCGGGTGAGCACACCCTGGCCGCCCTGAATATCCCGGTGCGTGCGCGTATCCAGCAGATCCAGCTGAGTCTTGAGCGCTGGCGCGGCCTGCCGGCCGGCATGGGGGCGCGTTATCTCATGGTCAACATTCCCGCCTTCCAGATGGAGGTGGTCGAAGGGGGGCGGGTGGTCAGCACCATGCGCACCGTCGTGGGGCGCAAAAGCCGGCCCACACCGCTTCTGGTCAGCCGGATCACCTATCTCGAAATCAATCCCTACTGGCATGTGCCCCACAAGATTGCCCGCAAGGATCTGCTCCCCAAAATCAAGGCCAATCCGGATTTTCTTGTCCGTCAGGATTTTCGTGTTTTCGACAGCTGGGCGCCGCACGCGCGCGAGCTGAACCCCGCCGCCATCGACTGGGCGGCCGTGAGCGCAGACAATTTCCGTTTTCGGCTGCGCCAGGAGCCTGCCGGCCGCAATGCCCTGGGGCGGGTAAAGTTCATGTTTCCCAACGATAGGAGCGTCTATCTCCACGACACGCCCGCCAAGGGGCTCTTCGAGAAATCGATCCGATCGTTTTCTTCGGGCTGTGTGCGTGTCGAAGATCCGTTGGCACTCGTATCCGTTCTTCTGCAACCGCAGGGGTGGGATCAGGAGCGGCTGGCGCGGGCCGTGGACTCCAATCAGCGCCAGGTCGTCGTCTTGGACGAGCCCATGCCCGTCTATCTGGTCTACCTGACGGCCTGGGTGGATGCGGAGGGCCGTAACCATTTTCGTGAAGACATCTACGGCCACGATCGCGCGCTGGCCATCGCGCTGGACCAATATGCCGCCGTTCGAACGGCCTGCCGCACCGCCCCGCGCACGCCGGCCTATGCCAAGAGGGGTGCTCATTTCGGGCGGCAGATGTAGGACGCACTCTTTGACGGGTGATTTCGGCGCCTGTCGGCATGGAAACCGGATCAATTGGCTGCGGCGGACACGCCCCCGAGATAAGTTAATACCGAGATCCCGCCCGGTCGTTTTCCGAGAGCCAGGCTTCGAATTCCGCAACCACGCCGAAGACAACGGCGTCGCCCTCCAGCAGCCCGCCAATTTTGTCCCCAGTCGGCGCGGGCCGGCAAATCATA
>CAYMAR010000534.1:0-1915 GCA_964388465.1 uncultured Desulfobacteraceae bacterium
CTTGTGATGGATGTAGCGCTTGTCCACGGCACGCTCCAGGTGCTCGACGGCCGCCTCCCACTCGCCGCGGTACAGGTGAATGAGCCCCTGCATGTGAGCGCACCACGTCCAGATATAGGCATATCTTCCGTCTTTGACCACTTGCCACAGTCGCCGGTTGGCCGCCATGGCCTGGCCCAGATCGCCGGCAATGACGTGTACAAACACGTAGGTGATCAGCAGCCGCGACTTTCGAAGGACTTGCGGCGAGTCGTGATTCGCGAGCAGGTCATTCAGGAAGTCAAGGGCCTGCGCCTTCCTGCCCACCATCTGGCTCGACAGCGCGTAGATGATCTCGGCCTGGGCCCGGGCCTCCTGGTACGAATGGGGAATCCGGCGCAGCGCCTGGGAGATGAATTTCAGCGCGCGCGTTCCATCTCCCAGGAAAAACAGGCTATACCCGCGGCAAAAAGCAATCTCGCCACGCAGCGCTTCCCGGCCAGGGATGTCGGCAATCAGTGCTTCGATGTGATCTGCCATCGTCATTGCCGCCTCGAACCGATAATGGATCAGGTGAACCCAGACCCGGGCCATTGACAAATCGGCGTCCTGCTGCACGGCGGCCTCCGGTATGAGCGAAAGCCATCTTTCGAGCAGGTACCACTGGTCGTTGTTAACTGCATCATGCCGATAACGTTGAATGATCTGCATGGCGCGTTCAATCTCTCCTGAGATGAGGGCATGGTGAAGCGCTTCTTCGACCAGTCCCTGGCCCTCGAACCATTCGCTGGCCCGGGCGTGCAGGGCGGCGATCTCCGCGGGGGTGCAGAACTGCTGCAGCTGACGCTGCAGCAGTTGCTGAAACAGGTGGTGGTAGCGAAACCACCGGTTTTCCGGGTCCAGGGCGATTAGAAACAGGTTTTCATTTTGAGCCTGGGTTAAAAACGCGGAGCCGTCAATCTTGCGCCCGCCCGGCGCGCACTCGGGATCGCACAGCGCGGTGCACAGCGGTGCGCAGAATCGGTCGAGAATCGAGGTGACCAGCAGTAAATGACGGAACTCGTCCGTCTGGTGTTCCAACACTTCGCTGGCCAGGTAGTCGACGACATAGCGCGTTGTACCCTTGAGCTGACGCAGACCCACTCCGGGGGACGCCATCCCGCGCATTGCCAGGACCCCCAGGCGCAGTCCGGTTACCCAGCCTTCGGCCTTTTGGGCCAGTGCCGTGATGGTGGGATCACCAACGGCCCGCCCCATGGCATTATTTATGAAAGACGCGGCCTCATCCATCGAAAAACGCAGGTTCTGCATGCGCAGTTCGGTAAGCATCCCCTTGGCCCGCAATGCGGCGATGGATAACAACGGGTCCCGCCTTCCGATCAAAACCATCTGCATCGACCGGGGGGGGTGCCGCAGAACGTTTTCCAGAATATCGGTAGGCTCCCTACCGCTGATTTTGTGAATATCGTCCAGTACGACGATGAACTCCTGTTCGATTCGGTCCAGATCGTTGATCAGGGTTCGGGCGAGGACGGCTGCCGGCGGCAGGCTGGAGGACTGGATCAGGGTTTGTATGTCACGCATCGCTGCGGGGAAAATCGTGTGGACGGCGGCGACCATATAGGTCAGAAACTGACGCAGGTTGTCATCTCTATCATCAAGTGACAGCCAGGCCCCCGGCCTGTCGCCCTGCTCTATCCAGGAACTGACCAGCGTGCTTTTCCCGTACCCGGCCGGAGTGGAAACCAGGATCGCCGGGTGGCCGGAGCTTTGGTCAAGTTGAGCCAGCAGCCGGGGCCGCTGGACATGATCGCGAGGCAACGCAGGTCGGTGAAGTTTGGTGTGGAGCAGGTGTATATTCGTACGATTCGTTTCCATCTGAAACCTTATCCGCTTCCAATCGTTTTCTCCGACGGTTTTTTCCCCGTTCGCCTCG
>CAYMAR010000535.1:0-1886 GCA_964388465.1 uncultured Desulfobacteraceae bacterium
GAGATCGGGGGCTCGGCCGAAGAGGACGCCTGCGACTACATCAAGGCCAAGGTCACCAAACCGGTGGTGGGCTTCATCGCCGGTCTCACGGCGCCCCCCGGCCGTCGCATGGGCCATGCCGGCGCGATCATCAGCGGCAGCAGCGGCACGGCCGACGCCAAGCTGGCGGCCATGCGGACCGTGGGCGTGCACGTCTGCGAGAATTTGGGGGGATTGGGCGCGCTTTGCGCGTCCGTCTTCTGATGGGTAAACACAAACGGCATCTTCCGGCCCCGGGCGGCGTTCGCGCCCATTGGGCATCCTCGACGTAGCCGCCAGGAAGCTGAAAGGCGGCGCCTAAGGCCGCCATGCTGCGTTACGGTTCTTGCGGGCGTGCTCACAACCCGAATGGTTGCTGCGCGTCCCGCTTCGAACCGCGCCTTGCCTGACGACCCGAGGCTTGCTTTTAAGCTCCCTGGAAAACGCCTGCGGTGAACAAGAGGCTGCAGCCTTGCCCGGAGCCGAAATCTACCGCTTGTGATTACCCATCGATGATCACAAGATCGCAACAGGTGGTTGCCGCCCCACATCCATATGGATGGCGCCGGGCGGTGAGCACCTGTTTTGGTTTGGGCCGGTTCCCGGGCTTTGGAACGGACCGCTTGCCTGTCCGGAAAAAATCCTTGCCATCGCGGGTGGTTTTGCGCATTATGGGCGGGTTTTTCAGCTTGGCGAGCCATTGGATCAGAGGAATGTGATATGCACGAAATGGGTGTGGCCATGCAGATCATCGAGATCGCCCAGGCCTCGATTCCGGCCGACATGGCCGGTGCCCGCGTGGCCCGGGTGAACCTCAAGGTGGGCAAGCTCTCGGCCATCGTGGCCGACAGCCTCAGGTTCTGCTTCGAGGTCGTGGCCCGGGATACTCCCCTGGCGGGCGCCGAGCTCCATATCGAGGAGGTGCCGGTCCGGGCCCGCTGCAATGCCTGCCGGCACGAATGGACCATCGATCAGCCGGCCTTTGCCTGCCCGGCCTGCGAAAGCGGGGAGATCACCCTGCTCTCCGGCCGGGAGCTCGACATCGAATCATTAGAACTGGCGGAAGAGGACGCGTAAAATGCTACTGGACGGAATCAACCGAATGAAAGCCCGACACCACGAGGACGGCCGCGACCATCACCATCCGCATCCCGGCGACGGGCCGGTGGAGACCCGCGTCAGCGGGACGCGGGAGATCAAGGTGGTGCGCCGGGTACTGGATGCCAACGAGCGCATGGCCCAGGCCAACCGCGATCGGTTTGCCGCGCATCAAATATTCGTGCTGAATCTCATGAGTTCGCCCGGTTCGGGCAAGACCACCACGCTCGAAAAGACCCTGCGGCACCTCATGCAAGACTACCGCTGCGCCGTGATCGTCGGCGATATCTGCACCACTCAGGATGCCGACCGGCTGGCCGCCAGCGGCGCGCCCGTGGTCCAGATCAACACGGACGAGTTCGGCGGGGACTGCCACCTGGCCGCCCACGTGATCGAAAAGGCCCTTGCCGGCCTCGACCTGGCGTCCATCGACGTTCTGATCGTGGAGAATATCGGCAACCTGGTCTGCCCGGCGGAGTTCGACATCGGCGAGGACAAGCGCGCGGTGATCCTCAGCGTCACCGAAGGCGAGGACAAGCCCTTGAAGTACCCGCTCATGTTCCGCGAATGCGATGCCGCCCTTCTGAACAAGATCGACCTGCTACCCTACCTGGAGGGCTACGACGTCAAGCTGGCGGCCGACAACATCCGGCAGATCCACCCGGGGATGCCGGTGTTCGAGACGTCGGCCAAGACGGAGGAGGGGTTCGAGGGCTGGCTGGATTGGCTGCGATCTTCGGCGAAGGAGAAGTTGGGCTGATCCGCCACCA
>CAYMAR010000536.1:0-1883 GCA_964388465.1 uncultured Desulfobacteraceae bacterium
GGTTGGAGGCTTGCTCTCCGGGCAAGTAAGGCAACTGCATCTACAGCGGTGCGAAGCGCCTGTTTCCTCCAACCTCAAACCAGGGCTTTCGGCCCGCGATAGGCACGACCTGCGGTCGAGGTAGGCTTGGCCTTCGGCCAAATTAGGTTAGAGGAAAATGCCATACCGTAAAAAATCTGTTGCCTCACTTTGCCGCAGGCAAAGCCTCCAACCTCAAACGAAAGCCAAAGGCTTTGCTGGTTGCGCAGCAACCCGCAGTCGCTTTCAGCTTTGAGCTTGACGCTTCTTCGTCTGCATGATGGCCTTGTAGGCCTCCGAAAGGCGGATGAACTCCGTGGGGCGACCGCCCTGGTCCGGATGGCATTTCAACGCCCGGCGCCGGAACAGGCGGGTCACCTGACGACGGCTCAGGCGGTTGAGTTCTTCATTGTCGAGTCCAAAGACCTGGCCGGCCTCGTTGAGCGGCATGCGTTTGGGTTTTGGCCAGCGGTGGCGGCGGTGGGCATTGCGGAACTGGTTGATGAGGTTTTCAAGGAAGTGGCTGTTTCCGTAATCCAGGTCGAAGTACATGAGCAGGTAGCGCACGAGGTAGTCCTGGAGATGATCGCGCCGCGGCATACCGGCCCAGAAGACCTCGTCGCGGTTGAGGCGGCAGAGCTCCTGCACGAAATAGTTGTCCACAGCTTCCTGGTTCAGGCCCTGGGGCATGGTCTTGGCGCACAGTTCGCTGAAAAAGCGCTGCAGGTCGAAGATCACGTAGACGTAGGCCTTGCGTTCGTGGGGCTTGAGGATGCGCTCGGCCTGCAGGAAATACTGCTCGATTTCATCGCGCGAGCGGTCGCGCACCGGGCGAAAGATCTTGGCGGGCACCCGGCCGATATACCCCTGGTCCATACGGCCGAAGCGCAGGAAATGCACCCGGCGCTTGTCGAACGAATGCAAGCGCCGGCGCTTGTCGGCATCGACTTCCCGCTGGGGGGGCTCTCGCCGCTGCCGGAACGACCCGACGGCATAGCGGACATCTTCATCCACGAACGGCCAGAACAAATCTTCCAGCTCGTCGGCGTCGAAGGCGCCCCCTTGCTCCAGAATGATGTCTTCCAGCTCGGGATCGACATAGAATGATCGCCCTCCCGGGTAGACGATGTACTCGCCCGGGTCGCAACCCAGATCGACCAGGTCGCGACTGCGGTAGCAATCCCGGTCCCAGAAGGATTCGCGGATAAAAAAGTGGTACCAGCGCTTTTCAGGGATGGCGGCTAAATACATGGCGTCAGGGCGTGAGCCCTATCCCTGCAGCGCCTTCAGCGCGGTCTCGTAGTCGGGTTCATCGGCGATCTCGGGGACGAGTTGAGTGTAGGTCACACGGCCGTTTTCATCCACGACCACCACGGCCCGCGCGAAGAGGCCCGCAAGGGGACCGTCGGTGATGCGCACGCCGTAGTGCTCACCGAATTCGGTGTTGCGGAAGGCCGAGGCCGAAACCACTTTTTCAAGACCCTCGGCGCCGCAAAAGCGGGCGTGGGCAAAGGGCAGGTCCATCGAGGCGCAGACGGCCACCGCGTTGCCCGTTTTTTCGATTTCGGCGTTGAAGCGCCGCACCGACATGGCACAGGTGGGGGTGTCGACGCTGGGGAAGATGTTGAGGACCACTTTTTTCCCGGCGTAGTCCGCCAGGGAGATTTCATTCAGTTCCTTGTCCACGAGAGTGAAGCCGGGGGCGCTTTCGCCGACGGCCGGCAAATCGCCGATGGTCTGCACCGGGTTGCCTTTCAACGTTACTTGGGCCATGGGTCCCTCCTTGGAAATGGTTGAATTTAAAGTATCCACAAGCATAAGACCTTTTGCCCGGAAATAAAGACGGCGGTTCAAGATGGTCCGAT
>CAYMAR010000537.1:0-1878 GCA_964388465.1 uncultured Desulfobacteraceae bacterium
AGATGGTGGCGATGCGAACGGCCGCGGACCCACCCCGCCGGCGGCGCCGTTGACGCACACCGCGAAACCGGGCTGAATCCCGGCCTGGTCACGCAGGGCCTGAAGCGCCGTCGAGCTGACCAGGGGCAGGGCGGCCGCCTCCTCGAAAGACAGGCCCGCCGGCATGGCCGCCAGCTGGTCGGGCCTGACCGCCAGGTATTCCGCACAGGTTCGGCCCTCCCAGCCGTCGAGCATCCCGTAGACGGCCGTCCCCACCATCGCGTCCGCGGGGCCCGCGCCCACGGCCGCAATCTCGCCGGCGAAGTCGAAACCCATCGGCATGGGAAACTGTTCGCCGGTATAAGCTTTCAGGTACCCCTTGCGGATAAAGGTGTCCTTGGGGTTGACCGCAGCGGCCCTGACCCGCACCAGGAGCTCGTCGGGCCGGGGCTCGGGCCGGGGGATATCGACGATCCCGATCTGGTCGATGTCGCCAAAGGCTTTTATGACGGCGGCTTTCATAAATTCTCCTCGCGGAAGGCTTGGTAACAAGTCCGATAGCGGCTCAGCGGTCCAATTCCTGGCGCACCGCCATCCCGATCTTCTCCAGCAGATAAGGCTTTTTGATATACGCACCGGCGCCCAGCGACTGGGCTTCATGCACCCTTGCGGTTTCCGAGTAGCCGCTGGCAATGACGGCTTTCTGGTCCGGGTAAATCGCCTTGATCCGCCGGTAGGTCTCAAGGCCGTCGATGCCCGGGTCCATGATCATGTCCAGAATCACGAGGGCCACCGCATGTTTTTCGAGATAGGCCAGGGCGTCCAGGCCGCTGGCAGCGGTCGCCACCCGATACCCCAGCCTTTCCAGAATCTGCGAAGCGATCTCGAGTTGTTCGGGGATATCGTCCACCACCAGAATCGTTTCGCCGTGGCCCCCATATTGTTCGATCGACTTGGCGGCGGCCTGCTCAGCGGTGCGGCGCCGGCTCGCAGGCAAATAGACCGTGACCCTGGTGCCCCGCGCCACCTTGCTTTCAACCTCGATATAGCCCCGGTGATCCTTGACCGTTCCCCAGACCACGGCCATGCCCAGGCCCGTGCCGCTGCGCCCCATGACCTTCTTCGTATAAAACGGCTCGAAAATGCGATCGATGTCCTCGGGGGAGATCCCGGCGCCATTGTCCGCAACCGTCATGACCACATAGTCACCGGGCGCGATGTCGTCATAACCCCGCAACGGACGGTCGACATACCGGTTCTCGGTGGCAATCGCTATGGTCCCACCGCCGGTCAGGGCCTCGACCGCATTGGAAACCAAATTCATGATCGTTTTCGCAAGGTGAATCGGCGATCCGACGGTGTTGAGGAGTTCATCTTCGAGTTCGAGGCGGATGTCGAAATCATCATAATAGGACCGCAGCTTTTCGAGTTCGGGTGAATTCAGGAACTCGCGGATCAACTGGTTGAGGTTGACCACTTCGGCCACGGGAACCCCGCGGCGAGCCAGCGTCAGCAAATCCTGAACGATATGGG
This sequence comes from uncultured Desulfobacteraceae bacterium, assembly GCA_964388465.1. Taxonomy (GTDB): domain Bacteria; phylum Desulfobacterota; class Desulfobacteria; order Desulfobacterales; family UBA5852; genus JABZFP01. The sequence continues at coordinate 1,513 of CAYMAR010000537.1, forward strand.
CGGCCTTTTCCCCGGATTTCTGGATGGTCAGGATCGGTCTGCGAAAGGGGTGATCCGCCGGCAGGTCCATCAACAAAATTTCAGGGTAGCTGACCAACCCCGAAAGAACATTGTTCAGATCGTGGGCCACACCCCCGGCCAGCATTCCGATGGCCTCCATCTTCTGGGCGCGGCGCAGACGTTCTTCCAGTTTCTCGCGTTCGGCGGCAGCGTTGAAGCGCACCGTGATGTCGCGGACGATGGCCACGGCCTGCGTTTCGGAATCCGCCACCAGGCGGCTTTCAAAGTGCCGACGCACCCCGTTGATTTCAAGCGCGGCCGGATCGATATTCTGCTGGCGGGCCAGATCCGTCATCCCCACATTGT
>CAYMAR010000538.1:0-1864 GCA_964388465.1 uncultured Desulfobacteraceae bacterium
CCCTTCAATCAGGTGGGGATCTCCCTCGGGTCCGTCATGTTTTCCGGTCGCAGCAAGTCGTCGAGCTCTTCATTGGTGAGCCAGCCCTTCGCCAGCACCAAATCGTAGACATTGCCGCCGGTCTGGAGCGCCTCCTTGGCGATGGCCGCGGATTTCTCGTATCCCAGAACGGGATTCAAGGCCGTTACCAGGCCGATGCTGCGCTCGACATAGCCCCGGCAGACGTCGCGGTTGGCGGTGATGCCGGTGATGCAGCGGCTGGTCAGCATGATGCAGGCGTTCTTGAGGATCATCATTCCGTGCAGCAGGTCGTAGGCGATGATCGGTTCGGCCATGTTGAGCTCCAGTTCGCTGGCCTCGGCCGCCATCGAAACGATGGCGTCGTAGCCGATGATCTGGTAGCAGACCTGGTTGACCAGTTCCGGTGCCACCGGGTTGACCTTGCCCGGCATGATGGAGGAGCCCGGCTGCAGGGGCGGCAGGTTGATCTCGTTCAGCCCGCAGCGGGGGCCGGAGGACAGCCAGCGCAGATCGTTGCAGATCTTGGAGATCTGCACGGCGGCCCGTTTGAGGGTTCCCGACATCTGGGCAAAGGCCGCACAGTCCTGGGTGGCCTCCACCAGGTTCTCGGCCTTCACCACCGGCAGGCCGCTGACCGCGGCCAGTTTCTTCGCCACCAGGTCCGCATAGCCCGGCGGCGAGTTCAACCCCGTGCCGATGGCCGTGGCGCCCATGTTGACCTGGTGCAGTTCTTCCACGTTGCGCTCCAGGGCCGCCATGCCGCTCTCGATCATCTCGGCATAGGCACTGAACTCCTGGCCCAGGGTCATGGGCACGGCGTCCTGGTTCTCGGTGCGCCCCATCTTGAGCACGTCGGCAAACGCTTCCCCCTTGGCCATCAGGGCTTTCTTGAGTTCCAGCATGGCACGCAACAAATCCTTGAGGGACAGAATCACCGCCAGCTTGATCGCGGTGGGATAGGCGTCGTTGGTGGACTGCGAGCAGTTCACGTGATCGTTGGGATGCAAGTGCTCATATTGGCCCTTTTCGTAACCCATGATCTCCAGGCCGCGATTGGCGATCACCTCGTTGGCGTTCATGTTGGTGGAGGTCCCGGCCCCGCCCTGAAACATGTCCACCACGAACTGGTCGTGCAGCTGGCCTTCCAGAAGCTCATCGCAGGCCGCGCCGATGGCCTTCATCTTGTCGGCGTCCAGCACCCCCAGCTCGCCATTGGCCTGGGCGGCGGCTTTCTTCACCAAAGCCAGGGCCTCGATCATGTGGTCAAAATTTTTCAGGCGCACACCGGAAATGGCGAAGTTCTCCACCGCGCGCTGGGTCTGGACCCCGTAATAGACCGTGTTGGGCAGCTCGCGCTCGCCCAGCGAATCGTGCTCGAGGCGCACGCCCTCCATGAGTTCCTGCAGCGAATCGGTGCCGGCCAGCTGCTGGGAGACGACCCGCAGGCGCTCGCTGATACGCCGCGCCACCCGGGCCACGAGCCGGTAGAAGATCTCCGGTTTCTCTTCGCGGAAGGCGTCGATCTTATCGCGCGGGATGAGCCAGATCAGGGCCCCTTCGCGGGTGAAGGCCCCCGTCGAGTGGGGGGATTCGTCCAAAAGCGCACTTTCGCTGATGAGCGCCCCGCTGCCCAGCACCGCCACCTGTTTGCTGGCGCCGTGCAGGCCGCGGGTGATGGTCACCTCCCCCTCGAGGACGAATCCGGCCCAGTTGCGCGGCGTGGATTCGTGAAACAGCCATTCGCCCGCTTCGTAGGACTGCTCCTGGCCCCGATCGAAAAAAGCCTGCATATCTTTCCGAGCCACATCGATCACATGCGCGGCGTCCCTTATGAATCTTTCGA
>CAYMAR010000539.1:0-1861 GCA_964388465.1 uncultured Desulfobacteraceae bacterium
GGTATTTCAATGCCGGCCGCGTTGAAAGCCTCATAGATGCCGGTGTTGAGTTCGTGCACCAGACGACCGCGATCTTGGGGACGCCGGGCCCAGCACAAAAGTTCGAATTCCAGCGACGAGTCGCCGAAAGCGCGGAAGCGCACGCGCGGTTCGGGATTTCTGGCCGCCAGAGGGTTCGACAACACCTGTTGCACCAGGATGACCTCCACCTGCTTGATGTTGGAGCCGTAGGCCACGCCGACCTTGACGCGTATTCTGAACGCGGGCTCGGGGGAACTCTGATTGACGATTTTGGCGTTGGTGATGGCCGCATTGGGAATCGTAATCATCACGTCGTCACGGGTCTTGATGCGCGTGCTGCGCATGCCGATATGCATCACTTCGCCGCGCTCGTTGTTATCCAGGACGATATAGTCGCCCGGCCGAAAGGGGCGATCCATAAAAATGGTCAGGCCGCCGAAAAGGTTGGACAATGAATCCTTGGCCGCCATGGCCACGGCAAAGCCGGCAATCCCCGCTGAGGCGAAGACAGCGCCCACCGGAATGCCGAGCTCTTCGGCAAGATTGAAAAAGAGGATGAAAATGATGACATAGGAAAGCAGGCGGCCCCCCATCCGGGTCACGTCGGCGGCAATGCTTGTCGATTGGATGCGGCGGGTGTGGGCGATGGTCTCGTTGACCAAGTCCCCGCCAACAAAAACGATCCAGGCGTAGAAAACGAAAATGGCCGTCTTGATTCCGGCGGCGACGACAATCCAAACCTGCCCGGTGATGTGAACCTGATCGTCAATAAAATAAAACAGCGCCCACAGGACCAGCAGGGCCAGCACCGGGAAGAGCAGATGCTCCCAGTGCCAGCGCCTGTCGTCGGAAGCCCTATTGCGCTGCAGCCATTTGGCGGCGCGGCGCAGCCAGACAAGCAGGCCGATTCCGATCCCAAGTGCCAGGATCAAACCGACCCACTGCCAGATGGCCTGCTCAAAGACGCCCGCGCGCATCCACTTCGGCAGGGCGTTGATCAGACCGGCCGGAATCATCCACCCGGGGGCGTAAATGTATTCCTCGAAGAGGTTGGCGGCCTTCTCGTCCGCACCGCGAAACTCTTCGAGCAGCTTGTAGTAGACCCTGATCCGGGCCACGGTTTCGGCCGTGAACAGCCAGGCACCTTCGCGCGGTCCTTCACGGACGCGGGCGATCGTGATGTCCGTTTGCGGGATGCGCCAGAAGCGGGCCGCCTCCGGCCTTAAATCCGCGGCGCGGGGGACGGCATCCAGCGCCGGCATTGCAATGTGGTCGAAAATGACCTTGAGGCGCAAGACCGATTCAAAGCCCACGTCATCGCGCATGCTTTTCGGCACCTGCGTCAGGTCCAACGTGCTGGCAGCCCGCTGCACATGCTTCTGGGCCGCTTTGGAGCGGTAGCCGGATTTTCGGAATTCCTTCTGGGCCCTTTCCGCATTCAGCAGAAAAGAACGCAGGGTTGCGTGAGGGCTGGATGTGTTCACCGGCTGCAGAATGGGATAATCCGCTTTACCGGGAGCCGCCCATCCCGGCATTGCAGCGGGCCCCGACAACACGGCACACAGGAAAACAAGGGCGGTGATTGCCGGTCGACAGGCGTCGAAACCGTACTTGCCGTTAAAAAATTTGGTCATGAACTGCAATTCTCCCTTTATAGGGTCTTTTATTTTAGCATTTGGTCTACAATATATGGAGACAAGGGTGTTTTGGTTTTAGAAGTCAATCTGCTACGGTATTCAATATCACTCGCCCACTTCGCATCGAATTTCAAGGTGCGCATTATCACCTGACCGCCCGGGCAATGCCCAACAGCTCATCTTTCTCGATGATCGGCACAGGC
>CAYMAR010000540.1:0-1852 GCA_964388465.1 uncultured Desulfobacteraceae bacterium
GGCCAGGTGGGTTTTTTACCCCCCATGACGTCACACCGGGTATCGGGCCAAGCATCCCGTCCGGACATATCCGACAGGTCGCCGGCCGTGCTCTTTGTTGGTCCGGTTCAGGATTCGGATGGACGCACTCTGGCGGTGATGGCTCTGTGGGTGGACCCCTGGCAGGATTTTGCCCGGGCCCTGAAACTGCATGGCGTGAGGGCATCCCGCGAGACCTATGCCTTCGATCGCAACGGCATCATGTTGTCGCCGAGCCAGTTTGACGGACAACTGCGCCGCATCGGACTGTTGGCCGAAGGCCAATCCAGCGCCCTGAACATCGCGATCCGGGACCCGGGCGGCAATATGGTCGCGGGCTATCGCTCCCCGATCGCCCGCGCGCAGCAGCCGCTGACCCAAATGGTATTGGGGGCGTTGGCTTTGCGCCGGCAGATCGAAACCGCCGAAATCTACCAGGGGCAGCCACGGATCAAATCCGATACCCGCGGATACCGCGACTACCGCGGGGTGCCCGTTTTCGGCGCCTGGCTCTGGAACGCGGATTTGGACATTGGCCTTGCGACCGAGATCGACGTGGACGAGGCCCTGGCGCGCTATTACCGGACGCGGACCTTGATCTTCAGCATCCTGGGGTTTACCCTGCTGCTGTCCGTCGGGGCCATATTGTTCGTGTTGATCATCGGCGAGCGCACCAGCCGGGCGCTGATGCGGGCCCGCGACAATCTGGAAGATAAGGTCGATGCGCGCACGGTCGAACTGCAGGAAAAGCAGAAACAACTTGCGGCGTCCGAGGAGCGTGCGCGGCTGCTGCTGGACTCGGCCGGGGAGGGGATTTTCGGCGTCGATCAGGAAGGCAAGATCGCCTTCATCAATCCGGCGGCCAGCCGGCTGTTGGGGTACGAACCGGATGAACTCATCGGTGAGGGTATTCATGACAAAGTCCACTATGCCCGCCCGGACGGCTCGCCCTATCCCCTCGAAGACTGCCCCATGTACCGCTCCTACACCGAGGGGACCAGCGCCCAGGTTAACGACGAAGTGCTCTGGCGCCGGGACGGCACAAGCTTTCCGGTGGAATACACGAGCATGCCCGTCCACAAGCACGACAAGGTCGTGGGGGCCGTGGTAACGTTCGCGGACATCACCACGCGCAAAAAGATGGAGGAAAAGCTGGCGGCCGAACAGCTGCGTCTCCAGAGTATTCTCGATACCAGCCCGGTGGCCGTGGGGATTTCCGTTGCGGGTGTGGTCGCGTATGCAAACGCTCAGCTGAGCGAATTCTTCGGGGTCGCGAAGGGCGATCGCCCCATCGACATTTATGTCAATCCTGACGATCGGGAATACATCCTAAAAGAATTAGAGCGCAGCGGTACCGTTCGCAACCATGAATTACAAGTCTACAATGCCAAAGGCGAAGTCTGCGATATGCTGTCAAATTACTACACAATCGAATATGAGGGGCAGTCGGCCATTCTTGGCTGGTGGGTCGATGTCACCGAAATCAAGTCAACCTCGGAAGAACTGAAAACCAAATTCGACGAATTGGCCCGGTTCCGGCACATGGCCATCGGCCGCGAGCTGAAGATGATCGAGCTGAAGAAGGAAATCAACGAATTCTTGAAGGCCAACGGGGCCGGCGAGAAGTATAAAATCCATTAGCAAAGGAATGTGGAATGAAAATCACTGGGGCCATCCCCACTCATTACAGCGCAGGCAGACTTACCTGCGGCGTCGGGCGGTTGCTTGTTTCTGGTTGCTTCCTGCTCGCGTTGGCCATTCCCACTGGACTGAAGGCCGGTGAGGCCTGGTTTCCGCTGGCGGTCGATGTCTGGACGCCGCCCTTCAACGAAGC
>CAYMAR010000541.1:0-1847 GCA_964388465.1 uncultured Desulfobacteraceae bacterium
CAACCCGCACCAGGTGCTCCATGGTCTCATCGGGTCCCCCGAGAATACCGGAGCTGAGAAAGAGCCCCTCGATGTAGTTGCGGCGGTAGAAATCGATGGTCAGGGAAACCACTTCCCTGGGGGTGAAGGCCGCCCGGGGGATGTCGTTGCTGCGGCGGTTGACACAATAGGCACAATCGTAGGTGCAGATGTTGGTATAGAGGATTTTCAGCAGCGACACACAGCGACCGTCTTCGGTGTAGGTATGGCAGATGCCGCTGGCCGCAGCGTTGCCCAGTTTGCCGCTCCGACGCCGGCGGCGGCTGCCGCTGGAGGCACAGGAGGCGTCATACTTGGCAGCGTCGGCCAGGATGGCCAACTTTTGATCGATTTGCATATTGGATCCTAATTGCCGGCACCCCTGCCTTGAACGTCGGAACTATACCCTGAAACCCCCCAAACGGCAAACCGGTTGGCGCCGATGTTTCCGAGGCCCGTTGTTGCTTGCCAGTTACAGGGGACCCGGCGGTCGCCTTTTCATCACCCGCCGCCGGAAGGGGCTGCGGAGGGCGATCCTGCGCTGGGAGTGCCGACCCACAATAAAGATGGACATTCCGGCGAAGAGGGCTACAATGCAGGCTGGTGAGCCTGCTTTGGAGATTCCCGCGACAACGAAAGGATCCTCGTTTTGGACTTCACAGCCAGACGCGCCCTTGGCCGCACCGGCCTGCCGGTCGGCCGCCTGGGCATCTCTTCCAGCTTTGGTGCACCGGCCGCCGCGTATGAGGAGGCCTTCGAGCGCGGCTGCAACTACTTCAACTGGGGCACTTTCATCAAGGGCCGTTCCGGCGCCATGGGCACCGCTCTGCGCAACATCTGCGCCCAGGGCAAGCGCGACGATCTGGTGGTGGGCATGCTGACCTATGCCCATATCGCCTGGCTGACGGAACACTTCTTCGTCAAAGGCCTCAAGGCCGCCGGACTCGATTTCGCCGACGTGCTGCTCCTGGGCTACTTCTCGAAGCGGCCCCCGCAGCGGGTCATCGACGGCGCCCTGGAACTCAAGGCGAAAGGCCTGGTGCGCTTCATCGGCCTGACCAGCCATAACCGCAAGCTGTTTCCTGAGTTGGTCGAAGACGGATGGTTCGATATCTTCCACATCCGCTACAACGCCGCCCATCGGGGCGCCGAAACCGAGACCTTCCCCTATCTGGGCGGCCCCCCGGAAGCGCGTCCCGGCATCGTCAGCTTCACCGCCACGGACTGGCGCAAGCTGCTCAATGCCCGGAAGATGCCGCCGGGCGAGGCTCCCCTCTCGGCCGCCGACTGCTATCGCTTCGCCCTCTCGCACCCATCGGTGGATGTCTGCATGATGGGGGCCAAAACCCTGGACCAGATGCGGCAGAATCTGGCCGTGCTGGACCAGGGGCCATTGACAACGCCGGAGCTGGAGCGGATCCGCCGAATCGGAAACCATGTTTATGGGCGGGCGTGAGGTCATCCGGGATCAAGCGCGCTGCGGGTGAACCCATGTGCCCAATGCCGGCCAATGGCCAACGGAGGATGACAATGACGGAATCCAAAAAGGACCCCACTGATCTGAAATGTCCCGAATGCCGGGCGGTTCTCAAACGGCGCCGCGCCCGCAAGGCGGACGCCTGCGAGATGGTCTGCGGCGGTTGCGGGCAGATCTTCGACGTGTGTGATCCGGAGACCCAGGCGGAACTGAAAGACACTTCCGCTTGATCTAGACCCATTTTGGCGAACGGCGGCCGTATCCAGCTGCCGGGGCCCAAAACGGGGAGGCAACACCGGCCATGGCCGCCAGCCGCAAAGCGGCCGGGTATGGCAACGCGCAGTCCTTTCTC
>CAYMAR010000542.1:0-1843 GCA_964388465.1 uncultured Desulfobacteraceae bacterium
GGGCATCCAGAGGCAGCGCAACAGGGTCAGCGCAATATCCTCTGCCTCCGCGGCGCGCTTCATAAGCAGGCCTTTGCGATGGTGTCGCGAACTCCAGACCTGCTGGCCTACTTCCGGCGAATGAAACACTCGCCGGGTGACAAAAGGCCAGGGGCCTTTTTCATCGACAATAGCTGAAGGCTGTACGGTCTGTGTTGGATGCCATTCGCTCACAAGTTTTCGATAGCCTTGCTTTAGCTGGGGTTCCATTTAACCGGAATTCCGCGCCTTTTGGCTAACCTGGTTGCCCGCAACATTGTCTTCGGGCCAGGCAAGTGGAATATCGCTATTGAATCGTCGTTTTATGAACCTCTGCTTCTTGAGCGCAACTATCGGGAGGCGTGCGAGATTGTCACTATTCTTCTTCTCGATCTCGTCCCATGTCGTTTCATTTCTATTTTTGCTCAGCCTTTTGCCAGCGCTGGTAATATTCGTCCACCAGTTCCCGTAAACGCTTGCCGATGGCCGTGTAGTCGGCATCATCCAGATTGGCCAGGGAAGCCCGCACCGAGCTCTTGGGCGCGTCGAAGCCGCCGCCGGGCATGAGCACCACTTCCTCCTCGTCAGCCAGGCGAAAGACGAAATCCAGCGGGTGCACGGTCTTGTCGATCCAGTCGGCCAGTTCCTGACCGTAGGCCGCGGCCGCCACCTGACGGACGTCGATTTCGGTGTAATAGTGGGCCGCATTCGGATCGTCCGGTTGCGGAATGCCAAGGGCCTCGTAAAGGTTGTTGTAGCGTCGCGTGACCAGATCCTGGGAAGCCTTCTTGTAGGCATCGTCCCTGTCCATGAGGCAGAAGAGCGAAAGCAGCGACATGAAGACCTGCTGGGGGGTCGAAAGCCCGGCCGTGTGGTTCAGCGCCACCGCCCGGCTGTCGGCCACGAAGCGGTCGATCATCTTGAGCTTTTCCGGCTCTAAGGTGATGCTGTTGTAGCGCTCGGCTAGCTCGTCCTTGTCCGCCTGGGGCAGTTCCGCCAGCATGCGGTCCAGCACGTTGCCTTCACACAGGGCGATGATGCCCAGGCGCCAGCCCGTGGCCCCGAAGTACTTGGACCAGGAGTATACCCCGATGGTGTTTTCCGGTATCGCGGCAAACAAGGAAACAAAGCCCTGGGTGAAGGTGCCGTAGACATCGTCGGTCAGGATGATCAGGTCCGGCCGCTTGGTCTTGACGATCTCCGCAATCCGGTCGATGGTTGCATCCTGGATCTTCACCGAAGGCGGGTTGCTGGGGTTGGTGACGAAGAAAGCCTTGACCTTGGGATCCAGCAGTTTGTCGATCTCGCTGTCGGGGATCTGCCAGCCTTCGTCTTCGCTGGCCGCGATTTCGACTTCCACGAAGCGGTAGTCGTTTAACCGGGGGATTTCGAGGTAGGGCGTAAAGATCGGGGACCCGACCGCGATCGTGTCACCCACGTTGAGAATCTTGTTTTCCTTGAGGGTCTGGAAGACATAGGTCATGGCAGCCGTGCCGCCTTCGGTGGCGAAGAGGTCGAAGGGGCGGTCGAAGGGGCGGCCGGCCCCGAACTCTTTGCGGATGTAAGCCGCGCAGATGGTCTCGCAGTGCTTGAGCATGCGGTCGGGGACCGGGTAGTGGTTGCCGATGATGGCATCACAGAACTGCAGCAGCAGGTCGGCGGGCGGGATGCCCAATTCCTTCTCGGCGTATTCGACGCCCTTTTTCAGGAAGTCGATGCCGGGCGTCCCGGCGTGATCCTGGACAAACTGATCAAAGCGGGCCTTGAGGCCCTCGGACTGGGTGTAGCCACCGAAATGTTCCATGTCGGTGAAGGAGCGCTCGGC
>CAYMAR010000543.1:0-1841 GCA_964388465.1 uncultured Desulfobacteraceae bacterium
ATCGGCTTCGAAGACGTGGCGGGCCGACAGTAAGCGCGCGGCGGATCGCCGGTCCAACGGCGGAATGCACGGCTGAAACTGCTGGGATCCCTGTAGCCCAGCAGCTTGGCGACTTCGGCCACGTGCGCGTCTGGCTGTGCCAACAAGTGGCGGGCCAGGGAGAACCGCGTCTCCTCGACCAGGCCGCTGTAGGTCAACCCTGCTCGCCCGAGGCGCCGCTGCAAGGTGCGCACCGGCACGCCCAGACGGCGAGCAATCAGCTCGACCTTGGGATAGCGCATGGGAAGCTGCTCAATAATCAGCTCGCGGATCGCCGTAGTCGGAAGGTCTGCCGCCATGGAGATGCTTCTCATGATTGCCCGGGTATGGGTGCGTCGATGGCTCGAAGAGCGGGTGGAAATGTTTTACCAATGGCGAGGGGGCGTGTCTGGCCACGACGCGCCAGCCGGACGGGGCTGCTCTGCAGAGCGGTCCGGAGATGGGGGATCCGGACAATGGCGCGAAATGGCCAGACGCCCGTTGCGTGACGTACCATAATTAGAATAGGAATTGGGGTTTCCCGGTGTGTACCCATGGCAGCAGGCAAGCAGGATGAGTGATCTTCGCGCCGAGATTGCCGCACCAGACCGCGTGGGGTCGACGCCGATACAGTGCTCGCGCGCGGCCCACCTTTTCCCCTACCTAGCATTTCTCAGGGAGGTCGGTGCGCCAGTCGAAGACGAACTGCGTCGCGCGCGCCTGCCGGCACTCCTGGCCGATGATCCGGACATGTATCTGCCCGACCGTCGGCTACGTCGGTTCCTTCGCGCTATCTCCGAGAAAGAAGGCATCGACGATCTAGCAGCGAGGGCCGTGACGTACTCTGATCTCACGAATCTGAGCGGGGGCACGAGTGGCGCCGTCACACAGTCGCCAACGCTCTATTCAGCGCTCAAGCATTTCTGTCGACGTTGCACTGTCGAAGACACGTATTTGAGTGTTTGGATCACAGGAGACGAGACGGCCGTACGCGTGTCATGCCTGAACCATGTTCCGCTGGATGCCTTTGCAAGGCGAATCGAGGACTGGGGCCAACTGTCGGCCGTCATCGCGATCATTCGAGCATTCGCCGGTCCCGAGTGGCAGCCGGCCGAGATCGGCTTGCATTCCGAGTCGCCCATCAGCGATTTCGCCGCCCAACTCTTCCCGAACACGCGCTTGCTGCGGGGTCAACGCTCGGCATCGGTAACGGTACCCCGCGATCTGCTGAGTATGTCGGGCAGGATGAATGGTGACGGCATGAGGCCGGGACTTGCCGCGCAGGCCGCTGGAGACACGACCGAGAGGCGACCGGACCTCCTGAGCACGCTGCGGGCCGTGCTGAGCGCCTATCTTCCGGATGGACCGATTGCCATCGACGAGGCCGCCGAGATGGCGGGGATCAGCGCCCGGACACTGCAACGACGTCTCGGGCAGGCCGGCATGTCGTTTTCACAACTCCTGCAACAGGTGCGATTTGAAAGGGCGGCTTCTTTCCTCAGGGAATCCGACGTCACGATCCTCGAGGTTGCCCTGCAGGTCGGCTACGAGGATCCGTCGCACTTCTCACGCGCGTTCCGGCGCCTGGCCGGCGTTAGCCCGAAGCAATATCGCCTGCAGCACTGCCCGAGCTGAGGCCTCGTCCGCACCCCTGGCGGACAGGTGTGGTCTGAGCCTGCCCTTACCCGTGCATCACGACCCGATCGTCACCCCCTCCGTTGTGTCTTTCGGGATCGGCTCCTCCGCCATCGTCGCCAACGGCGCATGCTCGCATGCAGCGAAAGGGAACGAGAATTTGTTGGCCACTTCGCGATCCGATTAAG
>CAYMAR010000544.1:0-1841 GCA_964388465.1 uncultured Desulfobacteraceae bacterium
TTTCCAGACGCGGCCGATGATCTCGACCACCGCGTTCCAGCCGTAGCGGATGCGCGCCGGCCAGGTTATCTTCGCGGTCACGGCCTCACCGGCCACGGCGTCCATTTGGGTGACCCAGTCCTCGATGTGGCCCTCCAGCTTCAGCCGGCCGATAGTCCAGCCGGCGGCCACGGCGATGCTCAATCCGGTGGCCGCGTAAAGGGCGGCCACCTTCCAGCCCACCAGCCCATAGAGAAGGCCCAGGGCGATCTCGTTTACCATGGGGGCGGCGATCAGGAAGGAAAAGGTGACGCCCAGGGGCACCCCGGCGGCAACAAAGCCGATAAACAGCGGAACGGCCGAGCAGGAGCAGAAGGGCGTTACCACGCCCAGCAGGGCGGCCAGCACGTTGCCGGCCAGCAGGCTCTTGCCGGCCAGCAGCGAGCGGGTGCGTTCGGGGGAAAAATAGCTGCGGATTACGCCCACGCCGAAAACCACCAGCACCAGCAGCATCATGACCTTGGGGGTGTCGAAGAGAAAAAAGGCCACCGCTTCGCCCCCGTGGGTTCCCGGCGTCAGGGGCAGGATACGGAAAGTGACGTAGTCGGCGGCGGGTTTGAGGTGGGTGTAGATCAGCCACCACGCCCCGGCGGCCAGCGGGGCCAGGGCCAGTCCGGCCCAGAGCGGCAGGCCGCCCGCCCGGGCTGCGGCGGTGCGGAACTCGCAGGCGCAGGAGGTGTCTTCGATCGGTTCCATGGGCTTTGCTCCGTTTAACCCCGGTCCTCGAGCCAGCCGGCGATCTCGTCCCGCGCCGGAACTTTACCGGTGCATTTCACCTCGCCGTCCACCACCACCGCCGGGGTCGCCATCACGCCGAAGCCGGCGATGGCCATCATGTCGGTGACCTTTTCAATCCGGGCATCGGCGCCAACGGCGGCCGCGACGGCGGCCACGCGTTCGGCCGTCTGGTCGCATTTCTTGCATCCGGGCCCCAGAATTTTGATGTTCATGTCTTCCCTCGCTCCTGGCCATGATGTTCACGCCAGCGTATAATATTGCCAAATCACAATGTATTGCCATTGCCTCGATTCCGGCCGCACAGCACCTCGCGGTCGATAAAAGGCAGTCGCCCCACGGCCTGGCGGATTTCGGGTTCATCCTCGAGCCAGTGGCGCAGGTTGCCCAACAAGGCGGCCGCGTAAGGACTCGCAGCCCCGTTCGTCAGGCTGTAGTTGACCCAGAGACCGTCTTTAGCGCTCTGGACCAAGCCCGTTTCCTCGAGCATCCGGAGGTGCTTGGAAACGGTGGGCTGGGCCAGCCCCAGAAGGTCCTGGAGTTCGCAGACGCACATGGTTCGGTGCTGGAGCAGCTTGACGATCTTGACCCGACTGGGGTCGGACAGGGCTTTCATGACGCGGGTGAAGGGTTGCACATTATATTCCTTTTTGGCGATTTATAACCTGGCTACCGCTTTCTGTCAACCCCTGAAAGCGCCTTCATGCGATTTGCCTGGCGGACAATCCGCCTCCGGTGCCGGGCGCATCGGCCTGCGGTCCGGCGAATTTCAACCCTCTGGCCCTGATCATCCGAAACGACGCGACGCTTCGCGAGGACCGCGCGGCGGCGCCATTAAAGAAAAGGCCGCCGAATACCGATAACCACAAGAGAAAGAACCGCCTGTGTATTCGCGACCGCGTCGACCCAAACAGCCGGAAGCCGGGGCGGCTATCAGAAAAGCCCGGAAACCGACGGATGAAACCGATCACCGCCCAGTCGCTGCTTTACATGCTGCCGCCGATCCTGTCCTTGCTGGTCGGGCTTTTCCTGGCGTTCTGGGCCCTTGTGAAGGGGCGCGACCGCTC
>CAYMAR010000545.1:0-1837 GCA_964388465.1 uncultured Desulfobacteraceae bacterium
TTGCGCTTGGCGTCTTCCTCGGCCTTGCGTTTGGCGTCTTCCTCGGCCTTGCGTTGGGCGTCTTCCTCGGCCATCCGGGCGGCATATTGTACGCCGGCGGCTTTGATTTCGTCCCAATTGAATTTCCGCTTCAGCGCTTCTTTGGCGGCCGCCGCATCGCTCATGCCGGCAAAATAGGAGGGCGCCTCACCCCCCGCATCCTGGGTGCTGGCCGGTGGTGAATACAGCGCGGTTGCCGGCGGTGAATCGAATTTTTTGAAGAGGAGTTCCTTCCGGGTCAGTTTTTTGGGCGGTTTTTTAGCGGCCGGCGCTTTCTTTTTGGCCACGGCTTTGGTGACCTTGGCCGGTGCCTTGGCCGCCGTTTTCCTGGCCTTTTTAGCCGAACGGCCCTTGGGCTTCGCTTTAGCCTTGCTTTTCTTGGCCGCTACCTTTTTGGCGGCTTTGCCCTTGGCGGTCTTGGCTTTTGGCTTTTTTTTGGAGGTCGATTTCAGTAAGCTGTCTTTTCCCATAGGAACCCCTCTGAAATGATATTTGGTGGCCTGGTTACGGGTAGCTCATTAAATCCTGTTTCTTACAGGATTTGCGTTGGCTTTGGCAATGATTAATTTGGCAACTTAAGGCGTTCAAAAACTTTGGATGACCTCAATCAAACGGTAACCAGAAGGATTTGGCCGACCGCTTAAGGATGCTATCAATCTATCGGCTTGGATGCCTGCTGGCGTACAAACGGAATCGGGGGCTCGACGCCTTCCATGCGAACCAAACTATTGGCCCAATTGGAATCGCTGCCGTCCCTGGCGGTGGCTTTTTCCGGCGGTGTAGACAGCACACTTCTGTTGAGCTTGGCGGTGGAGGCTCTGGGTGAACGCGCCCTGGCCGTAACGGCGGTGTCACCCATCCATACCCGGCGCGAGATCGCGGACGCCATCGATCTGGCGGGCCGAATGCGCTGTCGGCACCTCCTGCTGCGCAGTCTCGAAATGGAATGCCCCGAATTCTACCGGAATCCATCCGACCGCTGTTATGTCTGCAAGCAGGCACTGCTGCGCCAAATTCAAACTGCGGCCGCCCGACGGGGCTTCAGTTGTCTGGCTCACGGCGCCAATGTCGACGACCAGGCTGATTATCGCCCCGGTCTGCGGGCTGCAGACGAATTGGGCGTTATGGCGCCGCTCGCCGCCGCCGGGATGACCAAAACGATGATTCGGCAACTGGCCCGCGAACGCGGACTCGCCAACTGGGACCGCCCCGCCATGGCCTGCCTGGCGACCCGCATCCCCCATGATACGCCGATCACCCTGGCCCTTCTGGACCGCATTGCAGCGGCCGAGGAATGCCTGCGGCAGCACGGGTTCGTCAGTCCCCGTGTCCGCTGCCATGGTGACGTCGCCCGCATCGAATGCCGCGAGGCGGACTTGGCCCGCATGCTCGATCCGTCCATTCGCGCCCAACTGATCCGAGGTTTCAAGGCCGTCGGCTTCAGATATGTTGCCATGGATCTCGAGGGCTACCGCCCGGGCAGCATGAACCCGCTTGCGTCCTGACGCTTGCCCCGCGCGCAACCCTTACGGCTGTCGTCGTTTCACCGTCCATTCCCGTGCGCGTCATCAACCGGCCGGATTGTTTTGACACTGCGATTTCAGGCGCTTAACTTTGGTTTAGTCCAACAAGCACCGGACACCCGCCTGTCCCAACCGGGGGCTCGGATCTTGCCGTTGCCGTCAAGCCGGAAAGGAGGGGATGGCCATGACATCCGCCCACGTCTCGACAACTGGTCGGCGTATCGCCCGGTTTTGTATCTGGACGCTGCGCCAACAGGCTTTGATCGCGCTGCACA
>CAYMAR010000546.1:0-1836 GCA_964388465.1 uncultured Desulfobacteraceae bacterium
GCCCTATGCCGTGCCCGGGGCCCGCTGGGGCTGCCGCCTCCAGGACCAGGTATTCGTTGACCCCATGATCCACGCCCTGCACTGCGGCTCCCATATCCTGCCGCTGGGCCCCGGCGGGCCGCTCAACCTGGAGCAGGCGCCGGCCAAATACTTCGTGGGCCAGCCCTATATCATGGGGCACACGGCTGAGTTCGTGGCCCAGCACCTGGGCATCTCCCGCGAAGAGATGGATGAGGTGGCGCTGCGCAGCCAGAACAACGCCGAACGCGCCAGCGACGACGGCTCGTTTGCGGCCGAGATCGTCCCTGTCGAGGTGCCCCGACGCCGCCAGGAACCCCTGGTCTTCGCACGCGACGAACACTTCCGGCCCGGTCTGACCCGCGCCGATCTTGCCAAGCTGCCCCCGGTCTTCGTGCCCAAGACCGGCACGGTCACCGCCGGCAACGCCAGCGGTATCAACGACGGCGCGGCGGCCATGATCATCATGGCGGCCGCCAAGGCGGACGCACTGGGCATCAGACCCCTGGCGCGCATCAGGGGCGTGGGGCGCGGCGCCTGCCACCCCGAACTGATGGGGCTTTCCCCGGTGCCGGCCGTGAACCACCTGCTGGCGCAAAGCGGCTTGAAGATCACCGACTTCGAGCTGGTGGAGGTCAACGAAGCCTTCGCCGCCCAGTATATCGGCTGTGAGCGCGAGCTGGGGCTCGACCGCGAGATTACCAACGTGAACGGCTCGGGCATCGGGCTGGGCCACCCGGTCGGGGCGACCGGGTGCCGCATCATGGTGACGCTGCTGCACGCGCTCGAGCAGCACGGCAAGAAGCTGGGGCTGGCCACCTTGTGCGGCGGGGGCGGCGTGTCCATGGCCTGTGCCTTGGAGCGGGTGGATTAAACCGGATTTATCGTTTATGATTTTCGCCGTGCGGAGACGGTGCAATCACTTTAAAGGGAGATAGGGACGCATGGAATTCGAATTGACTAAGGAGCAGAAGGAGATCCAGAAGGCGGTCCGGGAGTTCGTTAAAGGGGAATTCAAGAAGGACGTGATCGAGGACCTCATCGAGAACCACCAGTACCCGGAAAAAATCTGGAAGAAGGCGGCCGACCTGGGCTTTATCGGGATTCATTTTCCGGAAGAATATTCCGGTCAGGGCATGGGCGTCATGGAGAACATCCTCGTGGCCGAAGAGCTGGCCCGGGGCGACAGCACGGTGGGCTGCTGCCTGCTGATCGCCGACTTCGCCTCCGAGATCATCCTGCACAACGGCAGCGACGCGCAGAAGGCCAAATGGCTGCCCAGGGTGGCCGAGGGCGAGTGCCTCTCCTGCGGGGCCTTCACCGAGCCCGACCACGGTTCGGACATCACCTCGGTGGAGACCACGGCCGTTCGCGACGGCGACGAGTGGGTGATCAACGGTTCCAAGATCTTCATCACCAACGCCGGCCCGCTGGCGGGATTTTACTGTGTGCTGTGCCAGACCGACACCGAGGCCCAGCCGTCCTACCGCGGTATGAGCCTCATCCTGGTGGAAGCCGACCGCGCCGGCATCGGCACCCAGGACGTGGGCCACAAGATGGGCATCACCCTCTCCTACACGGCCGAAGTCACGTTCAAGGACGTGCGCGTACCCGTCGCTAATTTGATCGGCAAGGAGAACAAGGGCTTCTACCAGCTGCTCGAGTTCTTCGACGAAAGCCGCATCCTCGTAGCGGCCCAGGCGCTGGGGACCGCCCAGGGGGCGTATGACCGGGCTTTGGCCTACGTCAAGCAGCGCGAGCAGTTCGGCAAGAAGATCGCCCAGTTCCAGGTCACCCAGCACAAGCTGGCCGACATGG
>CAYMAR010000547.1:0-1835 GCA_964388465.1 uncultured Desulfobacteraceae bacterium
GCCATGTATTGATCAGTGAATTCTTTGGAGGCGATCCGAAAATTTAATGCCATGTCTTTTCCTCCGGCCTGGTGAACAGGCCTTATCGAACCATGTATTGGGTCGAATGCACCCCCAAAAGGTCTATGGGCCCCTGGCGGTGTTATCCTGCAATGCTGAATCCTGGATCGGTGTATTGCGATCGTTTCAAACGGCTCATGCGATTTTCATGATTCTGGCTCCGTTGATCGCATCCATCGCCTCCATACAGCATAGGGTGTGCCAGGAGATTACATATCCTAAAGATTCGTTGCAACTTATTGAAAACATATCTTTTTTATTGAATCGCCCAGGTGCCGCTTCATGATATAGGATTGCTCCGTTGCGACTCCAGCGGTAGCTACCGTTGCACCGACGCCATAATGTGTGTGTGAGGGGCAGGATTAGGACGGGTGACACCGGGAAGAAATTGCCTTCGAAAATCCATCCGGTTCAATCTCTGGGAATCGTGATACGAAACAGCGTGCCTTTGCCCGCTTGGGAGTCCACCGTGACCCGGCCGCCGTGCTGATGGATGATCTTGCGGGTAATAAAAAGCCCGATGCCGGTCCCCTGGGTCGATTTGGAGGAGAAGAACAGGGTGAAGATCTTGGCCTGCACCTCGGCGCTCATGCCAATACCGCTGTCCTCGATTTCAAAGACGACGTCGTGGTCCTGCGGCCGGACCCGGAATTGAATCTGCGGCGAAGCAGCATCGCCTTTTTCCAGACAGGCGTCCACGGCATTCTCCAGAATGTTGACGAGGGCCGCGCGCAGCTGGTCGCTGTCGACGGTGAACGTGTCGGTCTCAGGGACCGCCGCGAAGTCGCAGGCCAGTTCGAACTGCGCCGCTGCCACCCGGGGCTGCACGATCGAGGCTGTTTCTTCGGCAAACGCTTTCAGCCGGCAGGGCGATTTTTCCAGATCGCGCTCCTTAGCATAATAAAGAATGTCGAGAACCATATTTTTGATGCGACCCACCATCGTTTTAACGATATCCAGGCCTTCACCGACCTGGTCGGCGTCATCTTTGGCGAACCCTTTATCCAGCACATAGAGACCGCCATCCAGCCCCGTCAGCATCCCCTTGATACTGTGGGAGACGGACCCGATCATCAACCCGAGGGATGAGAGATGGTCGCGCATGTCCATGATGGGGGAGATATCGGTGGCCATCAGCATGACGGCGCCGACCCGGCCGGATTTTTCCCGCAGCGGAGTGGTCCAGGCGAACAGGTGGCAGTCCTTGCCGGTCTTGGTTTTGTACGCCAGTTCGCTCTGGTGGGATTTGGCGTCCGCAAACGTCAGCGCCACCGGGCATGCTTCGCAGGGTGTCGCACGATCTTGGATCAATTCGTAGCAGATCGCGCCGCTTTGGGGGTCGAACGCGAAATCGTCTTTGAAGCGGCTGTTCGCCGCGGTGATGTGATAGTCGGCCGTATGGACGGTGACGTAGCCCGGCAAGTCTTCGAACAGATTCGAAGGCATCGCACCACTCTGTGTTTGAGCCGCCAGATGCTCGGACTTGCGCCGCAGGAGTTCCTCCAGATTTTCGGTGTATTGGCGAAGTTGGTCGCGCAGCCGGATGCGCTCGCGGGATTTCTGCAGGGCACGGTCCAGGGCCGCGTCTTCGATCGGTTTGGTGATGAAGTCGGTGGCCTCGTACTTGAGGCTTTTAATGGCCAGATCCATGTCGCCGTGGCCGGTGATGACGACGACTTCGGTATCGGGATTTTCCTGTTTGAGGCGCCGCAGGAGTTCGATCCCGTCCATACCGGGCATTTTGATGTCCGTCAGCACGATCTCCGGCTGTTCGC
>CAYMAR010000548.1:0-1831 GCA_964388465.1 uncultured Desulfobacteraceae bacterium
GGAAGCGGTAGCCGAAGCGCGAGAGCGGTTTGCCCGCCGCTTCGCGGTAGCGCCCGGCCGGGCCGGCCAGCACTTTGGAGTCGCCGGTGGAGAAGAACTGATCCGGGGGGAGTTCCTGAGTGCAGTCAATACGGATGAGTTTGGTGGAGTTGGTCATGAGTTCTTTTTCTTTTATTATTTGTTTTCTGCCTCGTCATGGATCAGGCGTATTCCACACACCAGTGGCAGCCTCCTGGGTCTGAACTGGTCAACGCGAGAATCGAGAAATCGCCGTTTTCGGCCTTGTCACCCATGGCCGCCGCCGCACGGTCCGCGGTTACCCGCACGGGTTTGAATCCATTGTTGGCCAGGACGATGTTCATCGGCTCGCCGCCCACCAATTCGGCCGTGCCGGACAGGCGTTTTGTTTCGGCATCCCAGGCCAGGTTGGAAAGCTCGACCATTCCCTGCATGATATGGCGGTCGGAGGAGAGCACCTGCGGATGCGCCGTCACCTTGCGGACGGAGAGCATGCGCGCCTCGCCGGGCGCGAGTTCCTGCACCAGCGTCTCCGTGCCCCTCAGGCGCCCCACCAGCCGGTCATTCCAGAAATCGTAGACGTAGTACTCCGCGCCCGGAGCGAGTCCCAGCGCGCCGGCAGCGGCCATGTCGCCGGCCAATGGCGCGGAGACCGCCGCGGTGGTCTTCATGTCCGGATTGAACAGGGTGACCTGGCGCCAGCCCGGCATGACCTGGAAACTGTAGACGCGGGGGCACTCCCGGCCGGAAGCGAGCAACAGGTCCACCGGGCGCGCGGTGCGCCGAGCCGGGTGCATGGGATAGAGCCGCGAAAGATCGCGGATCACCTCCGGAGAGTAGTCCTGGAACGAATCGGCAAGCAGGATACGTCCCGCCGTCACGTAAAGCATCGTCAGGATCGAGCGGCGCCGCATCACGGGATCCCCCACGTCTTCGGTCTCCCGAGTGTGGATTTTCCTGAAGAGCAGGCTCTTCGAGTCCATGTCATAGACGAAGAACACGCGGGCTTTGTACCAGCGCAACGCTGCCCGGGCGACCTGTGCGGCGGTGAACGACGAGGAATCCTCCTCGATCCGCTGCGAATCCACGAGGCCCAGCGTCATGTCCGAAAACGGAATCCGCTGATGCGGCAGACTGGTATGCGTCGAGACCTCGCCCATATTCCGCTCATCCAGATGGGCGCGGGGGCCGAGTCCGGCACGGGCCAGCTCGAAGATCTTGCGGTAAGCGGCCGTCGCGGTGCTGGAGGTATCCTCCAAGCCGCCTTCTCCGCAGAATCCGGTCTCGGAGTAGTCGAACATGACTCCCGCGAAACCCGCGGCGCCGAGTTTGCCCCAGACCTTCCCCAAGTGCTCCTGCAGGCCGGCGTCGCTGTAGTCGAACCGAACCCAGGGTTTCTCGTGGTCGTGCGCCAGCGCCAGATAGTTGATGCTGTTGTTCAGCATCCAGTCCGGGTGCGCCCGGGCGAAATCGTCCGAGGGCATGCCGGTCTGCACATAGGTCAAGGGAAGACCGCCCCGCTGGCGGATCGCCTGACAGAAGGCCTTGCTCGTGTCATAAGGCGCGGCATAAAATCCGGTCTTCCTCCAGTGTTCATCGTCCCACCAGCCTTGCTCGGTATTGCCACCCGCTTCGAAGTAATAGGTGTCCGGCACCAGGCGGATGGCGACCGGCGCATACTTCAGGAAACCGGCCGCGGCCGCATGCTCAATCTGCTCCACCGCCGCCACCGTGTGTTTGCGGCGGTCGCCGCTGGTCACCATCACATACCACATGCACACCGTGGGAAAGTCATACAGGTTGGGCGCCGCCC
>CAYMAR010000549.1:0-1828 GCA_964388465.1 uncultured Desulfobacteraceae bacterium
GGGGACCGCGCTGCTGGTAACCCTACGCGGACCACTCGGCGGCGGCGCGCCGGCCGATCAACGAATATCGCGCGTGACCTTCAAGGTTCACGCGCGGTTGTTGGACGCCGCCCCTCGCGGCGACGGCAACCCGGTGAACGGCGCCGAAGGCGATGAACCTGGGGCCGTCCGGGTTCCGTCATAGACCGTATCGCTTCAGTTTGGTGTGCAGGGTCTTGCGGTTGATGCCCAGACGCCGCGCGGTTTCGCTCTTGTTGCCCCCGGTGGCCGCCAGGGTGGCCAGAATGGCCTCCTTCTCGATCTCCTCCAGCGACTTCGATCCATCGGTCGCCGGAAGCGCCCGGCCGGAATCCGATCCCATCTGGGAATCCTCCGCCGGTCCTCGGTCGATCGTCAACGGCAATTCACGCTCGGAAATATGGTCCCCGGCCAGCAGAATCACCGCCCGTTCCACGGCATTCTCCAGCTCACGCACATTCCCGGGCCAGGCATGCTTGATCAGCAGGTCCATGGCCCGGGGCGTAAAACCCTTGACGCGTTTGCGGTTTTTTTCGCTGTAGTGCGTCATGAAACGCTGGGCCAACAGGGGGATATCGTTCCGGCGGGCTCGAAGGGGGGGCACCTCCAGGGTGACCACGTTGAGCCGATAATATAGGTCTTCACGAAAAGTGCCCCGGGCGACCTCCGCCTGCAGATTCCGGTTGGTGGCCGCCAGAATGCGGACATCCACATGCAAGGTTTCGTCGCCCCCGACCCGCTGGAATTCCTTTTCCTGGATCACCCGCAACAGTTTGGCCTGCATGGCGGTCGCCGTCTCGCCGATCTCGTCCAGGAACAGGGTGCCTTCATGGGCCTGGCGGAAGCGGCCCTCCCGCCGCCGGTCGGCCCCGGTGAAGGCGCCCTTCTCGTGACCGAACAATTCAGACTCGAGTAGATTTTCAGCCAGCGCCGCACAGTTGACGATAACGAAAGGTTTCTCCCGCCGTCCGCTGTTGAAGTGGATGGCCCGGGCAATCAATTCCTTGCCGGTGCCGCTCTCCCCGCTGATCAGGACGGTGGCATCGCTGGGCGCCACCATGGCCGCCATGTCAACGAGCGCCTTCATGGCCGGACTGCGGCCAACGATGTCCTGCCAGTCGAAGGCCGACGTCAGCCTGGCCTTGAGAAGCCGGTTTTCGGCCTTGAGCGCCGAATGCTCCAACACACGCGCCAGCGTCAGGCGCAGGGCTTCGAAATCCAGCGGCTTGGTCAGGTAATCGTAGGCCCCCGACTTCAAAGCGTCCACCGCCGATTCCACCGAAGAATAGGCCGTCATGATCAGGATCGGAATGGCGGGGTTGTAGGCCTTGATCTGTTTGAGGGCCGCAATGCCGTCCAGCTGGGTCATGCGGACATCCATCAGGATGAGATCGAAGGGCGTCGCCTCGACCTGGGCGACGGCCGTGGTACCGTCGTCGGCCGCGGCCACCCGGTATCCCCAGCTGCGGACGATGGTTTTCAAGGTGGCCAGGTGTCCGGCATCGTCATCCACGATCAGCACGTTTTTTTCAACCGTCATGGGTTACCTCGCAGCGTTGTCTGGCAGGTCCGGCAATACGATCCGAAATCGGGTGCCTTGCCCTGCTTCACTGAAGACGTAAATGCGACCGGCGTGGGCCTCGACGATCTTGTGCACGATGGCCAACCCCAGACCGGTGCCGGAGGACTTCGTGGTAAAATAGGGGTCGAAGATCCTGGACAGGTGTTCGGTCGGAATACCGGCGCCGGTGTCCCGGACCTCGATCACCAGACTGTCATCGGTCGCGCGGTCCACCGCAATGCGCAGGGC
>CAYMAR010000550.1:0-1820 GCA_964388465.1 uncultured Desulfobacteraceae bacterium
GCCCGGGCATGACCGGGCGAGCCCCTATACAGAACATCGAGCGCTATCAGGAACTCATCCGCGAATACGGAAAACGGTAATTTCACCGGATCCCCACGCCTTGCACGGGTCATCGCCCGACGGCGCCGGGGTTCCCGAATATCATACCCTAACAACGACAACAACAAGGCGAGAAACAGATGAGACTCATGAAACACTTGTCAGACAGTACCGACATCAAGCTCTCGTTTGCATCCGAATGGACGGTTTTCGGCCCCTGTTCCGACGCCGATCCCCTGCCGTCGCCCGCCGACCTGATCGCCTGCCCGGCCGCGCTGCGGCTGGGCGGCAAGGAACTCGCCGCCCACAGGGTCAGGGTATCCGTCAACGGCATCAATCTCGGTGAACTCCTTGGCGGCCACCGCGAACGCCTGGGCGCCTGGGTCTACATCCCGGTCACCGCGCCGCGGACGGGGCGCTTCCGCGTCGGCCTGGGCGCCGACTGGTGGCTGGAGGCCTTCCTCGACGGCAAACCGCTGAAAAGTACGCTCGAAACCGGCAACGGGCAGCATCCGCCCCGGCGGACGGATCATGCGGCCGAGGCGGATCTCGCTGCCGGCGCACACATTCTGGCCGTGCGCGTGCTCAGCGGCTCCAATGGCTGGACATTCGACGCCGGCCCGCAGTTGGCGCATAGCTTTCGCCATTCGCCCCTGCAAGCGTTCCCCCCGCTCTGGGATCCCGCCCATGATGTTCCGCGGCATGCCGTCCTGCCCCAGGTCGAGGGCGCGGAGTTCCACGTCATCAAGAAGCAACGCCCTGACACTGACGGCTGCACATTCACCCTTGGCGTTGGTCTGGCCTGGCACAAGGACAGGCTCTACGCCTCCTACGGCTTCAACCAAGGCCCGGAGAACACCGCGACCGAGGAAGCGCACGTCCGCGTGAGCGAGGATGGCGGCAAGACCTGGGGGCCGACCGTGGTGATGGATGCCGGCGCGGGCAATCTCGGTGTCAGCCACGGTGTGTTTCTCTCACATGAAGGCAGGTTGTGGGCCTTCATGGGCGCGTTTTATGACAACTTCCAACGCACGCACACCCGCGCCTACACATTGAACGAAAGCTCGGGGCAGTGGGATCCGCACGGTGTCGTCATCAGCGCGGGCTTCTGGCCGATGCAGGAGCCGCAACGCATGGCCGACGGGAACTGGATCATGAGCGGCATCCGCGTGGTGGGCGCGTGCGGACAGGAAGGCGCCAACCTGCCGGCCGTGGCCATCAGCCATGGCGAGGACTTCACGCGCTGGGACCTGGTGGTCATTCCGCCCACCCCGGGGCTGGGCGTGATCTGGTGCGAGTCCGCAGTCATCGTCGAGGGCCGGCGCATCACCAACATCGCCCGCTACGGCGCCAAGGCGCTCGCGCTGGTGTCGGTCAGTGAAGACTGCGGCCGCAGCTGGACAGCCACCGCGCCGTCGAACCTGCCGATGACCACGAGCAAGCCCTACGCGGGTGTTCTGAGCACCGGCCAGCGCTACCTCGTCTGCACCACCACCGCGGACACGGGCGGCAGCCGCTCGCCGCTGACCATCGCGGTGGGCAAACCGGGCGAGTCGGTGTTCCGCAAAACCTTCTTCATCCGCCGCTCCGAGTGCCCCAACACCCCCGGCGTTTCCGCTCCCGAGATCGATTTCAGTTATCCCTACGCCGTCGAGCATGACGGCAAGCTCTACATCGGCTACACCCACAAGAGCCACATGGGCAACGAACTGGCGGTGATCCCCGTTGCTGCGCTGGCAGCGCTCCCGGCGCCTGCCCGGTCCAAGCCTGCCGCCCATGTC
>CAYMAR010000551.1:0-1800 GCA_964388465.1 uncultured Desulfobacteraceae bacterium
GCATTCAGGCCCACGCCTACCCGGCGGTGTTGGCCATGATCGCCGCCGGTAAACTGCGGCCGGAAAAGCTCCTGGGTTCAACCGTGAGCCTTGAAGAGGGCATCGATGTCCTGCAGAACATGGACGGTTTCGAGGGCGCGGGCATCACGGTCATCGACAGGTTCGGCTGATGTCCTGTGATCCGACATTTTAAAAGAAGTGCCGGGCCGCCACCGAGCCAAAGTCCGGCGGCGATGGGCGCCCAAGCATGCCGTCGCCGGGCGGAAGCAGGCCGCTCCAATCCCCTTTAGATTCAGCGGCAATCGCGCGTTACGGAGGGTTCGCGTTGGCCCCATCCAAGGCTTGACCCTTGGAGCCGTGATGATCTATATAACGCCGTGAGGCCCGATGCGGCCATTTTCCCATTCCCCAGATGATGTCGCTCAATTAAACCCGATGGAGAAATGTGCATGCGAAATCGTCACGTTGTGGTGAAACCGATCGCCTGTCTGCTCACGTTTGTCTTCTGCTATTTCAACGTCCTCTGGGCCCCGGCCCAGGCCGCCCTGGTCACGACGGCCCAGACCGTGCAGGCCAATGAGAACGAACGGATCAGGGCGCAGCTGCGGGTCCTTCTGAACCGGGCGGATGTCCGAAACCAGTTGGAAAGCTGGGGCGTCGATCCCGCCGAGGCCCAAGCGCGGGTGGACACCCTGACCGCGGCGGAACTCGAGGAACTCGCCACCCGGATGGAAGCGCTGCCGGCCGGGAGCGGGGGCCTGGCCGTCGTGGCCGTGGTGCTCTTGATCGCCTTCCTGGTCCTTCTGCTCACGGACATCATGGGTTATACGAACATTTTTACCTTCACGCGCTGAAGTGCACCTTCGCTTTTCCGCCCCGCGGCGCGGTCTGGGCCTGGTATTGACGCTGCTCGCGGCCGCGCTGACGGCCGGGGGCTGCACCCACCGCGGCCACGGCCGGCTGCTTCGTGAAACCAGCCGCCTGCCCGACCGGGTGGTCGTCGGCAACGTCCCCTTTTTTCCCCAGGAAAAATACCAGTGCGGCCCGGCGGCCATGGCCATGGCCTTGGCCTGGTCCGGCGACGAGGTCGCGCTGGACGACCTCGTCCGCCAGGTCTACCTCCCGCACCGCCAAGGCAGCCTGCAAACCGGATTGATCACCGCCGCCCGCCGTCACGCCCGCCTGGGCTACGTCATCGCGGGGCCGGAAAAACTCCTGGGCGAATTGGCGGCGGGCCACCCCGTCATCGTGCTGCAAAACCTCGGTACGGATTGGTACCCGGCCTGGCATTATGCGGTGGCCGTGGGTTTCGACCGCAGGGCCGAGGCCATTATTCTGCATACCGGCACGCACGAAGCCCGACAGACGGGCTGGTCGCGGTTTCTGTTTACCTGGGAGCGCGGCCGGTACTGGGGGCTCGTGGTGCTGCCCCCGGGGAAGCTTCCCGCGGACGATGACGAGGGGGCCTATCTGCGGGCCGTGCTGGGGCTTGAGCAGGCGCAGCAATGGGAGGCGGCCTCCCGGGCTTACACGGCGGCCCTGCAACGCTGGCCGGACAGTCCGGGCGCCCTGATCGGCCTGGGCAACACCCACATCATGCAGGGCGCGTGGGAACAGGCCGAGGCGGCCCTCAGGCGGGCCGTGGCGGCAAATCCCGCCAGCGCTGACGCGGCCAACAACCTGGCCCACGTCCTGGCCCGGCGCGGTCAGACCGCAGAAGCCCTCGCGTGGGCCCGCCGGGCCGTGGCCATGGGCGGCCCCAATCTCTCCATCTATCGGCAGACCCTCCGCGAAATTGAA
>CAYMAR010000552.1:0-1796 GCA_964388465.1 uncultured Desulfobacteraceae bacterium
GTCCAAGGCGATGCGTAGAAAGCCCGAGATCAAGGCTTGCGAAGCCCGAGGAATGGCGTACTTCTGTACGCCGCAATGACGAGGACTGAAGCGCAACGCAGATATCGGGCTTTCTACGCATCGCCTCAGTTGGTGGAGGCCAGTTGGACCCCAAAAAACACCAAAACCGCACCCGTCACCCCGTCCAGGGTTCGGCGGACCCGGCGGTTCTGCACCCAGCGGCGGGCCAGGTCGACCGCCGAGGCCAGGAGGCACTGCCAGACCATGGCGATCAGGAAGTGGAGGCCGGCCAGGAAGAGCGACTGCCCGACGGCCGAGCGGGCCGGGTCGATGAACTGGGGCAGAAACGCCATATAGAAGACGATGGCCTTGGGGTTGAGGACGTTGGAGAGCAGGCCCTCCCGCAGCGAGCGGCGGGGGTCGAACCCCCCAAGTCGGGTTCGATCGGCATCGATTCGGTTCGACGAGCGGCCGCGCAACGCGCTGCGCAGGCTGACGAAACCCAGCCACACCAGATAGGCCGCCCCCGCCAGTTTGAGGGCCCGAAAGGCCCAGGCCGACTGGAGCAGAATCACCGATATCCCCACGGCCGAAACCAAGGCGTGAACAAACAATCCGGAACAGATGCCCAGGCTGCTGAGCATCCCGTCACGCCAGCCGCCGCGGGTGGTGTTGCGGATGATCAGCACCGTGTCCACGCCCGGCGTGATCGTCAGCAGCGATATGGCGATCAGGTAGGTCCAAAGCGAATGTCCCATATCCTCCCCTAACGGTGTCGCGAACGCCCGGGGAATTCCCGGCACCCGGCCTGGGCCTTTACCAGAAACAGGGGGATCAGGGCAACCCTCCCTCGCGTGCCCGGCACCGGGCCGCGGCCCGCAGGGAGCATCCGATTCCGGGCGGCCCGGCGGGCCAGGGGGGTCGCCCTTCGAAAAAAAACGGTCGCCACGAAGCGCCGGGCGGTGTAGGATCAGGTTTCAGACTGAGGGGCCCGTCAGCAATGGGGTGCAACCAACTGACCTTTGGATTTCCCCCGAGCGGGAGCGGAGCTAAACATCGATGCATCGACCTTTAGGCATCACCATGCTGTTTCTGGTTGCGGCCGCCATGGCTTTTCCGCCCGGCGGCCATGCCGACGCGCCTGTGCCCATATCGCCCGGCCTGTCGTTTCGCTTCATCGCGGGCGCCGGTTACGTGTCCAGCAACGATCAGCTGCGCCCCAACGACGGCAACAAAAGCGTGCGGGATCTGGACGACAATGCGAATCGCTACGATGCCGTCATCCCCCTGGTGAGTTTCGATCTGCGCTATACCTTGGCCGAAACCGGCCGCCAGATCTATCTCGGAGCCCCCATGGGCGACGAAGGACCGCCCGGATTGACCCTGGGGGCGGTCTGGCCGCTCGAGAGCGGTGGGGCGATCGACGCGGGCGCCTTTGTGATGCCTTTCGGCGAAGTCTGGGAGGACCCCTATTTGGTGGACCGGAACCGGCGGGAAACCGATAAGGATGTCTACGGCGCCAAAATCGATTACACCCGTATCCGGGGGACCGGCTTTGAAGCCGGCTACCGCGTCGAAACCATCGATATCGACGCGGATGACATCGGCCGCCGCTTCGACGAGCTGGAACGCGACGGCTGGGTACATGCCTTCAAGCTGGGCTATGCCCACACGCTCGGCGGCGGCTGGCAGGTCGTGCCCGCCGCCGGCTTCACCCTCGGTGACATCGACGGCGATGCCAACCGCTACCGGGGCTATCGCTTGAAAATCGGCCTGCGCCGCCTCGACGCCCGCAA
>CAYMAR010000553.1:0-1793 GCA_964388465.1 uncultured Desulfobacteraceae bacterium
GGCAGCCCGTGTATGTATGATTCGTGAGCCCGGCGCCGATGAACGGTCTGCCAGAGAAGGCGTCGACGACGGCACGGCTTTCCGGCTCACTCAGGGAGAACGCGCCTCCGTCCATACCGAACATCTCGAAGGGCTGCCAGCTGCCGGGGAAATTCCGGTTGAGATCGACGCCAAACGCCTTGGGGGCACTGCGCCATTTGCCGCCGTCCCACTGGATGAACTCGCCCTCGTCGCAGAGAAAATATGCGTCCTCCGGGTCGTCTTCCAGGGTCCTGGGTCGCATGAAGAGCGGCACGTCCGGGTCGGGAACGAAGGGGCCGGCCGGGTGCTTCCAGCGCATCCACCGCACCACGCCGTCACCATCGATATCGCAGGGGTCTAGGCCGGAGCGCACCGTTCCCGGCTGCGGGGGTCGCAGGGAAGAACGGATGAACGGGGCGCCGTCGCACATGGCCTGGAAGCCGTCGGGGCTGATGCAGGGCATGACATACACGGCCCGATGGGAAAACCAATCCACGACGCTTTTCTCGCCCTCCGCGAGCTGGCTGACCCAACGGCTCACCGCGTAGATCGCCGCCATCACGCCGGTGAATTCCGCCGCGTGGGTGCCGCCGTCGAGCCAGAACCCGGGGCGCCGCGAGACGTCACCGTCCGTGCGGCTCAGAGTCAGCAGCAATAACGGCCGGTCGTGGTGGCTGCGGCCGATCTCTTCCAGCGTCACCCACTCCGGGTGTTGCGCGGCCAGATTCCGGCAGAAGTTTTCGACTGCGGCGAAATCCAGGTATTCCGATCCATCGTACGGCTTCCAGCTCATATATCCTCCGACCTCCAATTTCGCGCAGTCCCGCCAGTATCCGCCGGATGACCGGGCGGCCTCGCTGCCGACATGCCTCCGCGAGAGGCAAGCCCGGGATTGTACTGGAAGCGCGGTGCGCCGCTCGATGCAGGTTACCTCGGCGGCGGCAGAGTGTTCGATCGGGGACGGAACGGCGCCCGCCGGTAACGCAACGTAGGCTGCGGTCGAGACAGGCCGGTGCTCGAGCCGTGCGCGAGACTGTTCGCGCATCCTGCAGCCGCCATAGAAAGCCGGCCAGCACGCGCTGCCTCGTTTTTAGTCAATCGCACGGCCTCCCTATAGACTACGGGAGACGTCCGGACTCTTGGGGAGAATTTGCTCGTGAAGCACAAGAAATCGACCGGTTTGGGGCGAGCGCTAAAGGTGCCCGCTCATGGTTACACGGCATTGCTGCTGTCGGTTCTCACCTTGTGGCTGCTGGGGCCCTTTCTGCGACTGCTGGATTTCGAGGAAATCAGCGAGGCCGTCCTGTTCACGGTCACCGTCCTGGCCGCCAGTTACGCCATGTCGAAGCAGGGCAAGAGCTTCCTGCTGATCATCGGCCTCGGGATGCTGTTCATTTTCTCGATGTGGTTCGTTGCTCCCAGGGGTCAACATGATCTGGGCATACTGCCTTCAGCAACCGGCCTGCTGTTCTACGGCGTCGTGGCGTACGAGCTGCTGGTGGACATCCTCTCCAAGGAAAGCCGCGTCAACATGGATCTGATCAACGGGGCCATTTCTGTTTACCTGTTGATCGGAATCTGCTTCGCTCATTTTTACGCGCTGGTCTTTGCGCTGGATCCCTCGGCGTTTCGGGGGATCGAAGCGGGCACCGTGACGGCCAGTCAGTTCACGTATTTCAGTTTCGTCACGCTGACGACCCTCGGGTACGGCGACATCACGCCATTGACGCCCGTGAGCGGGAATTTCGCAATCCTGGAGGCAACCGTCGGCC
>CAYMAR010000554.1:0-1792 GCA_964388465.1 uncultured Desulfobacteraceae bacterium
GGGAGCCCTGACGATCACGGTACGGCGTCGACGGATCGGTACTGCCAGCGGTAGACCCAGAGCCCCAGATATTCATGCAGGGCCCGGGCGACCCCCACAAAAACGAGGACATATATGCCGGGTGGCCATAAAAAAGGTTTGACGAGTTTCGATAGAGCGAACATATCCCCCCCCGCGCATTCACTGACGGACGCTGCCGCCCACCGGCGGATGCCAATGGGCGGCCTTGATTTTAGATGGGTCCAATGCTAACAGCAAGGGCTAATCCCGCCTGCCGTCGTCCAGCACCCATCCGGTCTATCGGCGGAACCGCCCATGCCCTGAATCGACGCCCGACGGACGTTCGGCAAGCGATATCCTGTCGCCACGGTGGTCGGGCAATCACCTTCAGCGACGACAACCGCATTCAACCCCCCGGAGGAGGAAATCATGGCAACCCAAAAAATCCTGATGCTGGTGGGCGATTATGTCGAGGATTATGAGGTCATGGTGCCGTTTCAAGCCCTTCAGATGGTGGGGCACACCGTGCACGCCGTGTGCCCCGGGAAAAAGGCGGGTGATTTTGTGCGCACGGCCGTACACGATTTCGAGGGCGACCAGACTTACAGTGAAAAACCCGGGCATAATTTCACCCTCAACGCCAGCTTTGAGGAAATCGACGTCCAAAATTACGACGCCCTGGTCATACCGGGCGGCCGGGCGCCTGAATACATCCGGCTGAACCCGGAGGTGATCGAGATGGTTCAGCATTTCGGCGCGGCCGATAAACCGATCGCCGCCATCTGCCACGGGGCCCAGTTGCTGGCGGCCGCCGGCGTCGTGAAGGGGAAAAGCTGCACGGCCTACCCCGCCGTGGGGCCTGACGTTGCCGGCGCCGGCGGCGAATATGTCGATATTCCCGTGGACGAGGCGCATGTCGACGGCAATCTGGTCACGGCCCCGGCCTGGCCGGCGCATCCCGAGTGGCTGGCCGCCTTTCTCAAGGTCCTCGGCACGCAAATCGTGCCTTAAGACCAAGGAAGTCCGACTTGCGCAACGGGTGTGCCGGCCGCTGGCCGGGGACACCCGGCGCGCAGCGGGCCGCGGCGGTCGCCCATTCGAATGGCCGGACCATACGCAGACGTCAACCCGTATCCACCCTGAATGCGAAAAGGCCGCTTATGCCTCCTTCAGCCGGCATGCCCCCAGGCTCGCCCGATCAAGACTGGCAAGCGACGATCAAGGATATTTTCGAAAACAAACTGCCCTTCAACCGAATCTTGGGCATCGAGGTTCTGGATCTCGAAGGGGGTGCGCCGCGGCTGGGCATCAGGATGCGGGATGACCTCGTGGGCAACTATATGCGCGGATCACTGCACGGGGGGGTCATTTCCGCGGTCATCGACGTTACCGGCGGGCTGGCGGCTTTTTTGAGCCTGCACCGCAAAGGTGAGCATGAAGCCCGCGAGGCAAGGATCGAACGCTTCGGCAAGCTTGGCACGATCGACCTGCGGATCGACTACCTGCGCCCGGGGTTGGGATGCCGTTTCGAATCCGTCGGCCATGTCCTGCGTGCAGGCCACAAAGTGGCGGTGACGCGCATCGAACTCCAAAACGATCAGGATCAGCTCATTGCCGTTGGTACCGGGGCCTACGTCATCGCCTGAAGGTCAGCGGCGACCGACGGTTGACGGCGAACCTCTGACCCAAGGGCCGGATCGATGCGGAGACACCCGGGTGGCCCGATCCCAGGACGCCCAGATAATAGACAGCACCACGCCCATCTGTAAATTTGCTTGGCATTCCCGGACCC
>CAYMAR010000555.1:0-1786 GCA_964388465.1 uncultured Desulfobacteraceae bacterium
TCGCGCTTCAAAGCGACATCCTGGGTGCGGCCCACTGGGACATCAACAACATCCTCTGTCTGTCGGGCGACCACCAGAGCTTCGGGGACTGCGCCCAGGGCCAGAACGTCCATGATCTCGATTCCATGCAGCTGCTGCAGACCGTGCGGCTGATGTGCGACGATGGCAAGTTCCTGGGCGGGGACGAGATCAAGCGCCCGCCCCAGATGTTTGCCGGCGCAGCGGCCAACCCCTTTGCCGACCCCTTCGAGATCCGCGTGCCGCGTCTGGCCAAGAAAGTGAAGGCCGGGGCCCAGTTCATCCAGACCCAGTGCATCTATAATCTGGACAAGTTCGAGGAGTGGATGCAGGGTGTGCGCGACCGCGGCCTGCACGAGGAAACCGCCATCATGGCCGGGCTGACCCCGATGAAATCCGCTGGGATGGCGCGCTACATGAAAAACCGGGTGCCGGGCATGGACGTGCCCGACGAGATCGTGAAGCGGCTGGCGGACACGCCCAAGGACAAGCAGGCCGAGGAAGGCATCAAGATCTGTATCGAGGCCATTGAGCGGCTCAAGGAATGCGAAGGCGTGCGCGGTTTTCACATCATGGCCATCGAGTGGGAGGAAAAAGTCCCCGGAATCGTCGAAGCGGCCGGACTTTACCCCAGGCCTGAAGTCTAGGAGGACGCATGAAAACCTTTGAAAACCTGATCGACGAAGTCCAGAAACCCGGCCTTTGCCACCACTGCGGCGGCTGCGTCACCTTCTGCACGGCCATCAACTACGGGGCGCTGGAGCTCAGCGATGCGGGCATGCCCCAGTTCGCCGACCGGGCCAAGTGCATCGAGTGCGGGCTGTGCTACAGCATCTGCCCGGAAATCGACGAAATGCAGGAGGAAACCCGCCAGGTGGCCGGTTGGGAGCCGCCCATGGGGCGCGTGCTGGACACCGCCGTGGCGCGTTCGACCGACGCTAAGATTCGA
Organism: uncultured Desulfobacteraceae bacterium; assembly: GCA_964388465.1. Lineage (GTDB taxonomy): Bacteria > Desulfobacterota > Desulfobacteria > Desulfobacterales > UBA5852 > JABZFP01. Next base: position 968 of record CAYMAR010000555.1, read on the forward strand.
GCCCAGGCCACCGACGGCGGCGTGGTCACCGCCCTTTTGGTGCATCTCTTCGACCGCGGCCACATCGACGGGGCCATCGTCACGAAGCAGACCGGGCCGTTCGAACGCGACCCCTGGCTGGCCACCTCGCGCGACGAGATCATCGAGGCGGCCGGTTTCTATATCGACAGCTCCCACGGCATGAAACATTTCGGCCACGACTATTCGACCTACTCTCCATCGGTCCAGGAATTCCGTCCCATTCTGCAGAAGGGCCTTCGGCGCGTGGCCATGGTGGGCACCCCCTGCCAGATCAAGGCCCTGCGCAAGATGGAGGCGCTGGGCATCGTGCCCTCCGATTCCATCCGCTACCGCCTGGGCCTTTTCTGCTCGGGCAATTTCCTGTTCGACGAAAAGGAGCGCCAGGCCCTGGAGCAGAAAGGCGGCTTCAAGTGGCAGGATGTCGACAAGGTCAACCTGCGTGACGCCCTCCTGATCACGCTCAAGACCGGCGCGCAGAAGTCCATTCCGCTGGCCGAGCTGGAATTCATGAAGCGTTTTGCCTGCCACTACTGCCCGGATTACGCCGCCGAGTACGCCGACATATCCTTCGGCGGCATCGGGGCCGAACAGGGCTGGACCACGGTGATCACCCGCTCGCCCGTCGGCCGGGCCATCCTGGCGGACGCCCGCGGCAAAACCGTCGAGATGTATGATTTCAGCCGCAGCCCGGACAAGCCCATGAAAGTGCTGAAGACGATCCAGGAAGCTTCAAGCCGCAAGAAAAAGTATTCCCAGCAGATGCACGACAAGCTTGTGGCCGAGCATTCGGCCTGATCG
>CAYMAR010000556.1:0-1786 GCA_964388465.1 uncultured Desulfobacteraceae bacterium
GCGTACAGGCGCTCTGGATGCTCTGGGATTTTCAACGGTTGTGCGGCAACTGGAGCGGCATTGGGCGTATCGACAAGATGCTCGGGCCGCTGCTGCAGGCGGATCTGGTCGCCGGGCATATCACCCTCGACGAGGCCCGCGAGCTGTTGGCGCACTTCTGGATCAAGGGCTGCGAATGGATCACCGGCGAAGGCCGGTTTGGCGGGGATGCCCAGTTCTACCAGAACATCGTCCTTGCCGGCGTTGATGAAGCGGGTAGGGCGGTTGCCAACGAGGTGACCGACCTGGTTCTGGACGTGGTCGAGGAATTGCACATCAGCGATTTTCCCATCGCCGTCCGGCTGGACAAGCAGACCCCGCAACGGCTGCTTGAACGCGTGGCCGCCATCCAGCGCCTCGGCGGCGGCATTATCGCGGTCTACAACGATGAGCGCATCATCCCCAATCTGACCGCCTTCGGCTATCCGCTCGACGAGGCCCGCAACTATGCCAACGACGGTTGCTGGGAAGTTCTCATCCCGGGCAAGACCGCCTTCGGCTACCAGCCGTTCGACGCCTTGCTCTTGCTGCAGCAGTCCCTCGGCCTGACCGATGCGGACACGACGGCGGCGTTCTCCGATTTCGAAGCCTTCTACGCCGACTTCCGCGCTCGCCTCGAGGCGAAGCTCGATGAGCTGCTGGATGCCAAGCCGTTCAACGACCATCCGTCTCCGCTCCTCTCGCTTCTCGTCGACGGTTGTATCGAGAAAGGGCGCGGGTATGGCGCCGGCGGGCCTGTGTACACGGTGCGTTCGCCGCACCCGGGCGGGTTGCCGGACGTGGTCAACAGCCTGCTGGTGATCCGCCGCCTGGTCTACGAGACAGGCGAATACACGCTGCCGGAGCTGGTGGATATCCTGCGGGCCGACTGGGACGGCCAGGAATTGCTCCGCCGCCGCGTCCAAAACGAGTTCGATTTCTATGGCAACGACAGCGCTGAGGTCGATGCGCTGATGCAACGGGTGTTCAACGACTTCACCGCGTACGTCGGGAAGAACCGCGAGCGACACGGCGCTTTGCGTCCGGCGGGCATCAGCACCTTCGGGCGTGAAGGATCGGCCTACCTGTCCAAACGTTCTGCTGCCGCTTCCGGCCAGAAGTCCGGCGCGATTCTCGCCGCCAACTTCTCGCCGTCGCCCGGCACAGACAAGCGCGGGCCAACGGCCGTGATTCGTTCGCACTGCGCGGTGGATTTCAGCCGTCTGCCCTGCGGCACGGTGCTCGACCTGAAGATCTCGCCCGATACCGTGCGCGGCGACACCGGCATCCAGGCGCTGTGCGGTCTCATGCGCAGCTTCGTTGAGCTCGGCGGGATTTTCATGCAGACCGACGTGGTGGACAGCGAGCTGCTGCGCCGCGCCCAGGAGCATCCCGAGGACTATCCCAATCTGTCGGTACGCATCTCCGGCTGGTCAGCCCGCTTTGCCACCCTCTCGCGTGAGTGGCAGGACATGGTCATTACGCGCACCGAGCAGCACGGGGCGTAAGCGATGATGGCAAAATCATGGATGGCAAAATCATTTTTTCTTGGAGAGGGGAGTGCAGGCTCCGGCTGCACGCATGCACGCGCTGAAGCCATTCGCAATCGCGTCGTCGCCGAGCAGGGCACCTTGGAAGGACGCAAGGGACACAATCCGCTTGTCGACGCTCAGTCGCGTCGGACTTCGGCTGGGCTGACGTCGCAACAGCTGATTGCCGGACGGCTCTGTCATGACCGCTTGGTCAATCTTGAGTTTGAGATCGACGA
>CAYMAR010000557.1:0-1780 GCA_964388465.1 uncultured Desulfobacteraceae bacterium
GGTAGATGCCGCTGCCCGTGGAATCCGGCCGCTGGCTGAGGATGTGGAGGATTTTAAGCTGGGGGTGCGATTTCATCTTGTGAACTCCATCGGCCGGGACGGAGTGTCCGAGCTTGCCGCCAACAAATCAGAATCGCGGCTAAACGGCAACAGAAGAAGGCGCCTGGAGGCGGCAGCAAGGGCGGTTGCCTGAATGACGGCATCCAGCCCGTGGCTCGGTCTCCGGGACCGGAAGGCAACCCTCTCGGGCGCGGCTCCCGGATGGGTCAGAAATAGCTGCTGCCGTCCCAGCAGTGGGTGCACAGCGTTTCCTTGGGACGGCCGATGGCCTCGACGAGATCGTCCATGGTCTGGTATTTCAGCGTGGTCAGATGCAGGCGCCGGCGGATTTTCTCGACCATGGCCTGGTGTCGCGGCGTCCCCGCGGTGGCATATTCCTGCATGACCTCGGCATCCGGTTCTTCAACGCCCTCCAGTTCCGTGATGGCGCGGCGCCCGGCCAGATCCAGGGTGGAGCGCGAGGTCGAGAAAGCGAGAAAATCGCAGGGGTGGATCAGGGTGGGGCAGGCGATGCGCATGTGCACTTCGGCGGCCCCGCCGGCAAATAGATCCTCCACGTTGTCTTTCAACTGGGTGCCGCGCACGATGCTGTCATCGCAGAAGAGGATGCGCTGGCCGGCGATGAGACTGGTCAGCGGGATCAGCTTCATGTTGGCCACCAGGTCGCGCATCTGCTGGTTCTGGGGCATGAAGCTCCGCGGCCAGGTGGGTGTGTACTTCACGTAGGGGCGTTTGTAGGGAATCTGCTTACCGTGCGCATAGCCCAGGGCGTGCCCGATGCCCGAATCCGGAATCCCCGCCACGTAATCCGGGGTGATGTCGTCCCGCCGGGCCAGCGCGCCGCCGCAGCGGTAGCGGACCGCCTCGACGTTGATACCCTCGTAGCTCGAGGCCGGATAGCCGTAGTAGACCCACAGGAAACTGCAGACCTGCGTGGCGTCGAGAGGGGGGCGACGCTGTTCGAAGCCGTCGGGCGTCATGAAGACGATCTCCCCCGGACCGATTTCCCGACAGGTTTCGAAGCCGAGATTGGGAAAGGCGCAGGATTCCGAGGCCACGGCGAACCCGTCCGTATTCCGCCCGATGATCAGCGGCGTCCGGCCCCGCCGGTCCCGGGCGGCATAGACCCCGTTGCGGGTCAGCAGCAGCAGGCTGCAGGAGCCGTCGATCTGCTCCTGGGCCATACGAATGCCGTCTTCGAAGGAATCGGCCTGGCAGATGAGCGTGGCCACCAGTTCGGTGGGGTTAACGGCGCCGCTGGTGGATTCGGAGAACGGCTGACGCCGGTCGTAGGCCTGTTCGGTCAAAGCGGCCATGTTGGTGATCCGGGCCACCGTCACGATGGCGAAATTGCCCAGGTGGCTGCCGATCACGAGCGGCTGGGAGTCATTGTCGCTGATGACGCCAATGCCCAGATGGCCACTGAATTTGTCGAGGTCGGGCTCGAACTTGGAGCGAAAATAATCGCTTTCGATGCTGTGGATGGTGCGCACGAATTGACGGCCGTTCCAGACGGCCATCCCGCCGCGTTTGGTCCCCAGGTGAAAGTGATAGTCGATGCCGTAGAATAGGCTCCTGACGCAGTCGCTGCGTGAAACCGTACCGAAGATCCCTCCCATGCGCCGATTCTCCCTTTGCCGCCTGCGGGGGTGGATAAACGGGCAGGCCTGCAAGCATAATGTGCTCAACTTCATCCGCTTGGACGTGAATCGACCAGGCC
>CAYMAR010000558.1:0-1777 GCA_964388465.1 uncultured Desulfobacteraceae bacterium
GTTGAGCACGCCCTGGACGGTCATGGCATGGCCCTGGAGGGTCACCCGGTCCCCGGGAGCGAGTCCCAGCACCCGGGCAGCCTCGGCCCCGGCCAGGAGACCGTCGGCCGCGGGTTTCTGCCCGTCGATCTTCCACCAGGGTTTGAGGATGCGGGCCGCTTCGAAATCCACCCCGGCCAGCATCACCGGGCGCGCGTTCAACTCGACGGCGCCCAGCACCACCGGCCCCATGGCGGCGATGTTGCGTGCGTTCTTGATCTGGTGCACCCGCGCCAGATCCGCCTCGTAGAGTTCCTGCATCTCGAAGGAGATCCCGCCCATATTGATGCCGCCGTAGTTGAGCGCCAGGCTCTCGGTGCGCGGCACGATCAGGATGTTGGCCCCGTATTTCTCCAGTTTGTGGTTGATATCCCCCGTGACGGCGTCGGCAAAGGTGATCACGGTGATCACCGTGCCGATGCCCAGGACCAGGCCGAAAAGGATGAGCGCGGCCTTGCCCTTGCGCCGCAGGAGATTGCGGATCGCAATCTGTCTGAGCGTCATGATTTAGGCCTTTCCCTTAAAATCGAAATAGCCCCTGCCGGCCCGGATGTCGTCGGCCTCGATCACCAGCATATCGCCTTCCACCCGACGGTTGAGCGGAGCCGGGTTGCAGCCGCCCTTGACCTCGTTGACCTTGCTGGAGACGAATTTCCGTCCGCAGTTGCGGCAGACCATGACATCGCCGTCCTGGTAGTAGCCCTTGCCGGCCGGCCAGCAGACGTCGCAGGCATCGAAGGCGGCCCGCAGGACCCCGTCCGCGCTCTTGATGACGAAATAGCGGATCGTATGCTCGCCGTCCTTGAAATCGAAATGACGGGCCTTGCCGTCCGCGAACATGGCCACCGGGTAGGTCACCGGGTCGGTGGAGGCCGCCGGGGCCGCGGTTTTTTGATCGCTGGGAACGGCCGCCGTCGCCGGCGCTTCGGACTGGCCGCTGAAAAGCATGTAGCCTCCGGCCACGCCGGCCACGATCAGGACGGCGAGGACGGTCGGCAGCCAAACGCCCCCATTTTTCGCGGGTGCGCCGATGACGGCCGCTTTCTTGCGGGCCCGCAGGTCGTGGGCGCTGGTGTCGGTCTGGGTGTTGGTATGATGGTTTCGCTTGTTTTTTTGCGTCTTGGCCATGCTGAATTATCTCCTGAAATCATTTCAAATCGTTGATATAAATGCCAGATCGGGGCGAAGCCCACCGCCGGTGCCCGGAATGGGTGCGGACGCGGTGCCCAACGCACGGTCGATCCATGGAGGCATCGAACACCGGCACGGGATCAATGTGCTTTGAAAGCAGGCACCGAGAGCTTGGAAATGCGTCAGGCGATCTTCAACAAAGCATTGTCTGGATCAGCAGATAAAGGGGTGGGCCGGTGTGGGGCGACGGCCTGTCAGGTATGCCGGGCGGCTTACCGTCGGGGTCGACCTTATCGGCCGAAGAGGACGTGCCCGTCAGGGCCGCGGAGATTTCCGGAGCCATACTGTTCGCGGTGGGTAAAAACGGATCCGCCGGGGTCGAAACGGGACCGGCCAGGTCGCAGGGCTGCGCTTGAGGGGCGGTACAGCAATCCCCGGCCATGGGCACCCTGTCTGCCGTCATTGCGGGCATGCCGTCGCTCCGGCAGCAGCACGCACCCGCGCCTTCGCAGGCCGTCTTGAAGGCGGCCGCCCCCTGGCCCGCAAAACTCAAAATCAGTATGGCGGCGACCAGCAGGCATATGGAGGGGTTGCGTTTCAAATCAGC
>CAYMAR010000559.1:0-1777 GCA_964388465.1 uncultured Desulfobacteraceae bacterium
TCTCAGAGGTAGTCTACCCATTCCCAGTGTTCATGCCCATTTGACCTTACCCGCCGCAACCCCTGCCGGCGGTCGGCCGCCAGCAGGGCGTCGGCGATCTGTTCCGGTGTGTAGGCCGGCAGGTGTCCGGCGGCCTGCCGGGCGATCAGCCGGAGTTGGTCTTCTTCGGGTACGGCGCTCGCGCTTTGCAGCCTGAGACCCTCCAGCACGCCACCCATCATCAGCTCGTAGAGAATGACGGTGCGCTCCATGTTGAGGATCTGGCCGCGCTCTTCCGGGGTGGCCGCACCGCGATCCATCTTCCGGCGGATGTCTTCCAGATAGATCTGCAGGCGCCGCTCCCATTTGGCGGCCAGGGCATCGAGCTCGGCGGGATCCAGCCCCGCAGGAGTGCAGACGGCCCGGTTGGCGTGGTAGTCGTCCCAGTTCGCGGAGAGAATTCTAAGGCCATAGTCGGCCGTGCGGTTGCGGACCTCGGTGCCGGGAAAGGGAGCCAGCAGATGGAAGCCATAGCAGAGGCCCTCCTGTTCGAGCTGCGCGCTGAAGGCCAGCGTCTGCGCCAGGGTCTCCGGGGTTTCGCCGGGAAGGCCCAGGATGAAGGAGGCCTGCGGGGCGATGCCGGCCGCGCGGCACATGCGCACGGCGCTGACGGCCTGGTCCCGGCGGATGCCCTTGCGCACCGTTCGGAGAATTTCGGGGCTGCCGGACTCGATCCCGAAGGAGACCGCCTGGCAGCCGGCGGCTTGCATGCGCGCGAGGGTTTCCGGGGAGACGGTGTCCACGCGGGCAAAGGCCGACCAGCGAACGTGCAGGCCGCGCGCGATGATTTCGTCGCAGACCGCCAGGCAGTGGCGCCGGTTGGCGGTAAAAAGATCGTCGGCCAGGTTGATCTGGGTGAAGCCCATCCGGGTCAGTTCGGCCATTTCGTCCACCACGGCGGCGGGCTGCCGGTAGCGGACCCGGGCGCCGACCATGCGCCGGCCGACGCAGAAGATGCATTTGTAGGGGCAGCCCCGGCTGGTGGTCAGGCTGACCGGCATTCCCAGGGTGCGGTAGCGCCCCAGCGGGCCCCGCCGGCGGGCCGGGGGGGGCAGCCGATCGATATCCGCCAGCGGCAGGCGCTCGGCCGTGTGCTGGATGGCCCCGTCCCGGCGGAAGCTCAGACCCTCGATGCTTTCCCAATCGCGGCCGTCCGCGTCGGCGGAGACCAACGCGGTGAGGGTGCGCTCTCCCTCGCCGCGGACGATCAGGTCCAGTTCCGGCACCGCCTGCAGCGTGGCCTCGGCGGTAAAGGTCACGTGCGGGCCACCCATCACGGTACGGACCCCGGGGTCGCAGGATTTGACCTGGCGGACGATGTCGAGGGCCCGGTTTACCGTCATGGTCACGGCGGTCACCCCCACCCAGTGCGGGGCGAAAGCGGCCAGTTCCGCCGCCAGGCGCTCTTTGGTCAGGGGGATCACGACGCCGTCCAACAGGCGCACCGCGACCCCGGCGGCTTCAAGCGACCCGGCCAGATAGGCCAGGCCCAGCGGCGGGGAGGGGGTTTCCGCGATGGGGTAGTGGGGGTTGATCAGCAGGACGCGTTTCATCTCGTAGCGGTACTCTCAAGATCCGGGCCAAAAGAAATGGCCCGGGGGGCCCGGGCCATCGATAGTGAACGGGGCCGCGCCGGCGACACCGGCACGGCCGTTGGTTTTGCGGTTTAGAACAGTCCCGTGACCTTGCCGGTCACCGGGTCGACGTCCACGCGGCGGAAAGCCGGGTTGGAGCCGGT
>CAYMAR010000560.1:0-1777 GCA_964388465.1 uncultured Desulfobacteraceae bacterium
TTTCAGGCTCGAGGCTAGTGGTCGTGGGTGTCGTCGGCCTTGGTGGCGTGCACCGTGCCATCGGGGTGCTCGGGGGGCGAATAGATCGAGTAGAGCTTCATCTTTTCGCTCGAAGAGGTGTTGACGACGTTGTGCTCGACCCCGGCCGGAATCACCACGGCCCAGTCGTCTTCCACCGTGTGCGCCTTGCCGTCCAGAACGACTTTGCCCTGGCCGGTCTCGATCCGGATGAACTGGTCCAGGTCGTGGACCTCCGTCCCGATATCCTCCCCGGGCAGCAGGCTCATCACCACCAGCTGGCTGTTCTTGGCCGTGTTCAGGACTTTGCGAAAATTTTCGTTCTGCAGCGTGGCCTTCTCGATGTTGATGACAAATCCTGCCATGTCCAGTCTCCTGTTGTTTTAGATGTGATTGGTTTTTTAATCGTCGCTTTAAAAATAATTACACCCCTCGGCCATGCAAGGACCGCGGCGGAGGCGTGCTTCGTCCAGGCCGCCGAACGTGTGGATACCATGCGGGTGACGATTCTGGACGATACGATCGATGGCCGCGAGGATACCCCCCGGTGATCCACGATGATTGCAGCGAACACGCTGGCCGACGGCGCGCACCTGACGACGGTCGGTCGGTAAGATGTCGGGCGCGCCGGGGATGGTCGGCGGGAGCCCCCGCCGGCCGATCGCGCCCGCTTGGGTGGGCGACGTCAGCCGGAACGGTCGACATCTTTCGGTTGCCAGCGCTCCTGAAGTTCCGTTAGATGTTCGCTGTGGGTCAGAATCACGACTTCGTCGCCCTTTTTGATCCGATCGTCGTCTTCGGCAAAGAAAAAGTCCTCGCCACGGTAGTAATAGACCACCCGGGCATTCTCGGGCAGCTCCAGGTCGGCCATACGCTTTTCGTCCTGCGCGCCGGCCGTAAAGGAAAAGAAGCGGGCGTCGCCCCGCAGCAGCGTCGACAGCTCCACGTTATCGAACCCCCCGACGATGTTGCCCAGATGCTGGCTGATGGTGCGCGTGGGGACGATCGTGTCCCGGAGATCGAGTTCTTCGCACAGCGGAATCAGATCCTCATCCTCGATCCCGGTGATGACGCGGTTGAATCCCATGGAGCGGCCCAGCAGCGAGGTAATGATATTGGCCTGGTCGCTGTCGGTCAGACAGAACAGGAAGTCGCACTGCGCGGGATCAACTTGCTCCAGGATGGCCGGCTTGCCGGCATTCCCGTGCAGAAAACTGCAATCCAGATCATCGGCCAGCGTATCGATTTTTTCCTTGTCGATCTCGATGACGACAATATCATGGCCCTGCTTGATCAATTCGCGCGCCGTAACGATGGCCGTGGGGCTGGCGCCTGAAAAAATGATCCGCATTTTAAGCTTTCCTCCGTATGCCCATCCAGGTGGGGGGATAGAAAAACACCAGCCAGACCAGTATTTCCAGGCGTCCCAGCAGCATGTCCAGACACAGGACCGCCTTGAGGAGCGGGTCTAAGTCGGCATTGGTAATGCCCGTGGAGAGACCGGCGGTGCTTAGCGCCGAAACGACTTCGAACAGTGCGTCCAGCGGTGCGTGGCCGAGAGCGACAAACGGGAGCCAGCTCAGGGCGATGCAACCGACGAATGCGGTCACGATGCATAACACATCCTGAATTTCCTCCGTTTCGATTTTTCGGCCGCCCAACCGGGCTTCGGCGACGGCGTTGGGCGGTGCCGCCGCGCGCTGGATGATCAACTGAAACAAGCGCAGAAGAACAAGCAGACGAATTATCTTGATGCCCC
>CAYMAR010000561.1:0-1774 GCA_964388465.1 uncultured Desulfobacteraceae bacterium
GCTCCGGGTCGAGATGCGCACCGAAATCAAACGGCTTCACCAGCGTATCAACACGACCATCGTCTATGTCACCCACGACCAGATCGAGGCCATGACCCTGGCCGACCGCATCGCCATCATGAAGGACGGCATCCTCCAGCAGTTTGACACCCCGGACCAGGTCTACATGAACCCGGCCAACCTTTTCGTGGCGGGGTTCATCGGCTCGCCCGCGATGAATTTCATCCCCACCCGGGTCGTCCGCCATAACGGCGGCCTGGGGGTCACGCTCGACACCGGTGCCGATCAGGCTTATGTCCTCGACACCCCCGGGGCGGAAAACCGCGACCTCCAGGCCTGGTGCGACAAAGAAATCATCCTGGGGATCCGCCCCGAGCAAATCACGGACGGCACCGTAGCCCCCGCGGACCAAGGATCGTTGCAGACCCTGCAATGCGAAGTTCAGGTGATCGAACCCACGGGGCCCGATACCCTCGTGTTCGTGCGCATCAACGACAAGGCGGTCACCTGCCGGGTCCATCCGGACGCCGCCCGCCGACCGGGCGAAACCATGGCCCTGGTCGTCGACATGTCCAAGGCGCTTCTCTTCAACCCCGAGGATGGCGAGCGCATTATATGAACACGGCGCCCTACAGGATCGGCATCGACCTCGGCGGCACCAAGATCGAGACCATTCTGTTCGCCCCCGCCGGTGATGTGCTGCACCGCGAGCGGATCCCGACCCCCCGCGGCGGGGCCGACGAGTACGGCGCGATCCGGGATGCCGTCTGCGATCTGATCCAGGCGACCCGGGACCGCATCCCGTCCCAGGCCGCCCATACGATCGGTGTGGGCATTCCCGGCACGATCCATCCTCAAAAACAGGTGGTCCAGAATGCCAACACGACTTCTCTGAAGGACCGGCCGTTTCAGGCCGACATCGAGGCCCTGCTGAGGCGATCCGTGGGCATGGACAACGATGCCAACTGCTTTACGCTGGCGGAGGTCGTCGACGGGGCCGCCCAGGGGTATGAACTCGTCTTCGGCCTGATCCTCGGCACCGGCTGCGGCGGCGGGCTCTGCATCGATGGGAAGATCCACCGGGGCCGTCATCTGATCGCCGGCGAATGGGGGCACTTTGCGGTCGACCCCGAGGGGGAGCGCTGCTGGTGCGGCAACACCGGTTGCATCGAGACCAAGCTCAGCGGCACGGGCGTGGCCCGCGCCTACCAGCGAAAATACGCCGAAGCGATCACATTCGAGGAGATCGTCACCCGCCACCGTCGGGGCGATTCACGCGCATCCGATATCTTCGAGCGCTTCCTCGATGACTTCGGGCGCTGCGTCGGCGGGCTGATTTCCATGCTGGATCCGGACGCCATCGTCATCGGCGGGGGGCTGTCCAATGTCGAGGAGCTCTACACCGAGGGGCTGGCGCGGGTGCGCCGCTATGCCTTCCACGAGCATGTCGAAACCCCTGTTCTGAAAAACCAGCTGGGGGATTCGGCGGGGGTGTATGGTGCGGCCTGGATCGGCCGGTAGAAGACCTCTCAAAAATGTCTTTTGGCCCCAGATCCGCGTTGGGCGCTCGTTCTGCGTCCTCGAAATACATCAGTATTCCTCCGGCGCAAAACTCACGGCCGCCTTGATCTGAAACCAAAATCCTATTTTTGAGAGGCCTTCTACTATGCTAAAAATGTCTTTTGGCCCCAGATCCGCGTTGAGCGCTCGTTCTGCGTCCTCGAAATACATCAGTATTCCTCCGGCGCAAATCGTTTTTTGGCTTTGGCCACAC
>CAYMAR010000562.1:0-1772 GCA_964388465.1 uncultured Desulfobacteraceae bacterium
CCACATTTCCCTGGTGATCACCGGCGGTTTCCGCGTTTCCGCCGATTTTGCCAAGGGCCTGGCCCTGGGCGCCGATGCCGTGGCCATCGGGACCTCCGCCTTGATCGCCATCGGCTGCCGGCAATTCCGCGTCTGCAACACGGGCAACTGCCCCACCGGTATCGCCACCCAGGATCCCGACCTGCGGGCCCGTTTGGATGTGACCGCATCCGCCCGGAAACTGGCCAATTTTCTGCGCGTGAGCACCGAGGAGCTGAAGGATTTTGCCCGCCTGACCGGCAAGGACGACATCCACCGCCTGGGTCTGGACGACCTCTGCACGACCAACTCCGAAATCTCCAACCACACGGCCATCGGCCATGTTTGACGTCGGGGGATGCCGGCGGGATGGTGCGTACGGGACAGGTAATCATAAGATTCGGGCGTAAGCGGGCTCTTTGTGATCTGTCCGGGACGGATAAGCCCGAGATCTCGACCCTGGGGGTCCCGGCAAGATTCACCGCGACGGGTCCCGGGCGACACTGAAAACAGGCTACCCGGGCGGCAACCCACCCGCAAATGCGCGAGGATTGAAGATGCAGGATCTGATGGCCGATATCGAGGCCTTTGTCGCGAAACGCCAGTGGGAGCGCTTTCATGCCCCCAAGAACCTGGCCATGGCCCTGAGTGTCGAGGTAGCCGAAATTGTCGAGATCTTCCAGTGGATGGATGCCGAGCGCAGCCGCGATCCGGACAGGAATACCCGCGAGCATCTGCGCGATGAAATCGGCGACGTCCTGATTTATCTCGTGATGCTGGCCGGCAAACTGGGGATCGATCCCCTGGCGGCGGCCCAGGCCAAGATGGAAAAGAACCGGGCCAAATATCCACCGTCCGTTGCGGCCGGGAAAGCCCCCCATGCCCGACGCTGACCGGCCTTCCTCCAAAATCCAGCTCGACGCCGGCCTGGCCGGGCCGCTCTTCATGCTGGCGGCTGCCCTGCTTTTTACCCTGCTCAATGTCTTCGTCAAACTGCTGGGACCGGATTTCCGGGTCTGGGATATCGGCTTCTACCGTTTTCTGGGCGGGGCCCTGGTGCTGATCACCCTCTTCGGCCGCCGGGGCAATCCCTACCGCGGGCACAACACGCGCCTGCTCATTATCCGCGGATGCACCGGTTCGGCGGCGTTCATCGCCATGGTCACGGCGATCCGGCTTCTACCGGTCTCTACGGCCCTGGTGATTTTCTACTCGTTTCCCGCCTTTGCAGCCCTCTTCGCTTTTGGGCTCTACGGCGAGCGCCTGCGTTTGGCCGAACTGGCCTGCATCCTTGCGGTGCTCGCCGGCGTGGCCGTGCTTTTCGACTTCCAGCTTGCCGGTGGTTTTTTCGGGCCCTTCATGGCCCTGGTCGGCGGTGGCCTGGCCGGTCTCACGGTGACGCTCATCCGCACGCTGCGCGCATCCAACGGGCCGGCGATCATCTACCTGTATCTATGCACCGTGGGCATTGCGGTGACGCTGCCGCCGTTTGCGGCTCACCCCGTGTGGCCGGCATCCCCCCACGAGTGGGGACTGGTGCTGGGCATCGTCTTCTCCTCGGTGACGGCCCAGCTGCTGATGAACCAGGGGTTCTTCTACTGCCGTGGATGGGAAGGGGGGGTGTTCATGTCCAGCGAGGTGGTCTTCACGGCCCTGGTGGGCATCCTTTTCCTGGACGACCCGACCGGCTGGCGCTTCTGGACCGGCGGCGGGCTCATCTTCGGCAGCGTGGTCACCCTCAACCGGCTGAAGAG
>CAYMAR010000563.1:0-1767 GCA_964388465.1 uncultured Desulfobacteraceae bacterium
TGAAGAAGAACAGGGCGAAGCCGACCACGAAGGTGGACATGAAGGCCTGCTGCCAGGCCAGGGGTTTCGGGGACTTGATCCCGAAGGTCCACATGGTGAAGGCCGGCGAGCTCTGGATTCCCATGAGAGCGAACATGTAGGTCAGAATCATGACCGCGGTCCAGGCGCTCTCACCCGGGGCACCGCCCAGGAAGTCCACCGTGTTGATGACCCGCGGCACTTCCAGGAACTTGGCATCGAGCGCATTGACCTGGGCGAAGAGTTTGCTGGCCCCGCCGAAGGAGCCCAGCACGTAGAAGCCCAGGATGATGATACCGCCTACGAGGAGGACGAACTGGATGACGCCCACCCAGGTGCTGGCCTTGAGACCGCCGGTACAGACGTAGAACCACACGATCAGCGCCAGGAAGATCGCGCCGTAGGCCGTGGGTACGCCGGCAATGATGTGGAAGAGGGCGCCGGCCGCCATCAACTGAACCGCTGAGTAGAAGATGGAGTAGAGCACCGCCACACAGACCACCAGCCAGCGCAGGGTTTCATTGTTGAAGTAGTAGGCGTACATGTCGCCCGGGGTGATGAACCCGTAGCGTTTGCCCATGAGCCAGGTACGTTTGGAGAAAAACGTTCCGGTAATGGGAATGGTTAACACATAAAATGATGCAAATGCGTATGCCAAGCCGTCACGCCAAATCAGGCCGGGATGTCCGATAAACGTCCATCCGCTGAAAGAGGCAGCCGTGGCGGCGAGCAGGAATGCGAAGAAGGGAATCGAACGGCCCGCGATCGCGTACCCTGAGGATGTTTTTTCGGTGAAATAACCCTTCAACCCCCAGTAAAAGCAGTACACGATGTAAAGACCAAGAAAGATATAGACCCAGGTTGTTCCGCTCATACCGTACCTCCAATGGTTTCCATATGCCACTTCCTGTGGACACTTGTCACCAGGCAATCGGCATAGCTTTTAAAAGCCATTACGATTAATGCCGAATCGTACTTTCATCACCTCCTTTCACGATGTCGGTCCGCTTCTTTGAGCGCCCATTGCGCATGGAAGCGGGTGTTAACGTTTTGCCTTCGATCCTTACCGGCCAGGGCGGATCGAAGGTTGATCGTCTCCCCGCGGCGGCGGCCTTGCGTTGCGGGCGGGCCGCCGGCCGCAGGAAGACAAAACCTTTCTGGTCAGGACTGCACCTGTTTCCTGATCGTTTCCACGACATCCGGGTTGGCCAGCGTCATGACATCGCCCACGTCGGTTTCGTTGGAGATCGAGGACAGAATCCGGCGCATGATCTTGCCCGAGCGGGTCTTGGGCATGTCGGGTACGATCCAGACCTTGCGCGGTTTGGCAATCGGACCGATTTCCTTGACCAGGGCGTCCACGATTTTCTGCGCAATTTCGTCGCTGGCCTCGAAGCCCGGTTTGAGGGCCACGTACATATCCGGCGTGACCCCCTTGATGTCGTCCTTCACGGGCACGACCGCGGATTCGGCCACTTCCTCCACCACCAGGGCGGCGGATTCGAGCTCCTTGGTGCCCAGGCGGTGGCCGGAGACGTTGATCACGTCGTCGATGCGGCCCAGGATGCGGAAATAGCCGTCCGGGGCCTCGACGGCGGCGTCGCCGGTCAGGTAGGGCCAGTCGCGCCAGTCCGTGCTCTTGGGGTCCTTGCAGTAGCGTGCGAAGTAGTTGGTCACGAAGCGGTCGCGGTCGCCCCAGATGGTCTGGAACATGCCCGGCCAGGGGTTCTGGATGCAGATGTTGCCGGC
>CAYMAR010000564.1:0-1765 GCA_964388465.1 uncultured Desulfobacteraceae bacterium
TGGTGGACGAGCCCACCGCCAGTCTCGACCCCAAGACGGCCCGCGAGATCATGCGGCTGCTGGTGGAGCTGGCCCATGACCGCGGTACCCCGGCGCTGGTCAACATTCACGACGTCGCCCTGGCCCAGACGTTTTCCGACCGAATCATCGGTCTGCGCCAGGGCGAAATCGTCTTCGACGGCACCGCCGACCAGGTGACCGAGGCGGTACTCACCGATATCTACGGCGAAGAAGACTGGAGCACCACCATCCGGCGCGAGGGCGACGACGCGGAGAACGCGCCCCCGGACGACAACAACGGCCTGATTCGCGAGGCCGCGACCGGATGAGCGCGGAGATCGAAAGCTCCCCGGCGGCACCGCCCCGCTGGCAGCGCATCCGCATGATCCCCAACCCGGCGCTGCGCTTCGGGCTTCTGGCCCTCGCCCTGGCTTACTTCATCTGGTCTTTCGGGATGCTGGACATCAACTGGCAACGGGTCGCCAACGGGATCCCGCGGGCCGGCAACATGCTGACGCGCATGTTCCCGCCGGATTTCGGCCGCTGGAGCCTGCTTTTCAAGGGTGTTCTGGAGAGCGTGCAGATGGCCTTGGCGGCCAGCTTTTTCGGCATGCTCCTGGCCATTCCGCTGGGCATCTGCGGCGCCGTCAATCTGGTGCCGCGGCCGGTCTATCTCGTGGCGCGCTCCCTGATCATCCTCTCGCGCACCTTTCACGAAATCATCATCGCCATCTTCTTCGTCAAGATTTTCGGCTTCGGCCCCCTGGCCGGCGTGCTCACCCTCGTGGTGGCCAGCACGAGCTTTATCTCCAAAATGTTGGCCGAAGACATCGAAAACATGCCGCCCGGCCAACTGGAAGCCATCCGCGCCACCGGCGCCGGTTTCCCGAAACTTTTGCTCTACTGTGTTTCGCCCCAGGTCCTGCCGCGTTATCTCGGGGTTTCGATCTACCGGCTGGATGCCAACATCCGGCATTCCACCGTGGTGGGTATCGTGGGCGCCGGGGGTATCGGCCAGGTCCTGGCGGCCACCTTCAGCCGCTACGACTACGATTTCAGCCTGGCCATCCTGATCACCATCGTCTCGCTCGTCTTCGCGGGCGAGTTCTTCTCCAACTGGGTCCGGGGGCATCTGCGATGACGGCCGAACAGCATGCCCGCAAATATCCCCAGGTCTGGCGCCGGTTCTCGCCCCGCGATACCCTGCTGCGCTACGTCTGGTATCTGGGGGCCGTCGCCGTGGCCGTCTGGTCGATCAGCATGCTGGATATCCCCTGGTTCTATTTCCTGGATGCCCACCTCCAGGCCTACGACCTGGCCTACCGCATGTGGCCGCCCGACCTGGATTTTCTGGAAACCCTGGCGGCCCCCCTGCTGGAAACCATTCATATCGCCACCCTGGGAACGGCGGCCACCGTGGTGATCGCCTTCCCAATCGCTTTTCTGGCGGCCCGCAACACGAGCCCGAACGCCTTTACCTGGTTTCTCGGCCGGTTTATCCTGGTGACCTCCCGTTCGGTCAATACCGTGGTGTGGGGGCTGCTTTTCGTGGCCATTTTCGGCCCCGGCCCCCTGGCCGGCATCTGGGCCATCGCCTTTCGCTCGATCGGCTTCATGGGCAAGCTGGTGGCCGAGGCCATCGAGGAAATCGATGCGGGGGTGGTGGAGGCCATCGAGGCCACCGGCGCGTCCCGGCTGCAGGTTCTATGGTACGGGATCCTGCCCCAGGTGCTGCCGGTCATCTACGGCACCACCGTCTACCGCT
>CAYMAR010000565.1:0-1764 GCA_964388465.1 uncultured Desulfobacteraceae bacterium
GCAGGGCTCTTTGCGGCCCTGGAGGAACCCGACTATCAACGCCATATCTGGATGCCGATGCTGCTCCTGCTGTTGAGCACCGGCATCACGATCTCGACCCTCATTCGCATGTTTCGCCGCTACATCGAGCGGATATCCCGCTGACCGGCAGCGGCCGCCTGTCCGGGGTCGCGTCACGCCATCCAAGCGCATCCGATCAGGACCACCCTGTCCGGGCCAACCGGTACGACGTATCACGGACAAAAAAATCCCGCACCGTCTTGTCCGCAAAAGAGAAGACGGGCGGGAACGGGGGATCTTGATTGCGGCGGCACGCGAAGGGCCACCCGATCCATCCTGAAGGCCGCACCGGGCGGCCGTCCGGATTATTTCTTGGAAACCAGGGTATCGTTCACGTAGCGCAGCACGGTGACGAACTGATCGGGTTCGTAATAGCCGAGAAAATTGCGGATCTTGCTGCCGTTGGATGAAAGAAACCAGTTGTCCGGCACCGGCCGGATATTGTATTTGGCCGCCAGCTTATGGTGTTTGATGGTGTTGACCTTGATGGCCACGAATTCCTGGTTGAGCATCTTGACCACGGCCGGGTTGCGAAAGGTGGTGGACTGCATCTCTTTGCAGTAATCGCACCAGTCCGTGTAGAAATGCAGATAAACCTGCTTGTTCTGTTTTTTGGCCAGGGTCATGCCGGCTTTGTAGTCGTGCCACTTGATCCGGCTGGAAGATTTCGATTTGGCGCCGGCCAGGGCCGCACCCGCGCTTAGGCAAAACGCCACGATCAGGACGGGAAACCAGAGTTTGAATTTTCGCATTGCACTTCCCTTTTTTTGTTTGTTACCGCCGGAGGGGCCTCTTCAGGCGCCCGCCGGCACGACCAGCGACCACAGCATACCGAAACGATCGAAGATCAGCGCCGCACCCAGCCCAATCAACAGCACGCCCGTTGCCACGTTGACAAATCGCAAAGCCCGCTTGGCTTTTTGCAAAACCGTGAGCATTTGATTGATAAATACAGAAAAAAGCAGAAAAGGCGCGAAAAGGCCGAGGGAATACACACTCAGCAGCCGAACCCCTTCCATGACGGTATCTTCGACGGCCGCCAAAAAAAGGATCGCGCTCAAAATCGGCCCGATACAGGGGCTCCAGCCGGCGGCAAAAGCCATGCCCACGAGCAGGGTGCCGGCCAGATGGGCCGGCTTCTGGCGCAGATGAAGCCGC
Organism: uncultured Desulfobacteraceae bacterium; assembly: GCA_964388465.1. Classification (GTDB taxonomy): domain Bacteria; phylum Desulfobacterota; class Desulfobacteria; order Desulfobacterales; family UBA5852; genus JABZFP01. The sequence continues at coordinate 1,219 of CAYMAR010000565.1, forward strand.
TTTTCCATTTCAAGAAACCGGATGCGCAGGAAACCGATGAGGTGGATCCCGAAAAAGATGACCATCAGCCCGCCGGCAATGCGGATGATGTCGTTGTAGCGCATCGTCAACACGCCCAACAATGACGCCGAAGCTCCCAGAAGGATATTGACCAGCGTAAAGCCCAGCCCGAAGGCAAGGGTTGATTCAACCACTTTGCGTCGCAGGCCGCTGGGCTGATCGCCGGTGAGTTCATCGTAGGAATACCCGGAAATAACAGTGAAGTACGCCGGCACCAGCGGGAGGATGCAGGGCGAGAGGAAGGACGTCAGCCCAGCCGCAAAGGCCGCCGGATATGTAATGCTTTGGTCTAACATGAAAAGTGGGACGACACGCCCGCCGGCTGCGAGGCCTGGCGGGCACATTTCTCCTCATCGGAAATTTTGGGGGCCAACGGTTCAATTCGTTGCGACCATTAGGAATTCAGCAAGATATATGCCTTATTGGCGGAGGATGAATTTATCGTTTAATTTCAATTCATAACTTCGAATATCGCCTCGGGGTGAC
>CAYMAR010000566.1:0-1762 GCA_964388465.1 uncultured Desulfobacteraceae bacterium
TGACCGTGCAGCGACATCACTTCGACGAGACGCTCCATCCGCGGCTCGGTCATGCGGTAGTCGCCCGGTTCGTGGGCGTGCGCAGCGATCAGAACATCGCGCGGATCATTCTCGACCGCGAGCCGCTGGTAGAACTCCGACAACACCGGGGTCTGCTGGATCGGTACGCGGAGACGGTCTTCGGGCGTGCGGAAATAGACATTGTGATGTCCGCCACGCGAGGCCTTGACCGTCCATTCGTAACCGAGAAAGGCGATGAATCGTCCTTCCGCGGAGTGCTGCCGCACCTGCTCGGCGAGCGTTTTCCACTCGCGGTCGTCCATCCACATGTCGTGCTCGGAGTGGACCGCGTAGTCGAGCCGCGCGATGTCGCGTGCGTATGGCAGGTATCCCTCTGCCGAGCCCTGGGCATCGGCCATTTCCGAGTGGCCGTGCATATCGCCCCAGTAGATTCGTTGGGCGGGCTCGGCTTGCGCCCACACCGGATTGGAGAGCGCTTGGAACCGGCCGTCCTCGGACTCGACGGTGAAGCGGTACACGCCGGGCTTGTCCAGGCGCAGATCGGCTGCCGTCAAGATCGGCTGTTCACCTGCCGGCAGCGTCGCCACGGTTTCGCCGTCGAGCGTCACCCGAAACCCCGGAATCGTACCGCTGGCCGGGTGGTAGTGCTCGTCTTCCACACAGATTGCCAGCGTCAATGGCTCGCCTGTCTTCACCACCGATGGCGCGACCACGCGCAAAGCGTGGGCATCCTTGCCGAGGAGCGGCCAGCCGAGCAGCGGCAGAGACAAGCTCTCGCCATCGCCTTCCAGATCCAGGTAGACCGGCAGCACAAAGCGGTCGACGGCGTACGACTGCAACCGCAGCCCAGGGCCACCGCCGTTGCGGTCGCCATAGGTTATAGTGATGCGATCGCCTTTGCGGAGCTCGCAACCTTCCAGCCGGAATGCGGGCCGCTCCACTTCGGAGAAGAACCCACCGTGGATGCCGCCGACCCGCCAGGTGGCGGGTACGAAGCGGGCACGGGGGTTGGAGCAGGCGACGGTCACATAGCTCTCTGCCGCCGGATCGGCGGTCTGCAGCGGCGCGATGTCCGAGTGAAACTCCCAGGTCAGGTTGATCGAGCCGCCGGGCCGCATCGACATTTCGCCGACGGTATACGTCTGCTCGATGGTCTGATGGCTCTGGATCACAAACGGCCCGGTCGTGGCCGTGCTGAGCGTGCCGATCGCCCCGGGCTGCTCGTCGCGAAGGGTGAGCTCGCGCACATACCGATCGAAAATACTATAGGGCCCGGCGTGATAGGTGTCGGCGGCCCCGCGCGACAGCAGCATGCCGCAGACCAGCGGCAGGTCCGGTGGGGCATGCTGCCCGGCCAGGGCCGCGGCGTTCAGCCATTGCCAGACAATGCGGGCGCGTGCCTCGGCATTGGCCGCTGTCGTCGACTCGGCAGCCGCTGACGCCTTCAATTCCTCCACCTGCTGGCGAAGCTCGATCTTGAGATAGTCAGTCGTCATTTCTGTGTTTCCTTCACGTCGGGCAAGCCCCCGGCGGTGATGTCTTGTTTCTTGTTCTGCATTGATTTCTACTTGTTGCGTGTTGCGTTCTGTCAAAACGTATCATTTCTCACGGCGCCACACGCACGCTCAACGCGGTAAGCATGGTGCCGATCGGCCCGGCAGCCAAGGTGAAGCTGAACTCGTTGACGCCGCGCTTGAGCGCCTTCCGCAGTTCGGCGGATGCCAAGGTGAGGGTCAGACCC
>CAYMAR010000567.1:0-1745 GCA_964388465.1 uncultured Desulfobacteraceae bacterium
CATTACAGTTTTTCGATAGCGTGCCCATCGCCCCCGGGGCTGCTGCTGTGATAGAAAACCGCCATGCGGGGCGCAATCCTCTGGGATAAAAGCGCTTCCTTAAAACGCGTGCCGCCGCGGCGGACGAGCCGGGCCACCAGCAGGTGACGGCCGGTCTTGGATTCGCGATACAGCCGGGCATCGCTGATATCGTCGGCCTGTAACGGGAGCTGATGGAATGCCTGCCGGATCTCCCCTTCGGATACCCCCTCCGCGTCGCCTTCGACAATGATGTAGCTGCAGCAGGGGTCGAGCGCTGAACGGATTTCCGCAAATGTCCTGGTTGTCTGCGAGGAAACCATGGTGGAGCGCACACCTCATTTTTTTAGAGTCGCCAGGCCCTCTTCCATGATCCCCAGCCCCTTTTCGAGCTGGTCTTCCGTAATCACGAGCGGCATCAGCACCCGGATGATGTTGCCGTGACTGCCGCAGGCCAGCAGGATCAGGCCACGATCGTAGCAGTATTTTACCAAGGCTTTGGCCGCTGCGCCGGCGGGCTTTTTGCTCCGGCGGTCTTCCACCAGTTCGAGCGCCAGCATGGGGCCGGCGCCGCGGACGTCGCCTACAATCTCGTATTGCGCCATGAAAGCGTCGAAGCGTGTGCGCAGGGTGGCACCCAGAGCCCGGGCGCGGGCCAGCAGGTCTTCGGTTTCGAATATGTCAAAGACCGCCAGGGCGGCGGCACAGGCCACGGGGTTGCCCCCGTAGGTCCCGCCGATACCGCCGGCGTGAACCGCGTCCATGAGTTCCTTGCGCCCCACCACGGCACTCAGGGGCATGCCGGCCGCCAGGCTCTTGGCCACCGTGGTGATGTCGGCATCAACGCCCCAGTGCTCCATGGCGAACATGGTGCCGGTACGTCCCATGCCGGTCTGGATTTCGTCGGCGATGAAAAGGATGCCGAACTCATTGCAGATGGCTTTGATCTTCGGAAAATATTCGGCCGGGGGTGTGATGAAGCCGCCCTCGCCCAGGATGGGTTCGGCGATAATCGCTGCGGTGTGTTCGGGCGCCGTATGGGTCACCAGGAAATCGCGCAGATAGTCCGCGCAAGCCACGCCGCATTCAGGATATGTCAGGCCGAAATGACAGCGATAGCAGTAGGCGTAAGGCATGCGGTAAATTTCGGGCATGAACGGGCCGAAACCGAATTTGTAGGGTTTGACCTTACTGGTCAGGGACATGCCCAGGTAGGTGCGACCGTGAAAGGCGTTGTCAAATGCAATAATCCCCTGACGTCTGGTGGCATAACGGGCAATCTTGACGGCGTTTTCGACCGCCTCGGCCCCGCTGTTGACAAACAGGGTGGCCTTGGGGAATTCACCGGGTACAGCATCGCCGAGCTTTTCCGCCAGCCGGACGGCCGGCGCATAGGGCAGCACCATGAAGCAGGTGTGGGTGAACTTTTCGGCCTGGCGCTTGATGGCCTCGACCACTCTGGGGTGGGAATGGCCGACGTTCATCACGGCGATACCGCCGGCAAAATCAATGTACTCACGACCCTCGACATCCCAGAGCAGCGCCCCTTCGGCCCGTTCGATATAGCAAGGTGTCGCACTCACATTGCCGTTGGCCATTACAGTTTCACGAATCGCCCCCAGGGCCTCCGAGGAGATGGATGCAGTCATGGCAATTATCCTTTGTGCGGGTTTATGATTTTTTCGTTCGTCCAAGGAATGAATAATCGCAAAAAACAGGCCATCGTC
>CAYMAR010000568.1:0-1720 GCA_964388465.1 uncultured Desulfobacteraceae bacterium
GGTGGCTACTGCCCGGGACCGCCTGGATGTCGACGGCGACGTGGCGCATGCCTGTGCGGTGGTGCGCATTCTTGATCGCGTCCAAGTCTATTTGCTGCCCAAGCCGCTGGCCCGTTTGGCGGTCAAGCGCTATCCGTGCTGGCCGCTGCTCACCAAATGCGCTCAGCGCGCCCGCATTTACTGGCGCGCCCTGCTGGGTTATTAACTGCCAATCCACCGACTCGTCTGGAGGATGCCCCATGGCTTGGCCGGATCGAATGGAATTCAGCTGCCCCGTAAAGCTCATCTGCGGCCGGCGGGCCCTCGAGCATATTCCCTACGAACTGTCTGCGCGCGATGCGCGCCACCCCCTTTTGTTGAGCGATGAAGACGCCGCTCGCGAGAACCGCAGTCGGGCTTTCGTGGACGCCCTGCGGGCATCCGACCAGACGCTGGGGGCGATAGAAGCCCTTCCTGCGAAAGCCAACCTCGAACTCGTCAGCGAGTTGGCCGCCATCTACCGTGACCGGGACCACGACGGTCTGGTGGTCATGGGCGCAGGCCCGCTGATGGAAACGGCCAAGCTGCTGAACCTGGTGGTTTCAACCGGCCAGGACGACCCCAGGGCGTTCACCTCCGAAAAAGACGGTATTGCTTTGCGACTCAAGCCTCTGGTCCTGATCGCACCGGCGGCGGCGAACGGCTATGAGGCGTCTGGTCGGGTTCAGACCGATGGGTTCGATCTGCGCGCCGTGGGGCTGATGCCGAACCTGGTTTGCATCGACGAACGTACGCTGGGGGCGCCGGGACGGGAATCGCTGATTGCCACCGGCATCCGGGCGCTGGCCCTCGGCGCCGAGACCGTCATGGCTGCGGATAAAAACCCTGTGCGGGACATATACGGCGTCAATGCGGTGCAGATGGCTGCGACCGCGCTGCGGGCGGTTGAAACCATGCCTGACGCTGCGACCCCGCGCATGCACCTGGCCGGGGCTGCTGTCATGGCCGGCTGTGCCTTAGCCGACCGACCGCCGGGGCGTTTGGAGCGGCTAGCCAGGCGACTGGCTGCCACAGGCCGCACTAATTATTCCGAGGCGCTGGGGATCCTTCTGCCCGCAGCCGCCGATTTCGGAGAGCGCCAATGGGCATGGTCGCCTGTCGACCTGCTGCCCGCATTGGTGGGGTTGGACCGTGCGGCCTGCACGCCACCCAGACAACGGTCCATGCGAACGGCTTCGACCCTGATGGCTCTCGTGAACGATCTCTTCCGTCATACGGCGGGACGGTTCCCCCGAACGCTTGAGGATGCGGGTTTCACACGCGAAGAATTGGCTTCCATCGCCGCGTCTATAGCGACCGACGAGCGGGATATGGCGCCCGAGACCATCGTGGGCCTGTTGCAAGTGGCTTTGGATGGGGCACCCGGTCCGGACCGACGATGATGCCGACCAGTTGAAAGGGAAAGTTGCTATCCATGAATATGCCTGCCTATTTCGAATATGGATGTGGCGTTGAAATCGTTGCCGGCCACGACGTACTCGAATCGATACCCAATATTTTGGCTCGGCTGGGAGCCCAACGCCCGCTGATCGTGACGGACAGAGGGGTTTCCGATGCCGGCCTGGTGGATGTGTTGACCGCCGCCATCGGACCGCGCATCACCATCGGAGGCATCGAGGACAGTGTCCCGGTCGATTCCTCGATCAAAACGGTTGCAGACCTCGCCGTCACCTATCGGCGT
>CAYMAR010000569.1:0-1714 GCA_964388465.1 uncultured Desulfobacteraceae bacterium
GCCCACGCCGCTCTTTAAGTTCGAGGGGACGTCCGTCCAGAATGATCTCCACCTGTTGAACCCCCTTGTCGTCCACGGCCACCATGTGGAGCAGCAGATCGGCCGATTGGACGCGAGCGCCGTCCTGAGGGCTCAGAACGGCGATGATCGGCGGGGCCCCGCGGTCGAGCTGGCCCTTGAGGCTGTCCACCTGGCGCATCAGGTCCTGCTCGCGCGACCGGATCGCAACCAGCTGCTGTTTGACGTCTTCGGCCTCGCGGGCGGCCGCCTCGACACCCGTGTTCAAGTCTTTGATCCGCTTTTGCAGCAGGGCCTCGTCCTCGGAGGGGGCGGCCGGGAGCGTGTCGGACGGTGCACCGCCAGGAGCTTCCGGCTCACGCCGGATGCGTTCCAGCGCCTGCTGCGCCAGGGCCAGCTGGGATTTTTGGCTCTGGAGTTCGCGCTCCTTCTCGTAGAGACTGCCCTGAAGGTTCGCATGGGTTTTCTGGGCCGACGCCCGCTGGCGCAGGGCCTTCTCCAGCTCTTGCTTGGTGGCTTCCGAACTCTCCAGTTTTTTTTCCAGGGCCTGCTTCTCGGACACGGTGCGCTTGTGCGCGCGGAAGGTGTCGTAGTAATCACCCATGTTCAACTGCTGGGCTTTGGCCCGCCAGGCGTCGATGGTTTCGGAGGGGACATTCAGGGCCCGCAACGCGGATTCGGCCCGGCGCCGGACAAATTTGTTGGGGTCGATCAGGAGCAGGCTGATCTGGTTGGCGGCCTCGGGGTTGCCGATCGCCATCAGGGTGTCCAGAGCCTTGATCCGCAAGCGGGAATCTTCGTCGAACAGCAGAGGGTAGACGGCCGCGGTGTGCTCCCGGGGTTTCATCGCGGCCAGGACTTCGAGCACCTTGATTCGAACTTCGGGGTCGGAATCCTCCAGGAGCGCGAGCAGCGCCTTCATGTCTTTGGTCTCGCCGGCGGGATATACGGAATAGATGTCCGCCAGGAGTATCAGGTCGTCACGTACGGCCGTGCGCCAGTACCACGGGTTGTAGAAATAGCCGTTGACCAGGCTGTCGAAACAGTAAGACAGGGCCCCGTCTTCCCCGCGGCGGCCGAATTCGTGAACGATGCGGCGGCGGCCTTCGAGGGTGCGGGCACTCTGCCAGGCCTCCATGAGCCGTCCGTAGTCCATGCCGGCCGTCTTGCCGGCCGGCGGCCCCAGCAGGGCGCGCACCTGCCGGGCAGCTTCGCTGTCTTCCGGGTTGGCCGCGGCGATCGCTATGAGGGCCCCCTCGAATTCATTCCAGCGGTGACGCGGCACGACAAAGACATGCAGGGTATACCCGCCCTCGTTGTCCCGGTACCAATTCGCATTGATATTCAGGATGCTGCGCCAGTCGCGCACGGTAAAACGCAGCTCACCGGCCTCCTCCGCTTCGGCCACCATCGGCAGCACACGCATCTGGAAAGGATCTTCTTCTCCCACGCGCCCGTAGAGATATCTTTCGGGCGGCACGTTAATCGTATGACGGCTTCCCCTCCAGGTGGTGACCCAACCGGACGCCATGACGACGACCACGTCGTCGCGATCCACCTCGACGCCGCTGCCGGTCCAGGGCGGGCGGTTCGCCGGAATGTAAAGGGCCCGGTAGTTTTTGATGATCTGCGCGGTTTCCGGTCCGGGAATGTTCAAGGGCCGGGCGGTGCCGCATCCTGCCACGAGCAGCGCCAA
>CAYMAR010000570.1:0-1709 GCA_964388465.1 uncultured Desulfobacteraceae bacterium
TGCAGGCGAACTCGAAAAGCCCGACCATGTAGCCGGTGGCGAAAACGTCGGGCATCTGTTGGCCTTCTTCGAATTCCGGAAAGAGGTGGGGAACCGTCTTGTCGGCGGGCACCTGATAAGTGAATTCGAAGTCCATCCCCTCCTGCAGGGTCGTTTCCATCGCGGTCGGCTCCTTTGCATGCTTGACGTTAAACGACGCGGGCCGTTGGGTTGACCGTGACCGCGCCCCGAATGAATAGCCTATAGAATCCTTTCCGGGGGACGGTTGTCAAGCCTCGGGCGGTCATGGAGGCCGACCGTTCCAACACGAATGGGCTCGGGTTGACAAAACCAACCCGGATATCACCTAAAAAACTAACGTAGCTCCCATCGTCTGCAACCGTTGCCCTATATCGCGCACAGGAAGTGACTTCGAATGGACAAGATTGTCGCCTGGCTAATCGGTATGGAAGAGTGGGCCGGGCGGCTATACGCCGCCAGCGCGCGGTGCCTGGCCGCCGACCATCCCGCGGCCGCCCGCGTTTTCACCGCGCTCAGCGAGGATGAAGCCGCCCATGCCGCCTATCTCGCAAACGCCCTGCAATGCTGCCTGCATAACGATCGTGCCCGACAAGGACTGGAGCAGCGCCATGCGGGCGATCCCGCCGGTCTGGCAGGAGAATATCCTGGTGGTCGAAGTCGAGGCGCCGATTGCCGCGCTGCTGGAGACGATCCTCAGCCGGGATGGCGCCGTGCACACCGCGGCGAACGGTTTGGAGGCGCTGGCCACGCTCCGTGAGCATTATTTCGCCGCCGTCGTCTCGGATATCGACATGCCCGTCATGGATGGATGGGATTTCTTCCAGCGCGCCGCCCGTGAGTTCCCAAGCTTTTATCGGCGCTGTATCTTCATCAGCGGTGATCCGACCACACCGGCAGCGCGAGCCATCGTCCGGGCCGGCCTCCCGCTGCAGGCCAAGCCCTTCACCCTGACGGAGATTCGCGACGCGGTTTACAATCTGTTGGCCTGCAACAACGACGTCGGTTGCGTCGGAAACGGCAGCGCTTAGAAACGCAATCCGAACAGCAGGGTGGCGGCGCGCCCGCGAAGCCGCCGGTGTCGCTAACCCGACGGCAGCGGCGGGGGCACCGCGCTGAAAAATCCAGCCAGGTCCGCAACCCCGTCGGCCTTCTCCCATCCGGCCATGCCCTGCTTCCAGACCAGGGTTTCGCGGTTGACCTGCCCCTCGGCGATCATCTGCCGGAGCTGCTCGGGCGTGAACGGACCGGCCTGCTGGTTGTCGAGCGCGGCAAACCATTGCACCTGCTCGGGCAGCGGCGGCGGCGTGCCGGCCGACGGGGCCGCCGGCTGGGTCTGGGCGGCCCCCGTCATGGCGCCGCCCACGACATTGCCCATGCCGACGCCGGCGATCATGCCCATGGCACCGCTACCCGCGTTGGGATTGGCGGCCACGGCTTCGATGGCCTCGGGTTTCATGGTCTTGACAACCCGATCCAAGATCGCTGCGGTTTGAAAATGCGCCGCCACCATAAGCAAATGGCCACCGCCGTGTCGACGCTCGTCCCGCCGCCGAGGAGGAGGAACAGGCCGCAAGCCCGGTTGACCGGGGTGCGGGCAGTGGATATTTTTTTTGACATCAGACGTTATGATTCAGCTCCCGCTCCCAACCCCTAGCCCGAGGCCACCAACATGTCCAAGCGGATGAACC
>CAYMAR010000571.1:0-1706 GCA_964388465.1 uncultured Desulfobacteraceae bacterium
TCGGGATGGGCTGCAATCAGATCGGCAAGGGAAACCCATTGATCCCTCATTTTAACGGCCGATGGTGCTTTCGGATGGGCGCCCATCCACAACTCAGCCTCGGGCTTCTCCGCGGGGGCTTCACGTCCCTGCAACGCAGCGATTGCGGTTCGTGAGCCCCAAGCATAGTTCATTATGGCATTTTGCAAATAGAACAGGCGGCAGATATCCCGATTCATTTTAATTCCCCTGCCAAGCTTAAACATTTTGGAATCAGAATAGATATTGATGCCAAGGTAAATCTCGGGCAATATACATGTCAAACGTCAACTGGCCGGCAATCGAGGCGAGGATTCATTGGCAACCCATCCAGCTCCCCATCTGAAGGCCCATTTTCAACGCGCCTTCACGATGACCTGCACGTTAACCGGGCTCGTGATGGTCCTGGTCTGGTGGGGCTGGCCCGCGGCTTTCGACCCGCTGACGCCGCTCCTCGGCCAAATCCCCGCCTTCAGTCGGTTGACCGTCGCCGCCAGCCGGCCACCGTGGGCGTTTGGCCTTGAAGCCGCCCTCATTATGGGGTTGGCGCTTTGCCCGGCTTGGTTGTGGCGACGTCTCCGTTTGTCCGCCGCCTGGGCCGCAACAGTGAGCCTGCTCGCCATCGCGTTGATCGCCGCCGCACTCGGGCAGGTTGCCGGTGTGCCGATTCAAATCGGTGCCGCCGTTCTGGCTGTTCTTCTCAATGCCTTGACGGCATCCATCTGGAAAAATAGCCTCGATCACGGACGGATGGATTCGGGTGACTCAATAAGCCATCCGACGGATCCCCCCCACCACCATCCAATCGGGAATCGAGCCACCGGAGGGCTAGCGGCGCCATCGGCGTTGCGCGCTGAAAATCCCGGCGAAGCGGCCCATCCGGCATCCCTAAACCATTACCAAGCCCCTCCCGACGAGACGGTCGTCCACAAGCGCCCGACACAGAAAGTCGGGCGCTACGAGATTCTGCGTCTCATCGGCAAGGGCGCCATGGGCGAAGTTTTCCTGGGGCGCGATCCGCGGATCAACCGGCTGACCGCGATTAAGACCCTCCGCTTTGAAGACAACTTTGCTGAAGATGAGATCAACGCGATCAAGGCCAAGTTCTTTCGCGAAGCTGAAAGCGCCGGCACCCTATCGCATGCCAACATCGTCACCATCTACGATGCCGGCGAGGACCGCGATCTTGCCTATATCGCCATGGAATATCTGGAAGGCGTCACGCTCCTGCGCTTCACGCGCGCCAAACGGCTCCTGCCTGTGCGTAAAACGATTCGCTATGTCACGCGGATCGCCGAAGCCTTGGACTATGCCCACAACCGGGGCATCGTGCATCGCGATATCAAGCCGGCCAATGTGATGGTTTTGAAAAGTGGCCGCATCAAGCTGACGGATTTCGGTATCGCGCGCATCACGGCTTCTTCCCATACACAAACCGGGGTCGTAAAGGGCACACCGTACTACATGTCGCCGGAGCAATTCTCCGGCGCCAAGGTCGACGGTCGATCGGACATCTTCTCCCTGGGCACCTTGCTGTTTCAGCTGCTGACCGGAAGCCTGCCGTTTTTTTCGGAGAGTCCGGCCGTATTGATGAACCAGATCATGAATTTTCCGCACCCTAACCCACGGGCCATCAACCCGCGGGTCATGCCGGCCATCATACCGATCGTCGACCGATCGCTCGAAAA
>CAYMAR010000572.1:0-1689 GCA_964388465.1 uncultured Desulfobacteraceae bacterium
TTTCTCGATTTCCAGCGTGATGAACCGCTCGACAAGATGGCTGCCGATGGCCTGACCGGCCTGCCCGAAATTGAGCTGGTAGCCGAGGATACCGATCATGACGAGACCGGCGCAATAGGCGATCAGGCTGTGGCGGACCTTGCGGTTGTGACGCTGAACCCAGCGGCGGTCATGCTCGCATTTTTGGAGGTAGTCCACGCGCTGGCTGATGCTGAAGTGATGCCAGTTGGGTTTGTCCGGGGCCTGCCCGCTGACGGCCGTGATCTTGCGGAAGGTGGAGATCATCGGGTCGGCCGAATCGAAAAGGGTGTAGACGAAGATGTCGGCCTGGCGCTCGAAATTGCGCATGAAATAGCCGAAAAGAAACCGGAAATAGAGCAGGAAGAAAAAAATGAAGGCCAAGCTGTAGAGGATGGTAATCTCGGTCAGACCAACATCGATCAGAAACTGAAAAAGGGGGCGGGCCGAGAGGATCAGGTAGCCGATGACGCCCTGCAGGGAAAAAAAGGCCAGCATGAACCCGGCCATGAAGAGCATGAAGTAAAGCAGGTGGTGCTTGCGCACATGGCCGATCTCGTGGGCAATCACGGCGTCGATCTCATCGGGCGTCAACGTCGTCAGCAGCGCATCGGTCACCAGAATATAGCGAAAGCGATGGACGATGCCCATGACGCCGGCCGTCAGCATGCGCCCACCGAACAGGGGCCAGTAGAGGATGTCGCGGTAGCGAATGCCGGCCCGGCGGCAAAGCGCCCGGATGCGCTCGCGAAAAAAACCGTCTTCCAGGGGATAGCAACCCCACAGGCGTTGGACGGCAAATGGCGCGGCCACCGCGACCGTCACCAGAAAAAGCAGGAAATAAGCAATCACCCCTTCAGTGGAGGAGAGGACCTTTTTCGGCGTGGCAAAGGGCAGGGCGAAAATAATGTCGGCCACGAGTGACATGACCAGCCAAGGCAGGATGATCGGCACGGACATGCGGATGTTGGTGGCGACATAGGCCTTGCGGTCGACCTGGGGATCGTACAGTCGGCGGTAGCTCGGATGTGCGCATGTCCAGACGATGACCAGCAGGGCCAGAAAGAGCAGGACGAAAATCAGGGCCAACAGGGTTGGAATGGTCCGGAAGACCGCCAGGTCGTGCCAAAAGACCGGTAGCCCCAGCCCATGGACCATAAAAGTGTAGAGCAGGACGGCCATCACCGCCTGACGGGTCGAGATCGCTGCGAAGCGGCTGTCGGCGGCATAGTGACCTTTGCTGGCGGCCAGTGCGCCCAGGCGATCAAAAGACCAGCGCGAGAAAAACGCAAAGCCCAGCACCGCCAGAAGAGCCGCCGAAGCCGCCTGCCACCAAGGCAGGCCGGGTTCCGCCGGCGGCTGGTAGGTGGCGTAGATCATGATCGCCACGATGAAATATATGAAATTGGCGTACATCGGGGTCAGCCGCGGGGTTGTGCCGTCCGGCCCGGGCGATAGAAGCGCTCTTTTTCGCTATAGATACATCCGCAATAGGCTTGACGGTACATGCCTTCCCGCTTGGATGCCTGCACACCCTCTTTCCAGCCGACGCGGAAATCCTGATAGTGGAAGGGCACGCCGGTTTCTTTGGCCACCGCCGCGCCGATGTCCCGGATCATCTCGTGTTTCTGGAACTTGCTGTAGAGCAGGGTGCTCGTGAAGGCATCGAAC
>CAYMAR010000573.1:0-1686 GCA_964388465.1 uncultured Desulfobacteraceae bacterium
CGATATCGGGTCAAACCGGGTGGGACTGGAAGCGCGCCCGCCATGTAGACAATAAAATATTTTGAACGTATGATAACGACCGTTCAGCGGGTTACGGGTGAAGGATCATCGCTGGGGGCACCCACGGGATTTGATCCTTAAGCACCGGACGTTGGAGCAGGCCATGCGCGCTTGTCCAGCCCCGACCGAACATTGAGGGTTGACAGCGGTACCATTGGACCCGCGTGACACATCCACAACAGGGCAACCTTGGAATTTGGACTTGTGGCCGGCAACCAGTTAAATCCGGAAAACATCCTGGCTTCAAGGGAAATCCTTGATCGGATCGAAGCCGTCTGCAAGCGGCATTTCACGGATGAAAATGAACAGAACGAAAGTTTTGTCTTCATCCTCGACCGCCTGAAGGCCGATAATTTCAGGCGCCTGCGGGCCTACAGGGGCCGGAGCCGGCTGACCACCTATCTTTATTCGCTGATCAACAAAATGGTTGTCGATTACCGACGCAAAATCTACGGCCGCAGGCGGATACCCGCCGGGGTGACGAAGCTCGGCAAGTGGGCCGAGGCGGTCTACCGTCTTGTTTGCTGGCAGAAATTTTCATATGACGAGGCCTACGACCTTCTGCAGGTCGAAAACTTGTTCGAGGGATCATACGAGAGGTACTTGCAAGCGATTGCCCCGATTCGCGACGCCCCCTGCCGTGAGAACCCTTCCTTTCAGCCACTGAATGCGGAACTATCGCGCGCGGCTGAAAACCCGCACACCCCCGATGCCAATCCCCTGGAAGCCCTGATCCGCAAGCTCGATCATGCAAGACGGGGGAACGCGCTCGAGATCATTCGGGTGACCACCGCCTCGTTTTCGCACGAAGACCAGCTGTTGATCCGACTGGTGTACGCTTCCGAGCAGCCGGTTAGCACCGTCGCGAAAATGATTGGGCTGTCAGCCGCCTCGGCCCGACGCCGGTTGAAGCGCTGCTTGAACCACTATCGCGAACAATTGCTGGCGGAGGGCATTCGCGAACCCTGAAGTGTCCGTCTAAACAAGTAGAGGCCAATATGGGCAAATGGTTGCATATCGCTTTGAAGCCGACCGAGCCATCGGAATCCGGACCCCATGCCGACATGGAGGACCTGGCCTGCCTGATCGAAGGAAAGCTTGGCGGTGACGAACGCAAGAACCTGCTTCGCCATATCAACCAGTGCGGGCAATGTTACCAAATCCTGCAGGAGACGATGAAGGACATTCAAGCGGCGCCTTCCAGGAAACCAACGCCCGTTGCCGGATGGAAACCGAAATCGATCTATGCCCTGGCCGCTTCGATCGCTTTACTCGTGCTGATGGGTGGGCCGTTGATCTATCAATTTCAAACCCGGCAATCCGTGATCACTTCGGCTGAACTGGTTTTGGATCAGGAACTGAAAGCAATCCTGCTGGAAGATGACAACCTGCAGTGGCATAATGACCGGCGCATTAAACGGCTGCTAGCCGTATTGCACCGCAAGGGTTTTCGCCTAAAAACGTTTGATCGCGTTGTCCTTTCCAAACCCTATTATCAGGTCAAAAGCATTTTCGGCCCGGAAGAAATACTGCTTATCCGCATCGATGATGGTGTGGCCTATCTGGAGGTCAGTGAAAAGAAGTGACCGGTGGGGACCAAGATCCCTCCCATCCGCATGCGATGCC
>CAYMAR010000574.1:0-1686 GCA_964388465.1 uncultured Desulfobacteraceae bacterium
AGTGAAGCGAGGCGCGCAGCAATCGTCCGATTGTGAGCACCCGAGCGAACTTGAGAACGCTGCATGGCGGCATGAGGCGCCGCTTCATCACGCGGTTTCGACGATGCTGGGGGAGTAGTCCCCCGGCGGTTCAAACCCCAGCAGGGTCAGGCAGGTGGCCGCCAAACTGCTGATGCCCAGCGCATCGCCTTTGTGGAGCCGCAGCGCGACCTTCCCGCCCGGATCGTAGATGTGGACCGGCACGGGATTGAGGGAATGCGATGTTTTGGTTTTGATCGCGCCGCTGTCGGGGTCGATAATCACCTCGCCGGTTTTCTTGTCGCGTTCGAACATGTCGTCCGAGTTGCCGTGATCGGCGCTGACCACCAGAACGCCCCCGGTTTCCCGTACAGCTTTCACGATGCGCGCCAGACAGAGGTCGACCGTTTCCACGGCGATGCGCACGGCCGGAAGGATGCCGGTATGGCCCACCATGTCCCCGTTGGCAAAGTTGAGCCGGATAAAGCGGTGCTCGCCCTTGCGTATGGCCGCCACCACCGCATCGGTGATCTCGGCCGCCTTCATCCAGGGGCGCTCCTCGAAGGGCACCCGGTCGGAAGGAACCTCGATATACGCCTCCAGGGCGTCGTCAAATCGGCCGGTGCGGTTGCCGTTGAAGAAATAGGTCACGTGGCCGAACTTCTGGGTCTCGCTGATGGCCATCTGCCGGACGCCGGCATGCACGAGGTATTCGCCCATGGTGCGGTCGATGCCCGGCGGTTCGACCAGAAAACGTGTGGGGATCAGGGCGTCGCCGTCGTATTGCATCATCCCGGCGTACTCAACCTTCGGCCGTGGGGCCCGGTCGAAATGATTGAAATCATCCGCTTCGAAGGCTTTGCTGATCTCGATGGCACGATCGCCGCGGAAATTGAAGCAAATCACGCTGTCGTTGTCGCGAATGACCCCGAGGGGTTGGCCCTCGCGGACGATAATGAAAGCGGGCAGATCCTGATCGAGGACCCCCGGGTTCTCTTCCCGGTGGGTCGCGATGGCGTCGCGGCAGGATGCAAAGCCGCGGCCCTCGCCCCGGGTGTACATGCGCCACCCCCTGGCCACCATCTCCCAGTCGGCTTCGTAGCGGTCCATGGTGATCTGCATGCGCCCGCCGCCGTCGGCGATGGCGTAGTCCACGCCCTTCCCGGCGTTCAGATCGCCGAGATAGTCTTCCAGGCGATCCACGTATTCCAGTGCCGAGGTGGAGGGCACATCCCGGCCGTCCAGAAGCACGTGCACGCGGGCCTGCTTGACGCCGCTCCGGGCGGCCTCCGCAAGCAGGGCTTCCAGGTGGTCGATATGGCTGTGCACGTTGCCGTCGGACAGCAGCCCGATGAGGTGCAGGGTCGAATCGTTCCGGACGACATTGGCGACCAGCGATTTCCAGACCGGCCCGGCAAAGAGGGTGCCTTCGGCGATGGCCTTGTTCACCAGGGCGGCGCCCTGGTCGAAGACCCGGCCGCAGCCGATGGCATTGTGGCCGACCTCACTGTTGCCCATATCCTTGTCCGAGGGCATGCCCACGGCGGTGCCGTGGGCCTTGAGCCGGGTGGTCAGGCTGTTCCGCGCGAGCCAGTCCAGGGTGGGCGTGGCCGCCAGGCGCACCATGTCGCCGTCTTCATGACGGCCGATGCCGATGCCGTCCATGAT
>CAYMAR010000575.1:0-1678 GCA_964388465.1 uncultured Desulfobacteraceae bacterium
GATAACAAGTATTCTACAGTGGAAGTAATTTAGCCCTCGCGGTGAGGACGACCATGAGCAATCACCCAGTCTCTGAGCGTTGTCTTGCAGTGATGAAAGACAGTGCGACCCCCTGTGGACTTTACGCCCGCCAGAAATGGCTCGGAGAAGATCGCAACCCGACCTGGCAGGCAGATTTCGACCGAACCGTGAAGGCCCTGCGTCACGGTCAAGGGAGCGATGGTCTGTGGGACAATTCCCCGCTGGCGACCATTCGGCGTTTGTTCGGTCTGCATCTGACCGCACGTTCGTCCGATCCGGATATCGACCGGGCCTTGGACGCCCTGCTGGCACACGTCCAGGGTAGAACTCCATCCGCTGAAGACATCCACTATGCAGACGAAGACCTCTTGGGTCTGCCGTTTGCTCCCTGCCGCGGCTTGGATGTCACCCTGCCGGCGATCATGTTTTTAGGAAGCCTTTTCGGCCGGGCATCGTGGTCATCCACGCGTGCCCTGTATGACGACAGCCTTCGCCGACTGTCCCCATCGTCGTTAGCAACAGCCAGTCCCTGCTGGATACATAATTGCTTTCGCGCCCTCGTCGTTCATCCGGAATACGCCTCTGATGCCGTAACGCAGCGCATCGTCGCCTGGTATGCGCAACGCCAAACAGACCGTGGCGACTGGGGCGTAGACATCCCCTTTTACCAGGCGCTCAATGCGATGGCGCACCTGGACAGCGCGGCGGCCAGCCAACAGTGCGCCGCGGCCGTTGCCGCGCTGACGCGCCGCCAAAACCCCGACGGCAGCTGGGGAAGGCAACAACGCGAATGGCAAACCTTTCTGACCCTGCACGCCCTTTTTAACATGGGGAAATTGGCCCGTACCCTGGAAAGCGGTCGGCGGCTTTGATATTCGGCGGAATGCGCCCGGCCCGGAACTTTTTTTCATCACCCGGAGGGTACCCGGTTTTCCCAACCCGCCTCGATTCCCGATGGGTTTTAAAAACAACGCCGGGTCGATGGCGAATTGGATTCTCAACGCAGCTTTTCTATGGCAATGAAGATGCCAGCCGCTCTCGGGCGAACGATCCACTTGACTTGTGAATCATAGGTAGGGTGGACGACCGCCGGAATACAAGAGCTTCTGATAGGACGCTTGGCTTTTAAAACCAAGACGCCGCAAATAGGCGCTCACATAGTGCGGCGTTTGGTTGTAGCGGAGGTATTTCTTGAAATCCTGGTCGATCTTGTCCTGAGAAAAATGCCATTCGGCACCGGCATTGGCGAATAGATCGTAAACGCTGCAACCGATTGTAAAGGCCGCGTCGCTCAGATGATTGTCGACATCGCCGGCGTCGATGGGTGCCAATCGCTTTTCAAGCACAATTTTCCCCCACGCAAACACAATTGTGAGGATAACGAAGGTCAAAGCCGAAGTCATCGGCACCTCCCGCATCATTGCATTATGATGACTTGCTCCAGGATAGGTATGGGTGTTCACTCGGATATTCATTCCCGATCCAGACCCTGTCAACTCAAGCCATGATTTCAGATGACCTGAAAATTATCTTTAACACATTGATATTCATATAAAATAATAAAAAAGCCTATTTTTTTAATTTTCGCCTGTGATCCCCGAGACATGATCGCGATTTTTCGCGTAGGCGCCAATTTCGTCGTTGGAAAATCGTGGGG
>CAYMAR010000576.1:0-1677 GCA_964388465.1 uncultured Desulfobacteraceae bacterium
ATCCATGGGGATAAAGGGCTGCGCCGGGGTCCACCACCCCTTGCCGCATCTTTACGGCGTCGCAAGAGGATTTATATTCCTGATTAATTCTTGATTGCTGATTTGAGTGCCGCTAAAATCGCCTCTGTGGTGATGGGTTAAGCCCCTGTCGAAAGGAGACCGTGTGAATTCTTCCCAACCAGGTGATCCCAACGTCGTCTGTCATTACGGGCGCAACACTTCCCCGCATGCCTTTGTCTGTCGCGACTGCCGCCGCGAATTCTATCTGCAGTGTATCGAGGTCAAGACCCCCACCGCGGGCCAACACATCGTCTGTCCCAATTGCGGTGGCGAAGACCTCGAGCGCCTTCCTCCCGCCTGAACGGCGGTCCGGTCGTCAGAGCCTTCGCATTCCTTCGTTCGATATAACGGTAACGCGCCATCCGTCGATCCGAGTATTTCCACAGTTGACATTTTCGGCCTTATTGGTTAACCACCCTTAACTGCGATAGGTAACGAAATGGCTCGGCGCGCTCCCGGGGCAGTGACAAGGCCGGCCCTGCGGACGTTGCGGGGGGACGATTGACACGGATCAAACAAACCCTTGTGTCCATGCTGCGGGAGAGCCGGGAGCCGCTGTCCGGTGAAGCGCTCTGCCGTCGTATCGGCGTGTCCCGCGTGACCGTCTGGAAACACGTCCAAGCCCTCCAGCGGCTGGGCTACCCCATCGAGGCCAGCCGTCGGGGCTACCGACTGATGTGGCGCGAGGATATTATCCAGCCCTGGGAATTTCCGGGGCGTGAGGGGCGCATTCACTGCCACCGGGAAATCGATTCCACCATGAACGCCGCCCGGGCATTGGCCCGTCAGGGGTGCCCGGCGTTCACCGTGGTGACGGCCGAGCGCCAGCTTCAGGGCCGGGGGCGCATGCAGCGCACTTGGCATTCCGAGGAGGGCGGCCTCTACTTCACCATCGTACTGCGGCCGCAATTGCCCGCGGCCTTGGGCTCGCTGGCGACTTTTGCGGCCGGTGTGGTCTGGGCGCAGGTGCTGGCCGAAGACTACGGGCTGCCGGTGGGACTCAAGTGGCCCAACGACCTGCTGGCGGACGAACGCAAACTCTGCGGCCTGCTGGCCGAAATGGAAACGCGGGGGGACATGGTAAATTTCGTCAACATCGGGGTTGGGCTCAACGTCAACAACGCGCCCTCCGGGCATGAGCCCCGGGCGATCGCGTTAAAAGAGATCGTGGGGCGGCCGCTGTCGCGGCGCAACCTGCTGACGCGTTTTCTGGACCGGTTCGAGACCCGGATGGAGGCACAAAACTTCGACGACGTGATGACCCAGTGGAAGGCGCTGACGGTCACGCTCGGCCGATCGGTCGTCATCCAGACGGTCCAGGGTACCCTTTCCGGAACGGCCCGCGACGTGGACGAAACCGGTGCCTTGATGCTGGAGCAGCCCGACGGCACGCTCACGCGGGTGGTCCACGGCGACTGTTTTCACAGCGAGCGGAAGGTTATCGATGCAGGCCTCTAACGATCTGCAGAAACTCGTCTTGGCGTCGCTCTTTGCGGCCCTCACGGCCGTGGGGGCCTTTATCGCCATTCCCATCGGCCCGGTGCCGATCGTACTCCAGAACCTGTTTGTCATGCTCATGGGCCTCATGCTCGGACCCCGCTGGGGGCTGGCCGGCGT
>CAYMAR010000577.1:0-1674 GCA_964388465.1 uncultured Desulfobacteraceae bacterium
TCCGGAGATCATGCCCGGCAAGGGCTGGCGCGGCGACTGTATCCAGGTCCGTCTCAATCCGGGTCGCGCCTGTCACCTCACGACCTGGTGGCACACGACGGATCAGGTCCCCGCGCTGCACGTTGCCTATGCCAAAGACGGGAAGGCGTTGGGCGGCGCCGCTCGCCAACTCGTCTACAAGGGCAACCACCAGTTTGAGGACAACGCGGCCATGGCATTCGCCGCGTTCGAGAGGCCGTCCCCCGGCTACATCCAGGAGATGCGGGTGCCGTGGGCGCTGATTACGACCGACGGAGCGCCGCCGGTCGGCGGTGAACTCGGCGTGGCCCTTGAGATTTTCCACAACGGCGTGCGCACGGTCGATCTGCTGAAGCCCGGCGTGACCAACCGCGAACGCATCTATGGTCAGCCCAATGCGTGGGGCACGGCCACGTTGCTCGAGCGCGGCGGGCTCCTGCGCATCGACGCCAACCTGAGCAAGCTCTGGCAGAAACTCGAACCGCCGCAGGTCGGCGAGCTCCGCGCCGGCGCCGCGCCCGCGGACGGCGTTCTGGTAACCAGCGGCGGCAAGTACGGGCTGCGCAGCACGGACGGCGGCGCGACCTGGACCCAGTCCCAACTGCCGGAAGGCGGGGTCTGGGACATCGACTTCCCGACGGCAAAGACCGGGTTCGCCGTGGGCGGCGGCTGGCACAAGAAGCCCGGTTTCGTACTGCGCACCGACGACGGCGGCCGGACCTGGAAGACGATCTACACGCACAAGCCGCACACCATCCTGCACATGGACTTTGCCGACACCGAGCACGGCTGGTTCTGTTCCCCGTGGGACATGCGGATCTGGCACACGCAGGACGGCGGCCGCACCTGGGCGCCGGGAAACCAGCTGCCCGAGCCCACGCGCTACAATTCCCCGCTGTTCGCGCTCGACGCGGTCACCGCGTTTGCCGTGTCGCACAAGGGCGCGATTTATCGCAGCACGGACGGAAACCGCTGGGAGACCACCGGCCGGCATCCCGGGCAGTACTTCATGAGCATCTACGCGTTCGATCGCGAGAACATCCTGGTCGGGGGCACGGACGGGCTGTTCCGCAGCGCCGACGCGGGCCGCACGCTGACGCCGGTAGCGCTTCCCGGCGGAATGAAGAGTGTCGGCCGGATCGTGTTTTCGGCGAACGGTGTGGCCGCCGCATTGGCGGGCACAGAAGAAAAGCGTTGCATCCTGCAGAGCGTGGACCGCGGCCGGACCTGGTTTCCGGTGTACGAATACACGCCCCCGCGTGGCCAGAAATTCAATCGATACGCCCTGCATTCACTCGCATTTGCCGGAGACGCGCTGTACGCGTTCGGCGGCGGTCGCAGCGGGGCCAACGCGGTGACGGACGTGCTGCGGTTCGCGCCCGCGCCGCTGGCGCGGAAGCAGGCCGGGCCGGTGCCGTTGGCGTACGACCTGCCGAAAGCCGGAGCGGTAACGCTGGTGATCGAGGACGAGGCCGGCAAGCGGATCCGCAATCTGGTCAGCAATCAACCCCGCCCCGCGGGCAAGAACACTGACTACTGGGACGGGCGCAACGACCGCGGCGAACTTGTGGAGCCCGGTGCGTACCGCTTTCGCGGCCTGTTTCATGAAGGCCTGCACGTGTTCTACGAGTTCAGCTACAACAACCCCGGCAACCC
>CAYMAR010000578.1:0-1673 GCA_964388465.1 uncultured Desulfobacteraceae bacterium
CCTGTCTCAATCCGGTCGGATCGCCAGCGCCGCCACCCCATCCGCTCGTTGGCATCGACAACCGGCGATGCCCGAACGGCCCACGGCTCGGGAAGGGTGGGCCGGGTTGGGTGAAGTGGGCCGCGGTGAAAAATTCCGCGCGGTCACGGCCGATCCGGCCGACACGATGATAAAGGGGCTGTCGCCGCCCATGGTGACTTGACAGACCCGGGTGCATCCGGCTAACGTTTTAGCGTTCCACCGATTTTCCGCCTGATTTGCTTTCCCTCTGTATCGACCGGCACCGATCGGTAATCATTCCTCATTTCGCGGGGTCGGGCCAATGCGTCTTGCCGCGGCCCATTGCCTGCCGCAGGGTCGGTCGGCCATTGATATTGGCGCTGGCGTGGCGGTTACCGACAGGCAAATTGCTGCACAACCTGGCCTGACGATAGAAACCGAGCGGGCGTCTGGTGATCGGCAAACCCGGCCGGCGAATACAGCTATTTTCGTCGCTAAACTTTCGGCACCGCGTCGTCCATCCAATGACAGCGGTAAGGCAAAGGAGGATATGATGCGCGAAATCGACAAGGGCCAACCGGTCTTGGTTACGGGCGGATCGGGCTATCTGGCCTCCTGGATCATCAAAATGCTTCTGGACGAGGGCCTGGATGTGCGCACGACCGTGCGCGATCCGGACAACACCATGAAAGTCGATCATCTCCACGCCCTGCGCGAGGCCTCGCGTGGGAACCTGGAAATCTACGGGGCGGATCTGATGGAAGCGGGCGGTTTCGACGAATCGATGCGGGAATGCGAATTGGTGATTCACACGGCTTCGCCTTTTTTCGTGACCGGAATAAACGACCCTGAAACCGAACTGGTCCAGCCCGCCCTGGAGGGAACCCGCAACGTCCTCGCCGCGGCGGGGACACACCCGGCCGTCAAGCGGGTCGTGCTGACGAGCAGCGTCGTGGCCATCTACGGCGACAATGCGGACATCGACGCCGTCAAGGGCGGTGTTTTTACGGAAGAACACTGGAATGAAACCAGCAGCGCGGCCCACCAGCCCTATGCCTATTCGAAAACGGTGGCGGAAAAGGAGGCCTGGGCGATAGCCAGGGCCCTGGATCGATGGGATCTGGTGGTCATCAATCCGGGCTGGATCCTGGGGCCGTCGCTGTCGAAGCGCACCGATTCCATGAGTATTAAAACGATGATTGAATTCGGCAGCGGCGTCTACAAGAGCGGCGTCCCGCGACTCTGGAACGGGGTGGTCGACGTGCGCGATGTGGCCGCGGCTCACGTCAAAGCCGGTTTCACCCCCGAGGCCAGCGGACGTCACATCCTGGTGAGCACCGAACTGACGCTGCTCCAGATTGCCGATATCCTCAGGCAGCAATTCGGAGACCGCTATCCCTTTCCCCGCCGCGAGGCGCCCAAATTCCTCTTCTGGGCGATCGCGCCGATGTACGACCGCACCCGCCGCTATGTCAGCCGGAATGTGGGCATACCCATCAAGTTCGACACGTCCCGCAGCCGGACCAAACTCGGCATCGCTTACCGCCCGGTGGACCAGACGATTCGGGACCACTTCCAGCAGCTTCTCGATGATGGCCTGGTTTGAGGAGGGCGCCGCGGCATGCTCAGGATGCGGACGGGTAGCCCGTGATGGCGCGGATGTCCTCGTAGAT
>CAYMAR010000579.1:0-1665 GCA_964388465.1 uncultured Desulfobacteraceae bacterium
GGATGCTGATGGTCGTGCGGGTCGGGTTGGTCTCGGGCTGATATGCGGTGGCGCCGAGCGGGAACCCGTCTCGCGCCGGAATGGACAGGGTTTCAATGGTCATGGCGGACTCCTAGGATCAACGCGCGGCCGCCGGCAGGGCGGCTTCGATCTGCGAGGTTAAATGATCGCGCACCGTCTCCAGCGGTAGGGTGCTGCGTTGGGCTTTGCACAGGATCAAGGCGCCTTCCAGGGCGGCCACCACGAGGGTGGCCTGCCGGTGAGCGGCATCGGCGGCAACGCCACGGGAGACGAGCATTTCGGCAAACAGGCGAATCATCCCGTCGAAGCCGGCCTGACAGGCGGCCTGGATCGAATCCACGGTGGCGGCCGTTTCCAGGGTGACCGTGGCGAGCGGACAGCCGCGACGAAAATCGCCCTGGGCCATCTCCTGCAGGTAGTAGGCACAAAACAGGTGCAGCGCCTCTTGCGGACCGGTGGAAGCGTCGGCCATGGCCTGGAGCGCCGCCATCATACGTTCGTTGGCCTGGTTGACCGCTCCGGCGGCCAGGGCCGTTTTGCCGGCGGGGAAGTGATGGTAAAGCGATCCTTTGGGCACCCCGCTCTCGTCGATGACTTGATTGATGCCGGTGGCGTGAAACCCCTGGGTCCGCAGCAACCGGGACATGGTGCTCACAAGGCGCGTGCGGGTGTTCTCCGATTTGGCATAGGGCATTGCTGTTTCCCAAAATCGAATTTAGACAGATATGTCAAATTTAACCAATCGGTCTAATTTGTCAACCCGGGTATTATACCGGGCCTCAAATAGGGAAAAGCAATCCCGACGATCAATCCGGGCGCCGAGGCTTCGACGGTCGACAACGGGCTGCTATTTCATCCCGTAGGCATTCGCTGTAGAGAAGGGGGGAACAACGGGGAAACGCATGGAACTACCATAATGCCCCGGTCGATCGAAAAATCTGGGAATCGCTGAACCGGCCGTTTAAAAAGCGCATTCGCCGATAGGCCGGCTCAGCAATCAATCAAGCCTGCCAATGGCGCAGCGTTTTCTTCAAGGGCCAAGCCGCCGGCATCAGGCAGACGAATTCCAATATCGCTCGAATGGAGAATACCTTTGAAAACGCCGCCTGAGGTTATAAAATTGGGCCGAGATCTGAAGGATATGAACGACGCGATGCCAAAACCGCCTTGTCATACCGGTATGGACTTTTTTAACAAACACCCCTCAGCCAAGACGTTCGGCAAGTCATGAAAGACACCATCCAGCGATTCTGGCCGGTGATTGTTCCCATGGCCGCCGCATTATTACAACTGGCCCTGTTTCCGTTCGTCATGATGATGGCGCTGGCGCATGGCGAAAGAAACATCACCAACCCGCCCATATGGATTGTGACCGCACTTAGCGCTGCATGGTGTCTGATACCGCTTTGCTGCATTCAAGGTTTTTTATCCGCCTGGCGCCGTTCCCAGGCGGGAGATCGATTGGTGGCCATACTCGGCTTTGCGATAAACCTTGTATATGCTGGCGTCGTTATCATCGTGTACTTTCTTCTCTTCGTGGGTCCCCACTTTTTCGGGACCATTTGAAGGCGATGCAAATCACGACAACCCATCCCGGCGCCGTCCGGCGACAGAAACCCGAAAATCTGAACCCAATAGGAAGAG
>CAYMAR010000580.1:0-1664 GCA_964388465.1 uncultured Desulfobacteraceae bacterium
ACAAATTGGAGCGCTGAAAACATGATATCGTCCCGGGCCCGGCAGGTGTCGGCAAGGCGACTCAAGGCCGTCAGGCGGCCAGCACTTTTAGCAGCTCCGGCACGGTATTCTTCGGGCTGATTTTATACCAGGCGGCCGCAATCCGGCCTTCGGCATCAACGAGAAAAGCGGAGCGTACGATGCCCATGAAGGTCTTGCCATACATTTTTTTCTCGCCCCAGACACCGTAGGCCTCGGCAATGCGGTGCTCGGGGTCGCTGAGCAGCGGGTAGCCCAGCGTATGCTTGGTGTCGAAATTTTTCTGCGTGCGTGGTGTGTCCGGACTGACACCCATGACCGCCACATCGTTTTCAGCCAATTGGAGCCGTGCGTCCCGCACGGCTTGCGCCTGGGTCGCTCACCCCGACGTGTTGGCTTTGGGGTAGAAAAAAAGGAAAAGCGGTCGTCCGTGGAAATCGGCCAGCCGCAGGATGTTGCCGTCCTGGTCGAGGGCTTCAAAGTCCGGCGCCTTGTCGCCGTATTTTAATGCGGGCATGGTTGGCCTCCTGCACAAGGATCCATGATGGTGTGTTCCTGTTTGACGGACCGGAGCGTCCGGTCGGGCACCCGAAGATGGCGCTTTCGCCGGGGAAGTCAAACCAGCGGCATTTCGCCCTCTCGCCTCAGGTCTCCCCCGATTCGGCCAGGGGGCCCTGGTTGCGAAGCATCAGACGCACCCAGTCGAAACCGAAAAGCATGAGGTCCTCGTCCGCGGCGCGGATCGCTTGGATACGCTGTTCCGGCACGCTGAAGCGTTTCAGGAAAGAACTTCCGAAAACGAACTGTCTGAATTTGTCCAAATCGTAACAGGCCATGAATGCCATCCGCATGGCCGGACTCTGAAGCCCCCCGGCGCCCCAGGGATTGGCCCTGAATATGGAGTCGATTTCCACCCATTGGTCGTTGAACGCATCGAATTCGGCCAGTTGCTGATCGGCCGCCCAGGTCGCGACCGTCCATGCGCGCGATTCCCGATGTCCCTGGCAATGGGCATGGCGGGCGATCCCGTAGTAGGTCGTTCGTTCGCCGCCACTGCGGCGCGCCACAGCCCGCTCCAGCGGATAAGCCCGGCAGGAATAGGGCCGATCCGGATAGATGGCGCATCCCTTCGCGCTTAAAAAGCCACAGGCCCGGTCTTTGGCTTCGGACATCTTCAGCATGACGTGGGGAAAGTAGGGATTGTCGCGGACGGCCACAACGGTGTGGCGCTCCAGGAACTTTCCGGAGGACAAACCCAAAGCGCGCTTCATGCGGACGACATCGTAGGGATAGAGATACATGTCCGCATTCCGGCAGCAGCGGGTGAAGCAGGACACTCCGGGATGGCAGTCGAAATCAAACGCATCGGACGGGCCGAGAATACGGCCATGGTGGTGATCCGGCAGGTGTGCAGGCAGCATGAATCGAGTCGCTCTTCTTGAGGTTGATGACAGTTCCAACCCGCGGTTACGGGCAGCGGCGCCGATATCGCGAAATCTAATATCACAGGCCGCCGTGTGGGGGAAGCGCGTTGTTGGCGCCGAACCGCTCCTGGCGAATGCCGACAGGACAGATGGAAAGGCCTTAGGCAACCACTTTGTGGATCAGAAATACCTGCCAGGAGAAGACGCCCAGGAATGCGGCCA
>CAYMAR010000581.1:0-1661 GCA_964388465.1 uncultured Desulfobacteraceae bacterium
TAAAAAGCCTGAACGAATGCCCGCCGCGCTTCTCTCGCGCGCCCCGTGTGCGGCTCATGCGGAACAAGCGCCTGGCGGCAACCGGTATCATCTGGTTATCGTTTTGTCATCCCCCATGTCAAACCGCCATCCGCAACAACAGCTTCGACGCCCGTCGTCGCGGCACCCGTGATGCCGCAAGCGTGGAAGTGCATCGAGGTCGGCGGCGTCCGCTCAGGAGGCATAAAGTTCCCGCGCGCGCCGCTCGATTTCCTCCGGGGTGAGGTCTTCGATTTTCTGATTCAGGCACCAGCGGTAGCCGTAGGGGTCGCGCAGGACGGCCGAGCGGGTGCCCCAGAACTGGTCGGCCGGCGCGGACAGGGTGGCCGCACCGGCTTGAACCGCGCGCTGATGGGCGGCATCGCAGTCCTCGACCAGGATCGAAAACAGGCACGATGCCGTGGCGCCCGCGGGCATGGCCCAGGCGTGATAGTCGTCGTATTCGTCCGATATATAGATCCGGGTGTTGCCGATCATGAACTCGGCATGGGCGACACCACCCTCCGGCGACGGCATGCGGAAAAGCTCTTCGGCCCCGAAGGCCTGTTGGTAAAACGCCAGGGCCCTGGAACTATCCTTGACGGTCAGCGAGAGGCTAACGGTGGGTTCGGGCGTTGCATTCATGGCTTTTCTCCTTTTAAGCGCGGCTTTATCCGGAGGCCGGATCAACTTCGGGTGGCCGGTCGGCGTTCTTGACGTCTAAGATAATGCGCCCTACCGTCGTTTCAAACGAATCTTCGCGATTCGGCCTTGCGAAGACAACGATCGGGAGGAGCGGCATGCTCGAAGATTGGCAGCAGCAGTTCGACCAACTGGAAGACGCCCGGCACGAATTGATCCGCAAGGTGCGCGGTCTGGGTTCCAACCGCTTGAAGCACAAACCCGGCCCCGGGCGCTGGTCCATTCTGCAGGACCTTCAGCACCTCGTCCTGGCCGAGCGGCGGATGCGCCTCGCATTCGGATCGGTCCCTGCATCCGAAGGGCCAAAACCCGATCGTCTCGCCATGGTGCTCGACGTTCTGGACGGGGATGTCCGGGTGGATGTGCCGGACCCCGGCATGGTGCCGGACGGCGACACCGCGCTGGAAGATGTGGTGCGCGAATGGGAGCGGGCGCGTCAGCGCCTCCGCCGTTTCCTGGAAACCGTGGGCGTCGGCGACCGCGATACCCCGGTGTCGCGCCACCCCGTCACGGGACCGCTATCCGCGGGCGAATGTCTTCGGCTGACCGCCTCGCATTTTCACCATCACCGCCGCCGTATCGAGGCGGCCATCGATGGCGGCGCATCGGATTGAATCCCTTTTTGGGCATCACCGGGGTTGTGGTTTAAAACCGATACCCCAGCATCAGTCCGCTCATGATGGTGTCGGCCTCCAGGAAGTCGATGTTGGAGCGGCGATGGTTGTATCCGGCCACCAGGCTGGCGAACAGCGAGTCGCGGCCGAAGAGATTGGAGCGGGTGTAGACGCCAAAAGCGTTGAAGAGCGTGTCGTTGCGGTCCTTGTCGAAGATCGGATGCTCGTCCTCATAATCCCGGTAGCCGACGCCCAGGGACAGGTTGAGCAGATTGCGGGCGTCGAGGCGGCGCAGGCCGATTTTCAAGCGATAGCCCCGGTAGCGGT
>CAYMAR010000582.1:0-1653 GCA_964388465.1 uncultured Desulfobacteraceae bacterium
AGGTTGTACTCCCGTCCCACGTCGGGGTTGACCACGCACCCGCCGGGCTCGAGCTGCAAAACGGCATGAATACAGCCCAGGCAGCAGCCGATACAGGGCCGCACCGCCCCCCGGCCGTCCCGGCCCTTGGCCGGCATCTCCGGGTCGGCCAGGAGCGAACGCCCCAGGGCCACCATATCCGCCCGGCCGGATGCTATCACGTCCTCGGCCATGTCCAGCGTTTTGATGCGCCCCACCGTTATTACCGGGATGGCCACGGTTTTTTTGACCGCCTCGGCCAGATGAACGAAACAGCCCTGGGGGGCGTAGAGCGAGGGGATCGTGAGTTCGCTGGAGCCGTAGACCCCGGCGGAGACATGGAGATAGGCGGCCCCCTGGTCTTCGAGCACGGGCGCCAGCCGCAGCGCGTCGTCCAGGGTCCAGCCGCCCGCGATATAGTCCTCGCCGTTGATACGGATGCCCACCGGGAAATCGGCACCGGCCTTGGTTTTGATGTCCGCGAGCAATTCGAGCAGAAAGCGGATCCGGTTGCCGAAGCCGCCGCCGTAGCGGTCGCTGCGCTGGTTGGCGTTGGGCGCCATGAACTGGTTGATCAGGTAGCCGTGGGCGGCGTGCACCTCGATGAAATCGAAGCCGGCCTCGCGGCAGCGCCGCGCCGCGTCGCCAAAGGATGCCACCAGTTCGTCGATTTCGTCCATACGCAGTTCGCGCGGCACGCCCCGTACCACCGCCGGCGCCGGGATGGGCGAGGGCGCCACCTTGCGATCGTGGTAGGACTGGCGGCCGCCGTGCATGAGCTGCACCCCGAAGCGGACGTCGTAGGGCCGCATGGCCGCAACCATGCGCGCCAGGGAGGGAATGCAGGCGTCGTCCCACAATTTGGGCAGATCGGGCAGTTCGATCCCGGAGGGGTGCACCGCCCCGCCGCCCACGAGCATGGCCCCTACCCCGCCGCGGGCCCGGGCTTCGAAATAGGCCGTGAGCTGGTCGGTCACAAATCCATTGGGATCCACACCGAAATTGATACTCATGGCCGACATGAGCAGGCGGTTCTTGACCGTCATCGGTCCGATCGCAAGAGGTGAAAAAACATGGGGATATGCGGACATGGGCGGTCAGCTCCTTGGCAGTGCGGGTCCGGAAGCCAACTTTATAGCCTCAGCGACAGCCGCCGTCAATTGATGGGGATTTTAAGCCAACAAGCTGAAAAGGAACTTGAGAACAAGGAGAAAAGCGCGGCCCGCTCAAATAACCAATTCGAAGGATGCCCACACTCAGAACGGATGCGCAGAATGTTCGAGAGCAAGGCTTGCGGCCTTCCGAATTGCGAGGCGTACTGATGTACGTCGCAGTGAATCAGAAGGCCGCGTAACGCCGCTGTCGGACATTCTGCGCATCCGTTCAGGAGGGGCGGTGGGCTTCGAGGCAGGTCACCCCCCGCATGCCCACTTCGGCATCGTGTTGCACGCCGGCCGGCAGATCCAGGCGGTCCCCGGCTTCGAGCCGGACATCTTCACCGCAAGCCGGCAACCGGAAAGTGATCGATCCGGCGACCACGTAAATGACTTTGTGGAAGGCATGGGTTCGCGCCGGATAGCGATCCCCGGGGCGGTTCGACCAGCGGTGGGCACGCAAACCTTCATCCGCCAGCAG
>CAYMAR010000583.1:0-1644 GCA_964388465.1 uncultured Desulfobacteraceae bacterium
TTTGACATGATCGGGCCCAAACTCGTCAATCGCGGTGAATTCACGACCCTGATCGAAGTGGTGCCGCCGGCCGGTCCGGATGCCGAGGCCCTGCTGACGGACCTGGCGTCCCTTGATCCGCTGCCCGTGGACGGCTTCAGCGTGGCCACCAACCCGGTGGCCAAACCGCGCATGAGTGCCATGGCCTTTTGCCGTCTCATTCAACAGCACACACGGCGCCCTGCGATTCTGCACTGCACCACCCGCGACCACAACCGCTTGAGTTTGCAGGGACTGCTCTGGGGCGCCCGGGCCCTGGGCATTGAGACGGTATTGATTACGACGGGGGACTTCGTGGCCTTGAAAGACCGCGATGTCACTAGCGACGTGCGTGATGCGGATATTTTTGCGCTCCTGGCGATGGCACGCGAGGCCGGTCTCTATGCCGGTGTTGTCTTCGACCCCTTTCTGGAAACCGGCGGCCTGAATCGGGCCATCGAGCGCCTGGAACGGAAAGTTCAGTCCGGGGCCCAGTTCGTCGTTACGCAACCGGCCTACGACCAGGAAGGGGCCGACCTGCTGGCCAAGGCGACGGCGCCCTGCGGGCTGCCGGTGGTCATGGGCATCCTGCCGCTGCGCACGGCCAAACATGCCGATTTTCTGCACAACAAGGTATCCGGCATCGTGGTTCCCGAATCGGTCCGTCAATCCATGCACGCAGCTGCGGATGCATTGGCGCAGGGCAATGCCGACGCCCGGGCGGCACTCGGACTGGCACGCGAACGTTTCACCGGGGCCTGCATCATGCCACCGTTTGACCACTACGAAACCCTTTTCGAAATCCTGGGGGCATCGTCCCGTGGTGCGGACGCATGAGCCTGAGGTACAAATTCAATCGCGCCCAAACCCTAGTGACGGCCCTCAATCCGGAAGAGCGCGCCGATCTAAAGCGAATCTGCGAAACCATTCAGCGGTCCCAGGAGAATCTCCTGGCCAACGCCGGGCCGGCCATGCGGCACTGCCTGCGGAACTGTGAGGGCCTTTGCTGCCGCAACGCTCATGTGGACGATATCATCGGTCTTTGGGATTTGGTCTACATCCTCACACTGACGCCGGAGCTTGCTGATGACATCGCCGCGCGGGTCAAGGGCGAAAGCCCGTTCTACTCGGCCAACTGCATGTTTCTGAAGGAAGACACCGGCCCCTGTATCTTCGCTGCGGCCATTCGTCCGGAAGTCTGCGTCACCACGTTTTGCAGCGGCGACCGGGCCATTCAAAAGGAAATCCGTCGGGTCAAACGGGCGTTTTTCAAAATCGGCTGCTTTTTCTTCTGGCGCCGGCCCCGCGCCTTGCTCAAGCGGCTTTCGCGGCCCACGCGGCGCGGCAAGCCGACAGCGGCCTGATCCCGCCGAGGCAAAAACGGACGCCATCTCGTGGCCGGTCGCCCATTCCGCGGAGAGAACCATGGTTGATCCCGCACGCCAGGCACCCGAACTCTCATCCGTTCTGGCATCGGCCTTCGGCGCCGGCGACGGCGCTTATGCCTGGAAAAAAGAAGATCTGCCCGAAGTTCTCGATCAACTGGCGGCCGCCGGGATGGCCGTGGTGGGCGGCGAGATTTGGGGCCTGCGGGATTTCGAGATCTTCGGGGCCGTGCCGACCCGG
>CAYMAR010000584.1:0-1642 GCA_964388465.1 uncultured Desulfobacteraceae bacterium
TAAAGGAAGGAAGTCATCCGCATGGATCCACTGGAACGCGCGTTGAAACACATGACTCGTCTCGACCCCCGCCTGGCGGCATTTCTGGAAAAGCACCTGCGCCGGATTCCGGCCGTGCGGCGTAAAATCGATGCCGATACGGCCGCGATGATGGATGAAGTCGCGCCGGCCCTCAAGCCCTACAGAAACGAGACGGAAACCTTGGCCGCGATTCCCGACCGGGGGCGCGCCCGCGATGAGGTGATGACCCGCTTACAGCGGCTGGAAGCCAACGAAACCGCCCGCTGGCAGGAGGGCTACGCCTCCGGGGCGGTCTATCACGGCGACCCGGACCATATCGACTTTCTCAGCCGGGTCTACGCCCTGTATTCCCAGGCCAACCCCCTGCATGCCGACCTCTGGCCCAGCATCACCAAGTTCGAGGCCGAAATCGTCGCCATGACCGCCGACATGCTCGGGGCCCGGCGCGCACCCGATCCGGTCTGCGGCACGCTCTCCTCCGGTGGCACCGAGAGCATTCTGCTGGCCATGAAGACCTACCGCGACCAGGCTCGGAAGGAAAAGGGCATTCGCCGGCCCGAGATGGTCGTTCCGGTAACGGCCCACGCGGCCTTCGACAAGGCCGCGGCGTATTTCGGCATCAAAATGGTGAAGATCCCGGTGGATCGCGATTTCCGGGCCGACGTGGCCGCGGCCGCCCGCGCCATCAACCGCCGCACGGTAGTGGTGGTGGGCTCGGCGCCCTCCTTTCCCCACGGCATGATGGATCCCATTGCGAAACTCTCCGAACTGGCGCGTGGCCGCGGCGTTGGATTTCACACCGACGCCTGCCTGGGCGGCTTCGTCCTGCCCTGGGCCGAAGAACTGGGCTACGCCGTGCCGCCTTTCGATTTCCGCCTTCCCGGGGTGACCTCGATGTCGGCCGACACGCACAAATACGGCTATGCCGCCAAGGGCACCTCGGTGGTGCTCTACCGGACACCCGAACTCAGGCGGCATCAGTACTTCACCATCGCCGACTGGCCGGGAGGGCTGTATTTCTCCCCCGGCTTCGCCGGCAGCCGGCCGGGAGCGCTGAGTGCCGCCTGCTGGGCCGCCATGGTCTCCATCGGCCGGGACGGTTACCGGGACGCCACGCGGCGCATCCTAAAGACCGCCGGGACGATCAAGGCCGGCATCGCGGCGATCCCGGAGATCCAGATTCTGGGCGATCCGCTCTGGGTCGTCGCCTTCACCTCACCGACCCTCGACATCTACCGGATCATGGACGCCATGGGGCATCGCGGCTGGAGCTTGAACGGTCTCCACCGCCCCAGCTGCGTCCACCTGTGCGTGACCCTGCCGCACACCCGCCCGGGCGTGGCCGCGCGCTTCATCACCGATCTCCAATCCGCGGTGGAGGAGGTCAAGCAAAGCCCCGCGGCCGAGGGCGGCATGGCCCCGGTCTACGGCCTGGCCGCCAACCTGCCCCTGCGCGGGGTGGTGAGCGACATGCTCAGAGCGTACGTGGATGCCCTCTACCGCCTGTAGTCCTTGCCTGCGGCAGAAAGACCAATGGTGTGGCCGCCACAATGGCCGTGCCCAAAAGAAAACCCGCTGCCGAAGCAGCGGGTCAATGTATTGGTGCCGAGGGACAGAGTCG
>CAYMAR010000585.1:0-1632 GCA_964388465.1 uncultured Desulfobacteraceae bacterium
GGTCAAACTCGATCATGCCGACGCCTATCGCGACGCCCTGCGCCAGCGCCACGTCATCGCCGACATCGCCGAACGGCGCGGCATGGTCGTCGCGGAAATCGATCGCGCCGCACAGGCCGCTGGTGGAACGGTTTTGGAGGACCCTGAACTGGTGGACATCGTCACCAACCTCGTGGAATACCCCATTGCCACCACCGGACGTTTTGAAAAGGAATTTCTGGAGGTTCCCCGCGAGGTATTGATCACGGCCATGCGCGAGCATCAAAAGTACTTCGCCGTGGTCGATGCCAGGGGAGAATTGCTGCCGGCTTTCATCGCCGTCAACAACACGCGCACGCGCGACCTCGACCTGGTGGCCACCGGCCACGAAAGAGTGCTGCGGGCCCGGTTGAGCGATGCGCAGTTCTTCTACCGTGCGGATCTGCAGGTTTCCGCGGACCAGCGCGTGGCCAAGCTGGACGGCGTGCTTTTCCAGGCCGAGCTTGGTTCCATGTTGGCCAAAGCCGAACGCATCGCACGCAACGCGGTGTATCTGGCCGAAGCCGCGGGCGGCGGGGACGATCTGGCGGGCCAGGTGCGCCGGGCGGCGCGCCTGTGCAAGTCTGATCTGGTGAGCCAGGTGGTGGGCGAATTCCCCAAGCTCCAGGGCGTGATGGGCCGTGTCTACGCGGCGGTGGCTGGAGAGAGGGGCGATATCCCGGCTGCGATCGAAGAACACTATCGGCCCACCCGTTCCGGCGGCGACCTTCCGCAAACGCTCGCCGGGGCGCTGGTGTCCGTCGCCGACAAACTGGATTCGATCTGCGGCTGCTTCTGCGTGGGACTCGAGCCCACCGGGGCGGCCGACCCCTACGCCCTGCGCCGCCAGGCCATCGGCATCATCCAGATCATGCGGCAGTTCGATCTTTCCATCTCGCTGAAGGCCATGATCGCTTTCGGTCTGGAACCGTTCGGCGACAAAATCAGCGGCCGCCGGGAGGCGCTGGGTGCGTCCATCGAAACCTTTTTCCAACGCCGGATCGAGCGCATCCTAACCGATGCCGGGGCCACCCGGGATACGGTCCAGGCGGTCGCGGCCGTCACGGTCGACCACATTCCCTTTGTCTGGAAACGGGTGGCGGCCCTCGATAAACTGCGGCGCCAGGCCGATTTCGAGCCACTGGCGATGGCCTTCAAACGCGTGGTGAACATTTTGAAAAAGGCCGACCGGGACCCCTTCCGCGGAGGCGCGGGCGAAGTGAACGCGGGCCTTTTCGAAAAAGACTGTGAAGGCGCGTTGCTGGACGCCTATCGGGGGATAAAGAAAAGTGTCGGGACCAAGGTCCATGAGGGGGCGTTCTACGAGGCCCTGCTGGAGATCGCCGAACTGAAATCACCGGTGGACGCTTTTTTCGACGGTGTCATGGTGATGGCGGAAGACGAACAGGTGCGGGAAAACCGAATGGCGCTGCTCGCGCGACTGGCCGGGCTGTTCACCGGCATCGCCGATTTTTCGCGCCTTTCAACTTAAAAGGAAGCCGTCCGGCGAACATCAACCGGCCGCCGAAGCCGACCATTGCGGTGGCCGTGCGGCACGCGTCGTGTGTGTTCGACAAGGAGAACGAGATGCCATACGATCCCAGCCAGGACAAG
>CAYMAR010000586.1:0-1632 GCA_964388465.1 uncultured Desulfobacteraceae bacterium
AATCATCGCATGGGCCCGGGCGGCGTCAGGGCCGGTCCGCAGCGACCGAACGGATAAAGCGGTCGGTAACCGAGCGGTTGTAGGGCAGCGGTGCGGTTAAAAGGTCTCGCGCCTGCATCCAGGTCATGGCATCCTGCCACTGGCCGGCCGTGGGCACGCGGCCGTGCGTAAACGGCGGGATCCGGAAGCTGTCGCGCACGTTGGGCGGAATGCGGATTTTGGCGAGCATCAGGGCCCGATAGGCGCGGGGGGCAGCATTGATCGCGGCGGCGGCACGCTGCCAGGCCGCGATGAACCCCTGGATCTGATCGTGCTTGGCCTGCACGGCCGCAAGGGCGAAAGTCAGAATGCTGAGGCTGTAGTCGGCGGCGGCGGTATCGTCGGCCACCAGGACCGCTCCGGCTTCGATGGCGCTCATGGCCAGCGGGTCGGGCAACATGGCGGCGGGCAGGTGACCCTGGACCAGCAGCTGATAGCGTTCGGGAATGGCCGGCACCGAGTGTTTGCGAATACGCTCCGGCGGCAGGCCCGCGTTCTGAAGGAGTCGATCGGTAACGTATTCGATCACGGTGTGGCGGGAAATGCCGATCGGTACGTCCGCGAGATCCGTGATGTTCCGGTGAGGGCTGCCCGGCGCGGCCAGCAGGCGAAAAAGCGGATGCCCGGGCCGGGCGGACCGCACGACGGCGACGATCATGACCCGGGGCTGGTCACGATTGAAATTGGCGCTGCTGACGATTTCGTTGAGCATGCCGTCGATCTGTTCGGATTGCATCAGCTGATCGCGGTCGGCGGCGCTGGCGACGTTGATCGCTTCCACTTGCACACCGGCGGCTTCAAAGAACTTTTGCTTTTCAGCCACGTAAAACGGCAGGCTGTCGATGATCGGCAGCAGGGCGATCCGCAGCGGCCGGGCCGTTGTCGAAGCGGGCGCGCCCGCCAGCAGGCACAAGCTCAAGCCAAGGAACAAGAGAAGGCCGGATCGGCGTCTGCTGTCGGTACTTGCGTGCATTGAACCATCCGTGAGGGCAAACCGGGTTGTTCCGGCCGTCTTCAATGAACAGGGCCAATCCTCGGAAGGTTGGCCGTCAAATGGCGGCGTGGGGTGACGGCCTTCATCCTGCTGCCGCCGCTCGTGGCCGCGGTCCGCGCTAGTGGTTGTGAAAGAAGGGCCGGGGCAGCTCGATCACCACCGGAAATACCGGGCTGATATCGGGGCCGACGGCGCTGAGGCCTTCCGCGTTTTCCGTTATCGAAACGATGGCGCCGTAAGCGAAGCTGACGACGTGACGCGGAATGGGGTAAAACACCTGGAAGTGATCGCTGCTCACGGCCATGAGTTTGACGTTTTGAATCTCCGCCGGGTTGCCGTAGGTCAGACCGATCATCCGTCCCTCATAGAATTCGAGTCGGGCCTGGAGGGAAGCCGCCGGCCGGTAGTCGTTCGGCGGGGAGGCCGACAGATCGGTGTTTTCCGGCTGATCGCCGGACACCAGCTCCTCGGGGGGATATTCGATGTAATCGAAGGCGCCCGCCGTGGTTTCAATGGCATCGCGGTCGCGCTCCTCGATTTCGATCTCGTCCGTTTCGTCCGGCGGCCGGTTTTCCTCGGCCGTATCGCCCGCGGCAGCG
>CAYMAR010000587.1:0-1609 GCA_964388465.1 uncultured Desulfobacteraceae bacterium
CTTCAGGCCCTGCGCGACCAGGCCGGGATTCAGCCCGGGTTTGCGGTGTGCGTCAACGGCGCCGCCGGCGGGGTGGGGTCCGCGGCCGTTCGCATCGCCACCATCTTGGGGGCCGAGGTGACCGCCACCGGCAGCCCCGGCAACCACGATTTCCTGCGCGAACTGGGCGCCGTTGGCTGTGTCGACTACACCGCCGAGGACATCACCCGGTCGAAGCGACGTTTCGACATTTTCTTCGATGTTTTCGGCAACCAGCCCTTCGACAAGGTCAAACCCATCCTGAACCCCGAAGGCATATGGGTGTCCACCGTGCTCCAGCCACATGTCTTCAAAAGTGTGGAGGAAACCCGAAACAGCACGGGCCGCAAGGCCCGGCTCGTGATCGTGGCCTCCCGCCGGGAGGATCTGGACCAGATCCGCGGCTGGGTC
Organism: uncultured Desulfobacteraceae bacterium; assembly: GCA_964388465.1. Taxonomy (GTDB): domain Bacteria; phylum Desulfobacterota; class Desulfobacteria; order Desulfobacterales; family UBA5852; genus JABZFP01. Next base: position 430 of record CAYMAR010000587.1, read on the forward strand.
GAGGCCGGGCAACTTGGGCCCGTCATCCACCAGGTCTACCCCCTGGCGCAGATCGGCGAGGCGCATACCCAGCAGGAAACCAAGCACACCCGCGGCAAACTGGTGATCCGGATCGCCTGACGGGGATCCCCTTGTTTTGATACATCATTCCTGATAATCATCGCATCGTACCAATCTTTCACGCCGGTGTTCCCCGCAGGACCGCGCAAGCGGCATCAGTCCCGCGTCAAATCCTCAGGATTTGGTTGTCTGTTTAGTGATTAACATCGCTAAACATTCAGACGACCCGAGAATGGAATACGGCCGGTAAGGCAATGACGGTCATGACCGACACCGGATACTGGCCGTGATCGCCTTCTGACTCCCCTGAAACGAAAAGACGCTCTCCGGGCCTATCACCGGCATGGCATCAAAGATCGTTAACATATCTGGAGGTGACTATGCATCTTACGGAAAACAGCCGGGGCGAGGACGTCAAGACGGTCCAGGAAATCCTGAAGGCGCTCGGTTACAATCCCGGACCGCTGGACGGCTGGTATGGCGAAAAGACCGAGATGGCCGTCATTCAGTTTCAGGAAGCCCATAACCTCTACGCCGATGGGGTCGTGGGGCCCATCACCTGGCAAGCGATGCGCCGGGCCATGGAAATTCATCTGGACGAACAGATGAATCCCGAGGTCGAGGACGACCAACCGGCCGACCGGATGGCCTGGGTGCGCGTTCCGGCCGACCCCTACCGCGACGGTTATGACCGTTTTTTCCTGCGCCAGGATGCGGCGGAGGCCTATTTGCGGGTGCGGGCGGTTGTCGTCGAGGCGGGTGGCGTCATGACGAGTTCGGGGGCGCGCCGGTCGCTCAACGCCACGGTCGGGGCCGCCCGCAGCGCGACCTCGTTTCACTACACCGGGCGGGCCCTGGATCTGTTTGTCGGGAGCGGCATGGAGAACCGTGCCCGCGATCCCTACCTCGTGGCCGCCGACGGCGATCGCTATTGGCGCGTCTATGCACGTGCCCCGGGCGGCGCGTCAATGGCATTCGAGGCTGTCACCTATGGCGCCCGCAAGACGGGGCGCCCGGTCGCCGGTCGCTTCCTGGACCTGACGGCCCTGTTTGAAGCCGAAGGCTTTCACCGCATCCGGGCCCGGCGTTCGTTCTTTGCGGGCGGCAGCTGGCTGGGGGC
>CAYMAR010000588.1:0-1608 GCA_964388465.1 uncultured Desulfobacteraceae bacterium
TCGGCCGGCTGCCGCGCCGCTTCTGGCGCTACCTGACGGAGAAGCAGGGGTGAGGGCAGACGGCATGTCTGCATCGATGGTGACGCATCGACCGGTATCAACGGACGCCCAGTGGTCGGCCGGTCCGTTTGCCTCCGAAGACAAAATGACCTGTATACTAAGCCTTTGCAAGGCTCGTCGGTAGCGCCGAAATGACCCGAACGTCCTCAATACTCCTGATTCACCCCCCCGTAGCCAAGCCCTGCGAGCCGCCGGCCGGGGTCGCGCGGCTGGCCGGGGCGCTGCGGGCGGCGGGGATCGACTGTCGGGTTTGGGACGCCAGCCTGGAAGGTCTGCTCGATCTGATCGGCCGGCCGGCGGCGGCCGACGACACCTGGTCGCGCCGGGCCGCGAAAAGCCGCGACGCCCACCTGGCCGCCCTGCGCGCGCCTGCACTGTATCGCAACCGGGACCGCTACCGGCGGGCCGTGATGGACGTCAACCACCTGGTCCGTCTCGCGGGATCGGCGGCCGGGGCGCGGATGTCCCTGTCGGACTACGGGCATCCGGAGCTTTCGCCCGTGCGCAGCCGCGATCTCGTGCGATCGGCCGAAACCTACGAGGCCAACCCGTTCTACCCGCATTTCGCCCGCCGACTGCGCCAGCTGTTCGAAGACCGAACCCCGGACATCGTCGGGCTGTCCGTCAATTTCATGAGCCAGGCCCTGTGCGCCTTTGCGCTGATCGGGTTCATCCGCAAACGGATCCCGCAGGCGAAAATCGTGGTCGGCGGGGGACTGGTGACTTCCTGGGCGGGGATTCCTGGCTTTGGCAATCCCTTCGAAGGGCTGGTGGACGAGCTGGTGGCGGGGCCGGGAGAAGCTGTCCTGGTGAAGTTGTGCGCGGGGTCGCCCCCATTCGAAGACGACGGCCCGGGTTACGACTACGCCGAACTGGAATGGGAGCGGTACCTGGCGCCAGCCGGGGTGCTGCCCTATGGCACTTCCCGGGGCTGCTACTGGAAGAAATGTACCTTCTGCCCGGAAAAGGCAGAGAACGGGGCCTACCGGCCGGTACGGCCGGAAGACGTGTCAACCGGTCTCGCCGCCCTGGGATCACGGAAGGCACCCGGTCTGATCCATTTCCTGGACAACGCCCTCGCGCCGCGACTGATGAAGCACCTGATCGCCAATCCCCCCGGGATTCCCTGGTACGGTTTCGTGCGCATCACGTCCCACCTGGCGGATCCGGACTTTGCCGCCGGGCTGCGGGCCTCGGGTTGCGTCATGCTCAAGCTGGGGGTGGAGTCCGGCGACCAGGCCGTGCTGGACGCCCTGTCCAAGGGCGTAGACCGGGCCATCGTGTCGGCAACCCTCAGAAACCTCAAGGCCGCCGACATCGCCACCTATGTCTACTTGCTTTTCGGCACCCCGGCCGAAACCGAGAGCCGGGCCCGACGGACGCTGGCCTTCACGCTGGACCACGCCGACGCCATCGATTTTCTGAACCTGGCCGTCTTCAACCTACCGGCCCACGGCCAAGAGGCCCGTGCGCTGGAGACGCTGCCCTTCTATGACGGCGACCTCTCGCTCTACCGCGAGTTCGTGCACCCCGCGGGCTGGAACCGGG
>CAYMAR010000589.1:0-1594 GCA_964388465.1 uncultured Desulfobacteraceae bacterium
TAGAGGAAAAACCGTCTGGCCAGGAGAGCCCCCCCCAGCCAGCAGCCGGAAAAAACAACCGCCCACCAGGCGACCCGGGCCCAGCGCCGATCCAGCCATTTTTTCTGCAGGATGAAACCCACGGCGATGACATGCACGGGCACCGGCAGGCTCAAGCCCAGCGCGAAAAGCCCCCGTCCGGCCAGCCCGGCCGGCAGGGCCGGGTATTGTGCCGCCAGAGCGCCGGCCGCCGCCTGGCAAATAACACGGCCCAACAGGAAGAGCCCGGCCAGAACCGTGGCGTTGGCAAGTATCCGCAAAAACATGCGAGCGGTCATAACACGAACGCCGGCGCATGGGAACCCGGCGGTCAGCGCCTTTCCCCGCCAGCCTCGCCATTCCGCATTTCGTGTTTATCGTCACACAGAGCGCAACCCACCACCCAACCGACGAACGCGTGCGAAAGGAGCCCTCATGACCTACCATATCGATACCGTCGAACCGGAAGCAGCCCAGGGAGACCTTAAAGCTGCGTATGCCACCCTTCAGGAAATGTTCATGATGGTGCCCAAGGTTTTCGTGGCCCAGAGCATCCGCCCCGATCTCCTGGAACCCATCGTCACTTACGTCAAACGTCTGATGGTTGAAGACCATGCCCTTCCCCGCGGCACCAAGGAGCTGATCGCCGCCCACGTCTCCAAACTCAATGCCTGCGCCTACTGAGTGGACGCCCACAGCGCCATGGCCATGGCGCAGGGCTACCGTCGGAAAGACGTGCAGCGCATCCTCAACGATGTCGACAACACCCCGCTGATCGACGCCAAAACCAGGGGGCTGCTGCAACTGGCCGCGAAAACGACCCACCATGCGTATAAAATCACGCCGGACGACTTCCGCGCCCTCGAGAATGCCGGGTGCACGCAGGAAGAAATTTTCGAGGCCGTGGCCGTGACCGCCCTGTTCAACTACATGGACCGCATGGCGGACGCTCTCGGCGCACCGGTGGAGAATTTTCAGGATATGGTGGAATCGATGCAAACCTGAAACCACGGACTTTCTCGAAGGAGAAGCGATGACGACGGAAACGGTCACCCTGTTCAGACCCTACCCTTTTAAAATCGGGCAGAAGATCTACATCGAGGAGGGCCCCCGCCGCGGAGACTGGGAAGTCATCGGGCTCAGCGAGCGCAAAGTGCGCCTGCGCTGCCCCATCTCCAAACGCGAGTTCGAGTGGAACCGCTTCTGCTATTTCGCGGAGGACGCCACCGACAGCCCCTGGCCGCATCCCGACTGACGCTCAGGCTGAATTTTTTTTCTTCTCCACACCGGCGTTGAACTTATCGGCGTCGATGATGAAGCGGTCGTGGGTCCCTTTGGAGATGGCATCCACGCCGTCGTGGGCCTCCAGGGCAAAGCGGAGCTTGCGCCCGTCGATTTTCTCCAAGCGCCCCCGCACCGTGACCGTGAAGCCCGGGGGGGTGGCCGCCGTGTGGCTTGCATTGATGTGAATCCCCACCGTCTGCTGCCGGGGCCATTCAATATGCGTGTTGATGAATTTGATGCAGGCGAACTCGAAAAGCCCGACCATGTAGCCGGTGGCGAAAACGTCGGGCAT
>CAYMAR010000590.1:0-1580 GCA_964388465.1 uncultured Desulfobacteraceae bacterium
AGCCGTCGATGAATACCGCAACGTTTTCGAAGCCCGCCTCGAACAGCCGCCGGGCAAGGATATGGCTGTCCTGACAGCTTCTCCCCGAACAGTAGGTCACGATGGGGTGGTCGGGTGCGTATTGGGACCGGAAAGCATCGATACGGCGGTCGAACTCGCCCAGGGGCAGGGACAGCGCACCGGGAATATGGCCGGCGCGGTAATCGGCCGTCGTGCGCGAATCCACGAAAAGCACGTTGCCGCCGGCCTGCAGCTGGTGGGCTGCCGCGGCATCCGAGATTTCAAAATCCAGGGTCGGCGCCAGGGCCGTCTGGTCGGCGGTCACGACACCTTTGGCTTCGTCCCACTGGCCCATCCAGGGGATTCCCCGCGGTGAAACGGTATTGACGCCGGCAGCCAAAACGAGTGCCGTGCCCAAAAGCACGCTCAGTTGTTTAATCCATTCCCTCGTCATGATCAGGACGCTGACAAAATCTTCGAGAGCATCGATAAATAGGGGCGGGGAGGGATGAAACCCGGCATCGGGCCGACCTGTTCGCCGTTGTTCATCAGCAGAAAGGTGGCCGGCAGCCCCCGGACACCGAACAGGCGGGCAATCCGTTTTTCCTGATCCACGTCCACTTTGATGGCGATGGCTTGGCTGTTGAGAAATTCGATGACGGCTGCGTTGCCGAAGGTTTCCTTTTCCATTTGACCGCAATAGGTGCACCAGTCGGCGCGGAAATAGATCACCATGTTCTTCTTCTGTCGCCGGGCCAGATCGGATCCTTCTTTGTAGGTGTGCCAGTTGACCACAGCAGCGGAAGAAACAACTGGTTGGGTCGGGCTCAAAAGATATCCGACGACCAGGGCCAGCCCAATGGTAAGGCCAATTCCATATCTAAGCATGCATGCAAACTTTCGTTTCATGGCCGGCTTGGCCGGCCCTGATATCCCTCATGACTGCGCATTTTCATCGGCGGCCAATGAGGCTGTTTGTAAAAGGGGAACTTAACGCAGGTGCGAATGAAATGCAAATTGAGGCGCATGCCCGCGGGCACATCGCCGAACGCGGATTGGCGTCGCTGATGAGCAGGGCAGGCGGACGCGCGAAACCGCCTTATGGGCGGGCGCCATGTCCAATAGCCCAAATTAAACGATAAAGGGAGGCTGCCATGGGTGAGCCGAACAATCAAACCCAGTGAACCGTGCGGCATCAGCGATTGTATTCGCAAATTCTGGGGCGACCGGGAGGATGACCCGATCGGTCCGGAAACAAGAGATCAATCCTACGAGCAATGTCTGTCCGCTTGCCAGGTTTGCGGTTCAATCGACCATGAATCGCACGGCGAGGCTCTTCGGGTGGATAACAGACGCCACCTTACGACCGCGGTCGCTTGATGCGCCGCGTCAGCATAAGGCTTCATCCGTCGACGGCCCGCTCGGCCAAGCAGCGGGCCGCCTCACATTTCAGGTTTCGACCCTGACCTTTTCTTGCGTGAGCTCCCTCAGCCGCTCGCGCGCGGCCATGCATACCATTTCATCATCATCCTTCTCCACGATCTGATTCAGTAGGGCTTGATCACTCATGCGGTTCACCG
>CAYMAR010000591.1:0-1576 GCA_964388465.1 uncultured Desulfobacteraceae bacterium
TCGAGCGCTTCAAGACGGAGATCTGGCAGCCCAAACTCATCCATCGGCAAAACTGGGAAAACTGGCAGCTGGCCGGCGGAAAGCGCTACGGGCAGCGCGTCCACGCCCGCGTGATCGAGATTCTGGAAACCGAGACCGCGCCGCTGTTGGATGAGGCCATGTTCAAAGAGATGCGGCGCATCTGTGAGTTGGCCGACGCCCGTCACAAAGAAGAAGAACTGGACATGCAGATGTTTGTTTGATCCTGCGGGCTGAAACCAATTGAGTGCGAACAACCCTGTGCATAGCAAGCTGGTGCTGGGAATCGATACGGGCGGTACCTATACCGACGGTATTCTGATGGATTACGTCACCCGCCGGGTTTTGGCCACCCACAAGTGTCTGACGACCAAGCGGGATCTGTCCCTCGGTATCGAGGCCGTGATCGAAGGCATCCGGATCGAAAACCCCGCCGCGATCCGGCTGGTGTCGGTATCGACCACCCTGGCCACCAACGCCATCGCCGAAGGCAAAGGCCAACGGGTGGCGCTGCTGCTCATCGGCTACGATCCGGAGTTGATCGCGACGTTTAAAATGGCGGCGCGCTTCGGAACGGCGCACCACTATTTCTTCTCCGGCGGCCACGATCTTCACGGCCGTGAGAAGGCCCCTCTGGATCTGCCCGCCATTCTGGAGCGGGTTGCGGCCATCCGAACGCAGGTGGATGCCATCGCGGTATCGGCGTATTTCAGCCCCTTGAACCCGGAACACGAGCAGCGCTGCTTTATGGCCATCAAGGGGGTTTGCGACCATCCCGTGGTTCTGGGGCACCAATTGTCCACCCGGCTCGGTTCGGTGGAGCGCGCCACAACGGCGGCGCTCAATGCCGCGCTGCTGGCCATACTCAAGGCCTTCATCGTGGCGGTCAAGCGCGTCATGGACCGGCGTCGCATCTCAGCACCGCTGATGGTTGTTCGGGGGGACGGCACCCTGATGCGCGATGTCTTTGCCGCGGACACGCCGGTGGAGACCATCCATTCGGGGCCGGCGGCCAGTGCGATCGGTGCGCGGGCGCTGTCCGGCCGGGACGCCGCGCTGGTGATCGACATTGGTGGCACCACCACCGACATTGCCCTGATCGAGGGAGGGCAGGTGGCCGTCCGCGAGGACGGCGCCACGGTGGCCGGATTCAAGACGATGGTCAAGGCGGCCGACCTGTGTTCGATTGCGCTGGGGGGCGACAGTCACATTCACCTGGGACGTGAACATGAGCTGATCATCGGGCCGGAGCGGGTGGTGCCCATCGCCTGCCTGGCCGACGAACACCCGGACATTCTACCCCGTCTGCAGGCCTTGGCCCGGCGTCGCGGGGCGCCCCCTGAACCGGAAAGCGTGGAGTACTGGTACCTGTTGCGGGAGCCGCTGGGGGCGGCCGCGCCGACAACGGCCCCGGAAAAGGCTCTGGTGGCTTTGCTTGCGCGGGGTCCCCGGGCGCTGCCGGAGATTTTGGCCCATCTGGGCCTGTTTAGCCGGGTCCAGATTGAGACCGCGCATCTGGACCGGCATGAAGTCATCGGTCGGGCGGCGCTGACGCCCA
>CAYMAR010000592.1:0-1556 GCA_964388465.1 uncultured Desulfobacteraceae bacterium
GTTCGCCCGCGGCCAGAAAGCCCTCTTCGTGATGGGACGGGTTCGGGGGCTGAACCGCCGGGTCGCCGCCGGTCCTGCCGCGGCCGTGGGCTCCCGCCGATCGGGGCGATGCGGGGGGGCGCGGACGGCACGGGCCTAAAAAAACGCGGCGCTCCAGGTGATCTTGAAACGCCGCGCTCATGGTCGATCGTTTGCTGCCGTGAGCATTCGTGGCGTCCATCGCCTCAGAAACCCACGCAGGCTTTAGCGCGTTCTCAGGCGAGGTCGAAGCGGTCCAGGTTCATGACCTTGGTCCACGCCGCCACGAAGTCGTGCACGAATTTTTCCTGGGCGTCATCGCACGCGTAGACCTCCGCCAGGGCCCGGAGCTGGGAGTTCGAGCCGAAGACGAGATCGACGCGGGTGCCGGTCCACTTGCGTTCACCCGTTGCACGATCCCGCCCCTCGAAGACGTCCTCGTCTTCCGCGGTGGGCTTCCACTCAATGCCCATGTCGAGCAGATTAACGAAAAAGTCATTGGTGAGGGTCTCGGGTCGTTTCGTGAAAACGCCATGGGGGGACTGGCCGTGGTTGCCATTCAAGGCGCGCATGCCGCCGACGAGCACCGTCATTTCAGGGGCGGTCAATGTCAGCAATTGCGCCCGATCGACCAGCATCTCCTCGGCCGAGACCGCATACTTTTTCTTCTGGTAGTTGCGGAATCCGTCGGCCTTGGGCTCGAGGACATGAAAAGACGCCACGTCGGTCTGCTCGGCCGTGGCATCCGTGCGCCCCGGCGTGAAGGGCACGGTCACGTCGTGGCCGGCCTTCTTGGCGGCCTGCTCGACGGCGGCGCAACCGCCCAGCACGATCACGTCGGCGAGCGAGACCCGCTTGCCACCGGACTGCGCGTCGTTGAACGCCGCTTGAATGCCCTCGAGGGTACCGAGCACTTCGACCAGTTGATTCGGCTGGTTGACTTCCCAATCCTTCTGCGGGGCGAGACGGATACGTGCGCCGTTGGCTCCGCCGCGCATGTCGGAGCCGCGGAATGTGGCGGCCGACGCCCAGGCGGTCGAGACCAGTTTCGGGATCGGCAAGCCCGTGGCGAGAATCTGGCCCTTGAGCGCGGCGATGTCCTGTGCGTCGATGAGTTCATGATCGACGGCGGGCACCGGGTCTTGCCAGATCAGTTCCTCTTCCGGAACCTCCGGGCCGAGATAGCGCGCACGCGGGCCCATGTCGCGGTGGGTCAGCTTGAACCAGGCCCGGGCGAAGGCGTCCGCGAATTCCTCGGGGTTTTCGAGATAGCGCCGCGCGATCGGCTCGTATTGCGGGTCGAACTTCAGTGAGAGGTCCGCCGTGGTCATCATCGGCCGGTGCTTTTTGGACGGATCGTGGGCGTCGACGATCATGTCCTCTTCATCCACGTCCTTGGCCAGCCACTGGTTGGCGCCGGCCGGGCTCTTGACCAACTCCCAATCGTATTTGAACAAGACCTTGAGATAGCCCATGTCCCACTGGGTCGGGTTCGGTTTCCAGGCGCCCTCGATGCCGCTGCTGATCGTATCGCCGCC
>CAYMAR010000593.1:0-1540 GCA_964388465.1 uncultured Desulfobacteraceae bacterium
TTCCGGATCGGCATCCTGGGCGGTGAAAATGCCTCGGACCGCCTGCGTTCCAATGAATGTCTCAAGGTCCAGGCGGAACAACTCCTGGGCGTCCCCGTCAAACTATTCGCCCCGGCCGATTACAACGGGGTGATCGAAGGCCTGCTGGGCGGCAACCTGGACATGGCCTGGCTGGGGGCTTCCGGCTATGCCAAAGTCTATCTGACCAACCCGGACGCGGTCGAACCGGTGCTGACCAAGATCAACAAAGACGGCTCCTTCGGCTATTACTCCATCGGGTTTGCCCGGGTGGACAGCGGCATTAAAAACCTCGACGGCATGAAGGGCAAGGTTTTCGGCTTTGGCGACCCCAATTCCACCTCCGGCTACCTGATCCCCTCCATTGAAATCCCCCAGGCCGGTTATTCGATGCAATCCGGTGATTATTTCAAGGAAGTCAAGTTTACCGGCGGGCACGAACAGACCATCGTCGCCGTCTTCAATGGCGATATCGACGGCGGTGTCACCTGGGCCGACGGTCTGGGCAACTGGGTGGACGGGTTCAACAGCGGCGCCCTGCGCAAGGCCACGGATGCCGGTCTCGTGGACATGACCCAGATTCAGGAAATCTGGCGCTCCAAGTTGATTCCCGAAGGCCCGATCGTCCTGCGCAAGTCCCTGCCGGAATCCGTTAAACTCAAAGTCACCGGCTGGCTGGCCAGCCTGCCGTCCATGGATCCCGAGTGCGCCTACGGGTTCATGGCCGGTGAAATCAAGGCCATCGCGCCCATCGACCATTCGGATTATCTAAGCATCGTCGCGGCCCGCAAGGCCAAATCCAAAAACTAGTCCACCTGATCTATTCGGAGGCCGCCTGCCCGGGCGGCCTCTGTAATGGCTTGAAAAGATGCCGTCATGACAACCGATGCCATTCAACTCGAAATCATTGCCATGGAGCGGCGGCGCAAGCTCTATTCGATGATCGGCATTCTGCTGATGGTCGCGGTGCTGGCCAGCGGGTATCGACTGGCCAGCAGCATGAATTCCGGCAGTTTTCTGACGGGGCTGGAAAAATTCTTCGACTACCCCGGTGAGATTGTCCGGGAGGCCTGGGACGCCGGCAGCGGTTTCTTTGGGCTGGTGGTGCAATTTATTCCGGCCCTCATCGAAACCCTGAATATCGCCGGGGCGGCGACTCTGGTCGGCGGCGCCGCCGCCGTGGTCCTGGCGTTTCTCGGTTCCAGCAACCTGGGGGTCAAACCACCGGTGGTCGTCCCCATGGTCCGGCGGATCATGGACAGCATGCGGGCATTTCCCGAGCTGATCATTGCGTTGTTCCTGATATTTATCCTGGGATCCAGCCCGGTGCCGGCCATGATAGCGGTGGCCTTCCACACGGCGGGGGCCCTCGGCAAGCTCTTTTCCGAAGTCAACGAAAACGCGGATGCCGATCCCGTTGAAGGCCTTGAATCCTGCGGGGCCACTTGGCTGCAGCGGATGCGTTTCGGGGTTCTGCCGCAGGTGCTGCTGCATCGCTAAGCTGAATAATGCTTTCTAGCAT
>CAYMAR010000594.1:0-1532 GCA_964388465.1 uncultured Desulfobacteraceae bacterium
TTCCGATCACCTTCCCTTTGTCGCCACCTTCCGCATCGACCGGGATCGCGACTAGAAGCGCGCGTCGGCGATGCCCGCGGCGGGCGCTACGGATGGGCCGGGGTTAGCAACGCTTCGCGGCCCGGGCGTTGCGGCTGGGGGTATCTGAACAAGGTTCCACCGGTACCGGCCGCTTATCCGCCAAACCTGGAGCAATCGAATGAACCCGAAGGCATTGGAAGCACTGAATCGGCAATTCGCAATCCGCGATCGCCTGTTTTTCCGAGAAGGCCCCGGGGGATTGACGATCGCCGAAATCAGCCACCCTGACGGGGAAGCGACGGTCGCCCTGCACGGCGGCCACATCCTTTCTTTTCGCCCGCGCCACCACCCGCCGGTGCTGTGGCTCAGCCGGGAGGCCCGTTTCGAGGCGGGGCGTGCCATTCGCGGCGGCATCCCGGTGTGCTGGCCGTGGTTCGCCGATCACCCGTCGAACAACCGCTTGCCGGCCCACGGCCTGGTGCGCACGACGGTCTGGACGCCAAGCGCCTCGAAAACGCTGGCGGACGGCAGCACGCTTCTGAAATTGTCGACGGCCGACAGTGAAGAGACGATGCCGCGCTGGCCTCATCGGTTCCGGCTGGAGATCGCGGTCTCGGTGGCGGATGTTCTGCGGGTGGCTCTCACGGCCACAAACACGGACCATTCGGCCTTCGCCTGCACGGGCGCCTTGCACAGCTATTTCAATATATCCGCACCTGCCAACATCAGGATCAAGGGGGTGGCGGGCGTGGCTTATCTCGACAAAGTCGATCGGATGCGCCGCAAAGTGCAAGACGGCGATGTTTGCATCGACAGAGAGACCGACCGGATCTATGTTGACACCGAAGCCGCCTGCTCGATCGAAGACCGCGGATTGAAGCGTTGCATCGGCATCGCCAAGACCGGCAGCCGCACGACGGTCATCTGGAATCCGTGGGTCGACAAAGCTGCGGCGATGAAAGACTTCGGCGACGACGAATACCAGACGATGGTCTGTGTCGAAACCGCCAACGCCGGTCCTGACCGCGTGCGCCTGGCACCCGGCGAATCGCACACCCTGGAAGCTGGGATTCACTCGGAAACGTTGGATAGATAAGGGCCCGCGCCGGAATTCTCCGTGTCGGAGCCGGAGCACGCGCCGATTGTTTTTCGAGCGGCCCATGGGCGTGGCGCCAAAATGCGATTATCATTGGACAGCACTCTGGATCACCGGCCGTAGGACATTTCCGGTGCACGCCCCTACCGACCCTTAGGAGGAACGATGACCCTACACAAACTCGCCGGTCAGGCGGCGCCCCAATCCGCGCTGGCCAACATTCCCAGGCTCGTCTCCGCGTATTTCACCCGCCGGCCGGATCCTTCCGAGCCGGCCCAGCAGGTCGTATTCGGTACCTCGGGCCACCGGGGCTCGTCCCTGACAAACAGTTTCAACCAGGACCATATCCTGGCCATCAGTCAGGCCATTTGCGAATACCGGGCCTCCCAGAAGATCAATGGCCCGCTGTTCATGG
>CAYMAR010000595.1:0-1526 GCA_964388465.1 uncultured Desulfobacteraceae bacterium
CAAGAAAACGAACCAAAAGAAGGCGCCCGTGTCACGAGCCCTTCGGGTGCGCCTGCGCGTCGAGACCGCGATCGGACGCGCCGGAACTCGCTGCGCTCAGACAGCCGGCGCGTCTTTTTCAATCGCGGTCTCAATGCTCGGCCTCGTGACAAAGGGAAACCATCTCGCAGCTGCCGGGTGCGCATGATACACGTCTGCGACGAACTGCGCTTAGTCGAAATATATCAAGCGGACACTGCTCGGAAAGGGCCGAATTATGAATCTCGACAATCATCCCTGTTTCAATCCCGATGCCTGTAAATCCTTCGGACGGGTGCATCTGCCGGTGGCCCCCCGCTGCAATATCCAGTGCAAGTTCTGCAACCGTCAGTTCGACTGCGTCAACGAAACGCGCCCCGGCGTGACCAGTGCCGTGCTTTCGCCCAGCCAGGCCATGGTCTACCTGGAGGAGGTCTTCGAACGCAAAGGCAACATCGCCGTGGTGGGGATCGCTGGCCCGGGCGACCCCTTTGCCAACCCCCGGGAGACCCTGGAGACGTTGGCCCGCGTGCGCGCCCGCTTTCCGGACGTTATTCTGTGCGTCGCCACCAACGGCCTCAATTTGGTGCCCTATCTCGACGATCTCGAGCGGCTGGCGGTCAGTCACGTCACCGTGACGGTCAATGCGGTGGATCCGGCCATCGGCGCCAAAGTCTATTCCTGGATGCGCACCGGCAAGAAAGTCGTGCGCGCCGAGGAAGGCGCTGCCCTGCTGCTGGAGCGGCAGTTGGAAGCCATCACGGGACTCAAGGCCCGCGGCATCATGGTCAAGGTCAACAGCATCATCCTCCCGGGGATCAATGAAGATCACATCCCGGTGGTGGCGCGCCGCATGGCCGGCCTGGATGTGGACCTGTTCAACGCCATGCCCTACTACCCCAATGCCGGTTCGGAGTTCGAACATCTGCCCGAACCAGACAAGGCGACCGTCCGTGCGATCCGCGCGCAAGCCGCCGTTCATGTCAAACAGATGCGGCACTGCACCCGCTGCCGCGCCGACGCCGTTGGCCTTCTCGGGGAAGCGCCGGATGCGGAACTCACGGCCACTCTCAACGCCTGCCAGCGACTGGAAGTGAACACGCCCCGCGCCGGTCGCGTATCGCCGCGCCCCTGCGTGGCCGTGGCCAGCATGGAAGGGGTGCTGGTCAACCAGCACCTGGGAGAAGCCGCCAAACTCCTGATCTACGGCCAGAAGGACGAACGGATAGAATTGCTGGAAGCGCGCGCCACGCCGCCTCGCGGCGGCGGCCGGCAGCGCTGGGAAGCGCTGGCCGAGACATTGACGGACTGCCGTACGCTTCTCGTCAGCGGGGTGGGGGAAAATCCGCGCAAGACCCTTGCGGCCGCCGGCGTCGAGGTGCTGGAGATCGAAGGCCTCATCGACGAGGCGGTGCGGGCCCTCTTTGCCGGCGAGGGGCTGAACCACATGGTCAAGCGCTCACCGACGGCGTGCGGGGCGGCGTGCAGCGGGTCAGGCGCCGGCTGCG
>CAYMAR010000596.1:0-1509 GCA_964388465.1 uncultured Desulfobacteraceae bacterium
GCCGCCGAAGGCACCGTTCACCACGCCGATCAGTGCGGCTGCGAAGAGGGGCGCCCCCGCCTGAAGCGCGTAATCGGCACCCAGGATCGTAAACAGGGCAAGGCCGATGGCATCGGGTATATACAAGGCGTTTTCCACTTTCGAAGAAAACGTTTTTATGAAACTGGTTAGAATTACCATCACGAAGACACTGATGGCATATTCCTGATGCTGGATCCAAAAGATGGGGTCGCGGTCCAGGATCAGGTCCCGTAGTGTGCCCCCGCCCAGGGCGGTTAAAAAGGCGATGGTGAAAACGCCGATAAGGTCCATGCGTTTTGCCCGGGCGTGGAGAATGCCGTAGGTTCCGGCGGCGATCACGGCGATGAATTCGAGGATGTCAAGTATTGGAGGAGAAGTATTTATCGGCTCTTAGAATCAAATAATCTTTTCATCTCGGTGAAAAGAAATGAGAGCGCCATCACCCCATAGATTGTCTGCAGCGTATGCAGTGTGCGCAATCTCATTCGGTAACCTTTCGCTGGCTCCATAGATGGCGTCTCCTTTCTGATATCGCTCGGCTATTTTATTGTATTCTTATAAATTTTGCCGTCTTTCATGATCAGGGCCAGGCTCTCTTCAGGTTTCAACAAAATGCTGATGTCCTCGAGCGGGTCTCCGTCAATTAAAAGAATGTCGGCCAACGCGCCTTTTTCAATAACCCCGAGTTTTCCGGGATAGGGATTGCGGGGACCACTCAGCGCCAGCACTTCACCGTTGAGAGACGTTGCCTGGGCCAGAATTTCCGCATTTGAAAACCACTTCGTGCGATTGGTGAATTCCGTGGGCAGCATTTTCTTCATTTCCAGCGAAGCAAGCAGGTCGCTACCGAAAGCGACTTGTACATTGTGCTTTTTGCAAAGCGCCATCAGATTATCCAGACCATCCGCGGCCTGCTTCTGGCGGGCTACCTGAGCGGGAGTAAATCCTGCCGGCGCAGGGCTCAGGTAGACCCCTGTTTGCGGGCTGATATAACAGCCCTTGTCGATTGCCATTTTGACCGTCTCTTCGGTGATCAAATTGCAATGTTCGAGCGTTTTTGCGCCGGCCTTAATCGCTATCTGCGTGGACTTATCCGTGTAGGTATGAACGGCCAGATAGGTGTTCCACCGGTCGGCTTCCTCGGCGGCCGCCCTGACTTCTTCTAAGGAATATTCGGCGACATCCAGCGGGTCATACACACCGGCAACGGCCCCGCCGACGAACATCTTCAGGAATGCGGCCCCCTCCCGCATCAGCGTGCGGCTAGCGGAAAGGACTTCGGGGACGCCATCGGCGAAGTAGGTCATACCAAGACGTTCGAGTTCGGTTTCCGAAGGTCCGCCCAGCTGACGCGGGAAGGAGTTTGTGGTCCTGTAATCCCCGTGCCCTGCGGTCATGCCGATAACCGATCCACTGCAAACCAGACGCGGACCCGGGAAATATCCTTCGTCAATGGCCCGCTTCACGCCCCAGACGGAACCGCCGACA